>JAKEFL010000054.1 GCA_022616105.1 Anaerolineae bacterium | reverse complement strand
GCAAAGACCGCGTCACCCTCCAGTTGGCAAATGGTCAGCAGGCTGCTAAGTTCCTCAACAAGGGTTTCCAGCAGGTAGGAGAGGGCAAGGTCGGCATGTTCGATCTCGGTCTGCGCGACATAGGACGTATAGCCGGAAATATCTGCAAGTAATAAATAACCGCTTTGTGTTTTTCGTTCCATCATTCACTCCAATAAAACAATAAATATCGATTGTATTTTAGTCTGTTATCGAATACCTTCGGATTAGGTTTTCATGCCAGATGATTTAAATCAAAACCCCGCTTGAGGGCGGGGTCTGAAGCTATCCCTCTTTTTTCTTGACTTGAGTTTTCCTTCTGCGATTTGCTTGCGCGCCTCTCGAGCGGCATAGACTAGTTTATCCTGAGTCTTCGCAAATGCCTCGTTCCACCTTTCTTCATCTTCAAGCGTGGCAATATACTCGCGCAAATGCTCGGCAACCCTCTCCTGATCCGATTCAGGAAGTTGCTCGATCATCTTGATAATGGTGTTCACAGCTGGCGTAACCATAATTTGCTCCTTGCTCTACCCTAATTATAGCAGGGGCCCACGCGTACCCCTCTCCCTGTGGGACTATAGCCCGCGAAGCAAAGTGGAGTGGGGGTGGGTCGGGGTGAGGATGAAACCATGCCCGCCCCGACATGAATGTCAGGGCTGCACATACAAAGCCGCCCCTGGCGGCTAGTCCGCTTGAGCGGACTTCGCAAAATTAGCCCGACGGTTCACGTGTGCCCTTTAGGGTATCGTCGGGTGGACAAACCCCACCCAAATCGCTCGTTTCTGCACGTGGAAATCAAAACCCCGCCGTTTGGCGGGACTGATGCTCCGTTGACACGAAATAAAGTCGTAAGAATTATGTATTTCTTTTGTAAGGATATGCCGGTACACTTGTTTTCCAATACGATAATCGAAGCCTGGCTCTTAATGGGATGATTATGTTTCTGAAAAAACTGTTGCGACCCCGCACATTTGTTTTCCTGGCGATTATTCTGCTATTGGCTTTCTGGCGCCCTTCCAATGAAGTTTCCGATTCTGTCCTGCCGCTGCCTGCCACGCCAACCTATGTACCTGTGCAACCCGGGCCGCTTATTCCAGATGATGAAGCCTCTCAAATGATGCACGATCTTGCCTTTGGCTCTGACCCCCAAAAAGCGATTGATACGATCATATCCGACAAAGATACACGTTTTATCGCTGTTTTCATTGAATTGATGCGCGCAAATCAAATCGGACTGTTGCAGGGAGCCGGTTACCGCGCGCACATCGAAGCGCTGGAAACCCTGAGCGGTCAATCCTTTGGCGATGACTGGCCCGCTTGGGTCGAGTGGTACGGGACAACCTCGCTTAAGCCGCCTCCGGGTTTTACGGGTTGGAAGGGAAAGGTACTCAGACGGATAGACCCAGCGTTCGAAGCGTTTTTACAGGATGATCATCCATCCACCATTCGCATCGAAGAGATCCAATGGGGCGGTGTGGTCGTAGATGGCATCCCGGCCCTGAAGAACGCAGCAATGATCCCTGCGGATGAAGCGAGTTACATCACGCCGGAAGAACCGGTCTTTGGGATATCCATCAATGGAGACCACCGCGCCTATCCGCTTCGTATCATGGATTGGCATGAGATGGCGAACGATGTTGTCGGCGGTGTACCGCTATCCCTGGCGTACTGCACACTTTGCGGCGCGGGAATCGCCTTCGATGGTCGCGCCTCGAATGGAGAGACATACACCTTTGGTTCCTCCGGTTTCCTTTTCCGCAGTAACAAGTTGATGTATGACCACCAGACTCACACGCTCTGGAACCAGATCACCGGGGAACCCGTGCTGGGGGAACTGGCTGGCAAAGATATCAAACTCGACGTGTTGCCTGTCGTTGTCACGAGTTGGGAAGCCTGGCTGGAGCAACACCCCGACACGCGGGTGCTGGATATCAACACAGGCTATCAACGACCCTACGATCCCGGCGCGGCGTATGGCTCCTATTTCGCCAGCAATGAGACGATGTTCCCCGTCTGGCAGCGCAGTAAACTTCTTGGAACCAAGGATCGAATTTACGCCCTGCAAGTGGACGGTATTCCGAAAGCGTACCCACTAAAGATACTCATCGAGGAAAAGGTTGTGAACGATGTGATCGGTGAGACGCCTGTCCTTCTCATCGCCTCCCGGGGCGACATAACGGTACAAGCCTCGGGAAGCCTGACAACCTATAACGCCGGCGGCGAAGTGCGCGCATATTATCGTGAAAATGAGACGTTCAATCCAGGTCCTGATGAGTCAACAGTTTTGGATTCAGCGGGCAACCTCTGGCAGGTGACCGAGGAAGCGCTGGTTGGTCCAAATGGTGAGCTTGCCCCCCGGCTAAACGGACATTTGGCGTATTGGTTCGGCTGGTATACTTTTTTCCCCAAGACTTTGCTGTACGGAGAACCGTGATCGGCAGGGCCCTTCCCCTCTCCTTGTGGGAGAGGGCAGGCGATGCACTGAGCCCGTCGAAGTGGTGAGGGCAAACCATGCCCGCCCGACATGAATATCAGGGCTACACAAACAAAGCCGCCGAAGGCGGCTAGTCCGCCTGAGCGGACTTTGTGAAAATAGCCCGACGGTTCATCGTCGGGCGGGCAAACCCCGCCCAAACCGCTCATCCCTGTGCATAGAAATCAAAACCTTACATCACTACGAGTTTATTTACTTTGGAGAGTAGTTCGGTTTTTCAGCCATTCTACAAAATCTTCGAATACAGTTTCGCTTTTTGCGATACGCAGTGCCATTGTTACAATATCTTGATCGATAAGCAAATCATATCCATTGACATCAAGAAACAGTCTACACGACTCCATTCCTGTGCGTTTGTTTCCATCAATAAAAATGTGTCCTGTAATAATCCTCCAAGCTAGAAAAGCTGCTTTCTCAATTACAGTCGGATAGGGATCAAAATTTAGAACAGATCCTTGTATTGTGCTGACTAAATAATCTAACGATCCTGGATTATGGACGTTTTCATTCCCTGAAAAGAATATACCGCCGAAGTCTTGTATCATTCGGCGGTTGATTTGGATAATCTCGGATCTTGTTAGTGTTTGGAAAGTTCGTCCCACACTTCGGAATTATCTCTCAAGCTTCTCTCAAGGCTTTCGACAATATTCTCCCTAATCAATATCTGGTTGTCTAAAGCTTCATCGATAATTACTTTGGACGCCATCGACGCTGTTTCCACGCGCAAAAGGGCATTTTCCCCATCTAAGACAATCAATGATACAGGGATTGTGCCGTTATGAATAGAAGGACGATATTGTTCAATTAACTCTTCAAAGTTTTGAATCAAGGTTTTTTCCATAATATACCTGGACTTAGTTTACCATATTTAGTGAATTTCAAGCTTTCCATGATTTGCGCCTTACCCACGTAAATGAGTTAGGAGTGATTACAGATACATCTATTTCTCCACCACAAAGAGGTGCGCCGACTACAAAACGAAATCTTCCTATAGCAACATTTACTAAATAAACAGTGTAATCAATTGCATCTTGAAGCGGCATTCCCTCAAATGCTACAGGATACTGAAATCTATCAACTAATGATTTAATATCGTCAACTGGAACTTTAAAGTGATTGGCAATAAGATCTATAATCTGATCATCTCTTCCCCAATGAAGGCGGATAATTGCATCTGTTAAGCCAAACCAATTCGCCCCAAAACTTGGTTTTCCATTAACGTCAGGTCGTAATTCATTAATATCGTTTGAAGTGGGAAAATCTAGTAACCATTGATCAGGGAAAAAATTATTCGAAGAATATCCACTGACCAGAATTCCAAGAGGAGGTCTTTTCTCGGAAGGTATTTTAGAAAACTCTATCTCATAATATTTTTTTACATGTTCAAAGAGTCCCCTTGAGATATCCTTGACGTTATATTGATACGAGTTTGTATCTACATGCGCGCCCCTCATGCGTAACTCGCGAATTTTTTGATTCTCTTCTTCTAGGGATGATAAGGAGTATTCATACTCCTTAATAAGGCTTGCTACAGTTCTTGATCCAATTTGCGAAATTCCCCAAGTCAATGTTCCAATCGGGTAATCATTCAAATGAGAAAGTTTTTGCGCATTATCATACGTTTTGAGAATGCCAATTGTTTGATTTCCCTTTTGATCTTGCAATGCTCCTTGTATAGATGCAGTACTGTCTGCTGCTAATACAAGTCCTTCACTGACTTTGACAGATACACAGATAGTCATAATTATCCTTGGAAGATTATAAGTTTCGATAAAATTATAGCATGTAAGTCGTCATCCAAACTATACTTGAGTTGAGAGTTTCTAATACTCCGTTGACATCCTCCCCCTTTTTTGCTACACTCGACTTGTCAGACAAATTTAGTCTGGTCTCGATACGTCCCGCGAAAACCCGCGGGACTACTCGACCACCTGTCCAGCCAACTACACAACTAATTAACTACCAAACTACATGACTACCTTACTAGTCAAAAACGCCCACATCCTTACGATGGACGACCACCAAACCGAAATATCGGACGGTGGTCTTTTTATTCGCCGCAGCCTCATTCAGGAGGTCGGACCCATGTCTGAGCTTCCGCAAACTGCCGACGAAGTGCTCGACCTCAAGGATCACATCGTCCTGCCGGGTCTCGTCAACACGCACCATCACTTCTACCAGACCCTCACGCGCGCCGTCCCCCCCGCGCAGGATGTCAATCTCTTCAACTGGCTCACAACCCTCTATCCCATCTGGGCTCGCATCCAGCCCGACGATATTTTTACCTCGACTCAAACCGCGCTTGCGGAACTCGCTCTATCTGGATGTACAATGGCTTCCGATCACCTCTATCTCTTCCCGAACGGATCCAAACTGGACGACGAAATTGCCGCCGCGCAGGAGATCGGACTCCGCATTCAGGCGTCGCGCGGCTCGATGTCCCTCGGCGCTTCACAGGGCGGGCTTCCGCCTGACTCCGTTGTGGACGACGAAGACTCCATCCTCAAAGACTCCCAGCGGCTGATCGAAGAATATCACGACGCGAAAGCCGGCGCGATGGTGCAGATTGTCCTTGCGCCTTGCTCTCCATTTTCAGTGACAACCGACTTAATGAAACAATCCGCCAAACTGGCGCGTGAATACGGCGTTCATCTTCATACCCACCTTGCGGAAACCGAAGACGAAGAACAATTCTGCCTGCAGAAGTTCGGTCATCGTCCCGTCGGTTATATGCAGGAAGTGGGCTGGGTCGGCGATGACGTCTGGTTCGCGCATGCAGTGTGGGTTAATGATGAGGAGATCAAAGTCTTTGCAAAGCACAACTGTGGCGTGGCGCACTGTCCCACCTCGAACATGCGACTCGCTTCTGGCATCGCACCGGTCAAAGAATACCGCGCGGCAGGCGTAAACGTCGGTCTCGGCGTGGACGGCTCTGCTTCCAATGATGGCTCACATCTCTTAGCCGAAGTCCGCAACGCAATGTTGGTTTCCCGTATGAAAGAAGGGATCACGGGTTTCTCCCTCACCTCCAGCTCCTCTCCCAAAGGGAGAGGAGAGTCCGCGGCACATAATCCCCCTCTCCCCACGGGAGAGGGGCTAGGGGTGAGGGTGCTTATGACTGCGCGCGAAGCATTGTATTTAGGAACCCGCGGCGGTGCAGCAGTCGTTGGGCGCAATGACATCGGCTCACTCGAAGCCGGCAAATGTGCCGATTTCTTCGCCATCAATCTCAATCGCATCGGTTATGCAGGGATGCATGATCCTGTTGCAGCGGTCGTCTTCGGTCAACCTGTCAATGTAGATTACACGGTCGTGGGCGGAAAGTTCGTTGTCAAAGAAGGACAGTTGGTCACTGTTGATGAACAGAAGTTGATTGAAAAACATAATAAGGCTGCGAAGAGACTACTTTCGCGCTGAGCGGAGTGTTGGTCGAGTAGCCCCGCATGGTTTTGGCGGGGCGTATCGAGACCAACCATAGTCGAAGCGCAGTGCACCAGTAATTTTCTGTTTGCAGGTTAGTTGAGACACTTGCACCTGCACGATTTGCCCAGCAAATCGAAGTGCAGGTGTTGCTGCGTCGCCTTGGTTTCGACTGCTTGCGTCTCAACCAGCGGCTCCTCGCAATGACACTTGAAACAATATGTTTGATTTCATCCTCATCCTCCTCGTCGGGTGGCCCGCCATCCTGGTCACAGTCATTCTTGCCCTCATTGGCTTGATTAAAAGCAATTACCGTTTTC
>JAKEFL010000337.1 GCA_022616105.1 Anaerolineae bacterium | reverse complement strand
GGGATTCCAATACAGGTAATATAGCCCTGACCAGGACCAGTTATGAATCTATGGCATGTTCTTTCGTCCGGGATTCCTGCGCATAGCGCTTAGTTCAACTAGGACTTATGCAGAGTCATTCTTTAAAATGCCCGTGCGGGGTGTTAGACAGATTGACTCTGTAAAATAGCTTATATGCAAATTATACATCCACTAATATGCATTTACTCATCGTCTGCTATCCCAAATGGAGACAGCAACGGATACTTCCCGGTTGATTAATTACCCATTCGGGGAATAGTACTATGCCTTCATTTCCATACAATACCTGAATGGATATGGGTTCATCTTACCCACTGTCCAAATTACTGGAGTTAAGGAGAGATCAACACAATGGACACAATCAATGCTGGAGACACAGCCTGGATTCTGGTTGCCACTGCCCTGGTCATGATGATGACACCCGCGCTGGCATTCTTCTACGGCGGCATGGTTCGGAGAAAAAATCTTCTCTCAACGATCAATCTAAGCTTTATCACTGTGGGTTTGATCAGCCTGCAATGGGTAATTATCGGCTATACCCTGGCATTTGGCACAAGCATGGGCGGCTTGATTGGCGGCTTAAATTTCCTTGGCTTGTCTGGAGTAGGGGCTGAACCCAATGCTGATTACGCGCCGACGATTCCACACCTTGCCTTCTCGGCGTATCAGATGATGTTCGCCATCATCACACCCGCGCTGATCACAGGCGCATTCGTGGAACGGGTCCGCTTCAAAGCTTTCCTTGTATTCACAGTATTATGGGCCACTTTGGTATATGACCCTGTCGCGCACTGGGTATGGGGAGTGGGCGGCATTCTGCGCAGCATCGGCGCGTTGGATTTCGCCGGTGGAACTGTCGTTCACATCACCGCCGGATTTTCTGCGATGGCTTTTGCCATCGTGCTCGGGAAACGCAAATGGTTCGGGCATGCTCCCCTGGAGCCCAACAACATTCCCTTCACTGTCCTGGGTGCAGGTCTGCTCTGGATGGGCTGGTTCGGCTTCAACGGTGGAAGCGCGCTGGCTGCAAACGGGTTGGCTGTCAACGCTTTGGTGACCACAAATACCGCGGCAGCCGCGGCAGCAGTTGTGTGGATGTTCCTCAGTTGGCGCGATAACAAACCCAGCGTGCTCGGAATTGTGACCGGCGCTGTAGTGGGATTGGTCGCGATCACGCCTGCAGCGGGTTTCGTCACTCCCATGGCTGCGATCGTGATCGGCGGGCTCGCCGCTCCGATCAGCTTCTATGCAATTCGGCTTAGACAAAAATGGGGATTGGATGAGTCTCTGGATGTATGGGCTTGTCACGGCATGGGTGGGACCTGGGGCGCGCTGGCAACTGGCTTGTTCGCCACCAAACTGGTCAATTCGGCTGGCGCAGATGGATTGTTCTATGGTAACCCAAGTCAGTTTTTGATCCAGGCTCTCGCGGCACTCGTGTCGATTGCATTCGCGTTTGGCGTCACATTTGTGATTACCAAATTATTGAGCAGGTTTATGGGTCTGCGTGTCACGGAAAATGAAGAGGAAGTGGGGTTGGATATCAGCGAACACGGTGAGCGGGCTTACGCCTGAACTATACAAAAGGAGATTTGTCATGACAAAGAAAATCGAAGCCATCTTTCGCGAGGAAAAATTGATTGCCGTCAAGGAAGCCCTCTCTGAAATCGGAATTATCGGGATGAACGTGATGGAAGTGCGCGGGCACGGCCGTCAGGGTGGGATTGAACTGGCTGGCCGAATAGGAACCTATAAAGTTGACCTTCTGCCGCGCGTCCAACTCAATATCATCCTGAGTGACCACAACGTCGAGAAAACGATCGAGATCATCCAGCAGGCGGCACAGACAGGGGACATCGGCGACGGGATCATTTTCGTGTACCCGGTTGAAGAAGTTATCCGCATCCGCACTGGCGAACGCGGACGCGAGGCGCTGGCTTATGAAGGAGATATCGATGTTCGTAGATTGGAAACAGATCTCGTGAATGCTGTCGGAATCTCAGACTGAGACGAACACTCTTCGCTCGACACTTTTGAATCAAGTGGTGGTTGATTAGCCCGAAGCGACAGCGAAGGGCGTATCGAAACCACAAATCCCAGCAATTTATGTTTCCTGTTGGTTTCGATACGGCGGACAAGCGCCGCCTACTCAACCAACGAAATATATTGAGGCAAACTGTCAGGTGGTTAGCAGAAAAACAAAAGGCGGTTGAGATCTCTCAACCGCCTCATAATTTACCCATTTGGGTAATAGACTGGGCCTTCTCCTCACCCATATAATCCATTCGACAATATATAACGTGAGTTCGGGATAAACCTTTTCGGACATGGACGCTTCGCGCACGGAAGGCACGGAAAATTCCGTAAAAAGAACGAAAAAAACCGTGAAGTCCGCGAAATCCGTGTACAAAAAACCAGACATATTCTTATCCCAAATTGACAGTATATAAATTTATTTGCAGGAGTTTTTCCAATGACAAAAACAGTAAAAGAAGTGATCGGAATGGGAAAGAATGTTCAGATGGTTGATCTGCGCTTTATCGATCTTCCGGGCACCTGGCAGCATTTCAGTATACCGGCATCCACAATGGATGAATCTTTATTCGAGGAAGGCATCGGTTTCGATGGCTCGTCCATCCGCGGCTTCAAGACCATTGATGAATCTGACATGCTCCTCTTTCCAGACCCAAACACTGCTTTTGTCGATCCTACCTTGGAAGTTCCAACGCTTGTGCTCATATGTGATGTCTACGATCCCATTACCGGTGAACCCTACGAACGCGATCCTCGTTATGTCGCACGAAAAGCAGAGGCTTATCTCAAAGACAGTGGCATCGCATCAGAGAGTTTCTGGGGACCTGAAGCTGAATTCTTTATCTTCAACGATGTGCGTTACGGTGGTGGAACGAATTCCAGTTTTTACTATGTTGATAGCAGTGAAGGCTGGTGGAATTCGGGCGAGGATCTGAAACCCAACCTGGGCGGGCAGATCCCCCCCAAGCGCGGATATTTCCCCACTCCGCCGACCGATACCTTGCAGGATATCCGCAGTAAGATCGTTCTGGCACTCATCGCTTCAGGCGTGGAGGTCGAAGTGCATCACCATGAGGTGGCTACTGCCGGTCAATGTGAAATTGACATGCGCTTCGACGGCCTATTGGGCATGGCTGATAAGCTCACCAAGTATAAGTATCTTGTGAAGAATGTTTCCCGCGCAAATGGTTTGACTGCTACTTTTATGCCCAAACCGTTGTTTGGTGACAATGGCTCCGGTATGCATGTCCATCAGAGTTTATGGAATGGTGACGAAAACCTGTTCTTCAATGAGTCTGGATATGCTCGTATCTCAGATACGGCAAAATATTATATTGGTGGATTGCTGAAGCACGCTCCTGCCCTGCTCGCGCTGGTCGCGCCGACCACAAACTCTTATCGCCGCCTCGTCCCCGGTTTTGAAGCGCCGGTCAATCTCGCTTATTCCCAGCGCAATCGTTCCGCGGTCTGCCGCATTCCGGTCTACTCGAAGAGTGCCAGGGGCAAACGTGTTGAATTCCGTGCGCCCGATCCATTGTGCAATCCGTACCTGGCTTTCTCAGCGATGCTCATGGCAGGCTTGGACGGTATTCAAAGCAAAATTGATCCGGGCGAACCAGTTGATAAGGACTTGTATGAACTTCCTGCTGAAGAACTTAAGAAAATCAAGCAGGTGCCTGGCTCATTGGATGAGGTACTCAGTGCAATCGAGGCCGATCATGAATTCCTGCTGAAAGGCGATGTTTTCACTACCGATCTGCTCGAAGCTTACATTTCCTATAAACGTGAGAACGAGGTAGACCCAGCTCGTTTGCGGCCTCATCCGTATGAGTTTACTTTGTATTATGACGCCTAATGTAAGTCGGATTGGCAATCCGACCTACGCCGCATCAATCCCATCAGGAAAGGCAAAACCAAAAGGCCGAGGACAACCTCGGTCTTTCCCATAAACTTATGTCACGCTTCATTTCATCGTTTGTTCTGGCAATTGCTTTTTGCGCCCCGCCCGGTGTTATTACAGCAGAGACCGTTCGCCGCGGCGCCGCGCGCGGGTTTATTCCCGCATTATTTGTTCAGTTCGGTTCGCTTGTTGGTGATACAACCTGGGCAATCATCGCCCTGACTGGCCTGGCATTCATCGTTCAAAACAACATCGCTAAAGCGATCCTCAGCCTGATAGGCATTGTGTTGATGCTCAAGCTTGCATGGAACGCTCTCAACGATGCCCACTTTGGCAAAGAACTGGACACCACCTCACCCATATCCAATCGCGGAGATTTTGCCAACGGCGCGTTTCTGTCCCTTGGCAACCCGATGAACATTGTTTTTTGGACGGGACTCGGCAGCACTGTATTCGCATCCATATCCAGCACGCCTCAGCCGATTCATTTCGCCATCTTCTTTGCTGGCTTTTTGGGTGGAGCCATTCTCTGGTGCTTTGTCATGGCGGGACTCGTTGCATGGGGACGCAAGTTTGTTACCGCGAACTTCTTCCGCCTTGTCAACCTGACCTGCGGACTCGCCCTGATGTTCTTTGCAGTTCAACTTGGCTGGAATCTCCTTCGAAATCTGGCATGACCACAACTTGCACGGATCGCAAAGCGATGAGAAAATCGTTGTTGTTTCATGAGCAGGCATTATTTGAGATGACGACAGATCCTTTCCCACCCTCTTCTCCAGATACTGATCCACGTCTGCTGGAGGCGCTGGCAAGCCTGAACCAGATCAGCGATGCGATCAATCGTATTGGCTCCGCGGATGCAGACCAAAATGATTTGAGCCTGCAATTGATCGTGGAAAGCGCGATCCGCGTGGTGCCCGGTTCTTCGGCTGTGATTTATACCTACGACCAAAAGACGGGCCTGTTCGAGAATGAATCGCGCGTCTCTTCTGAACCTGAAGGACACGCACCTTCAACGACAAACCATCCCGATGACGCGCCGCGCCCGCATGGAAGTGGAATGCGGACGATTCAGCGCAGGCGTAGAATATTCTCCTACGAAGAACCTGATCTAAACGTTCATCCTTATCATGCTGCACGCGGTGTCAAAGCGGTCGCATGTTTTCCTTTGATCGTCGCGGAACAGGTCGTGGGACTCTTATACATTTATTTGCATGAGGAGCGACAGTTCACCTACCTCGAACAACTCATGCTCGATAATTTTGTCAATCAAGCTGCCATGGCGATCTATCATGCGCGGCGTCTCGCCGGAATGAGACGCGACTTGATTCGCAAGGAGGAGGAATTAAACCAACTCCGTCGGGCGGGATTATTGATCTCATCCCGGCTGCGTCTTGATGAAACGCTTGATTCAATTTTGCAGTTGGCGCTTGAAATCACGAATGCTCAATATGGCATCTTTCGTCTACTTGACAAAAACGGTGAATATCTTGTCACTCGTGTAGTAACAGGCATCCGGCTTGAGCGCCCACTCGTTGAAAAACTTCCGCTGGATGGAAACAGCGTCATGGCGTATGTAGCGCGTACACGCGAGCCTTTGCTCATCTCGGACCTGCGCCAGGAACCCTGGTCAAAGATTTATTATCCACTCGACTCGAATTTGGAAATGCGTTCTGAATTGGCTGTTCCCCTGATCAATTCCAGCGGGCGTCTGGAGGGTGTCCTCAATCTCGAGAGTCCGCAGTTAGGCGCATTTTCTGAGGATGACAATCATATGCTGCAATCGCTTGCGACGTATGCCATCACCGCCATTCAGGAAGTCCGCTTGCTGGATGCTCTGCAGGAAGCTGCTCGATTATTGATATCACAACCTACTCAAAAGGTGTTGGATCGTCTCTGTGCAATGGCAAACAACCTGCTCAATACATCGTCCAGTGCAATTTGGTTAAAGAATGAATCTGGCGATTTTCAACTAACATCATCCGATGGGCATGGTCAATACACGGACAAAGTTTTCAAAGAGACGGATCAGTCCAATGTCCTGTTGATTCCGCTCCCAGGCAGTGATCAGGCAAAAGAGTTGGGGATGTTCGGGGTGTTCAATGCAGACCCGGACGAAGAACGAAGCGCCAAGTCCGAATGGGATAAAAAGGTGCTGGCATGTCTCGCCAATTACGCGGCGCTGGCAGTCAAAAACGAATCCCATCAACAGGCTTTGCGAACATCGCAGGAAAAACATTGGACAGCGGAAACATTTGCAGCAGTTGGCGATATTTCGGCGAATCTGTTGCACAACATGAACAACAAGGTTGGCACGATCCCTGTTCGTATTCAAGCCATTCAGGATAAATATCAACCGATCCTCGAAACAGACTCGTATCTTGCGAATAATCTTAAAGAGATCGAGCGCAGTGCAAGCGACGCCATGCAGATCGTGCAGGAAAATCTTTCACACTTGCGTCCCATTCTCATGGAAAATGTTTATATTGCTGCTCGTGTGTCCGACGCGATTCGTGTCGTCCAAATACCGAACGGCATTCAGGTCAAAACAAATGGACTGGAAGATTTACCTCCAGTCATCGCTGGAGGGCAGAGCCTCATTTTTGTTTTTAGAAATCTGATCGAGAATGCAATTTCCGCGATGAATGGGAATGGTTCCATCTTCATTCAAGGCGTCGCACTACCTGAATGGGTCGAAGTTTCTGTAACAGACAGCGGGCCTGGTATTGCGCCGGAATTTCATAACCAGATTTTTGAATTGAACTTTTCACGTACGTCAGCCCATCCCGGAAAACTGGGGTTTGGTTTATGGTGGGTGAAAACACTCATGACTCGTCTTGGTGGTTCTGTCACGGTTGAGAGTGATGGCAATCATGGCACAACATTTCGATTGCGCCTGCCTACGATGGAGCGCTCATAATGGCACAAGTTCTACGCGCGCTGGTGATCGAAGACGATCATTCGTGGCAGCAAATCATCAGTGAAATTCTCTCCGAATGCGGGCTGGAGGTGGACCTTGCCAGCAATCTCGATGAGGCTGTCCTCGCGCTTAAATCCAAGCCGCATCGCGTCTCGGTCGTTGACCTTTCCCTTTCACCAAACGATCACAACAATTACGATGGCTTGCGCGTTTTGGATGCAGTCCGCCGGCTTGACCCCAACTGCCGCGCGATTCTTTTGACGGGATTTGCCACGGTCGAACTGGCGGTCACTGCGCTGACGGATTATGGTGCATTCACATTTCTTCGAAAGGAAAGTTTCCACCGCAGCCAGTTTCGCGATACTGTTTATCGGATTTTGGTAAGTCCGCCGATCATCACAACGCCGGTTCCTGCTTCCGCTTCAACAGTTTCCTCCACCCCGGTAAAGGGGCAGCCTGCGCCACCGAAACGTTCGAATGAAAAAGCGCTGGTTGTGGAGGATGATGCCGGGTGGCGGAGTATTCTCGAGGAACTCTTAAGCGATGCCGGGTTTCACGTGCGTACCTGTGCCAGCTTTGGCGATGCTTTTGGTTATATTCGCAGAGAAAAATTTACATTGGCAGTGATTGACCTGTTCCTTCAAGAAGCAATCAACACCTGGGATAAGAGCACAATTGATCCAAAACAGGATGGTTATCAATTGCTTGCTGCTACGCGCGCCGAAGGGATTCCTGCCATTGTTGTTAGCGGTATTACTGAACCTGAGGAGATCCAACGCATTTATTCCGAATATTCAATATCAGCTTATATCGAAAAACAAGCCTTTGACCGCGCCGCATTTCGCCGTGTGCTTGAAGAGACGAAACAAAAATATCAGTCACTGAATGAACTGGGTACTCTTACCGATCGGGAGCATGAAGTCCTTGATTTGCTGGCACAGGGCTTGACCAACAAGGAAATCGCAGAGAAATTATTTATCACCACGAATACCGTCAAAAGACACTTAAAAGCAATCTTCGAAAAACTGGATGTTCACACACGTTCCGCGGCTACAGCCAAGGTCGCAGGTGGTTAAAGAATTTCCGTAAATCACAGGTTTGTCACGCTTCGCGTGAGGAGCCAGCGTTCTTCTGGCGACGACACTTGTACCTGCACGATTTGCCAAGCAAATCGAAGTGCAGGTGAGAATCTCTTGTAATTTCATCCGAGACTCTTCGCTCGCTCAGAGTGACATTGAAATCGTGATTTACGGAATTAAGCAGGTCCGCTCTAAATCAAGATCTACAAATTCACTTGCTGCACTTCGATGATTGGCTCCAGTGAACGAAGTTCTGCAAGCACGAAATCCGGCGCTTCAGAATCAAGGTTAATGAATGAAAGAGCCGTGCCACCCGGTTCGTCTCGTCCAAGTCGGTATTCGGCAATATTTAGTTTTGCGCGACCCAGCAGCGTAGCAACCTGCCCAATCACACCGGGCACATCGCGGCTTTTGATTACCAAAGCAAATCCGGATGGCAATGCGTCCATCAGCATGTTATCCATGCGAACAATTCTCAAGGCGGATTGAGTCAACAAGCTCCCGGCGATAAGCCGCTTTTCATCTCCCACCATAACACGGCATGCAATCACATTGGCATAGTCTTCCACCCCAGGCAGCATCCCCTGACTAATACTCAAACCGCGGTCATGTGCGAATTGCGGCGCATTGACATAGTTAACACTGTCACCCAGAATCGGCGTGAGTAGACCCTTTAGCAGGGCTACAGTGAGTGGCTTGGTCTGATCCTGTATCGTATCCCCATGGTAAGTCACCTGCACTTGCATCTCAGAAAGAACAAAGCCGTGCTGGTGCAATAGCTGCATTTGGAGAGAGCCTATCTTCTCAGCCAGCAGCATGAATGGTGCGATCGTCCGGTAATCCACCTCTCCAACAAAAGGGAGATTGACTACGTTCCGATATCCTACTCCTCGCAAGGCATCCAAAACTTGTTGAGCAATGCGAATGGAAATATCCTCTTGTGCCTCGAATGTGGATGCGCCCAGATGCGGCGTTGCAACAACATGAGGATGCTGCACCAACGCTTCAGATGTCCCTGAAACTGGTTCTGTTTGAAAGACATCCAGCCCAGCGCCGGCCACCTGACCCAGGTTCAATGCATCCAGTAACGCGGCTTCGTCAATCAAGCCGCCGCGCGCAGTATTAATAATTCGAGCACCCTTTTTCATATGCGCAAATTCCTTTGCACCGATCAATCCACGCGTCTCCTCAGTAAGCTGGGCATGCAAAGAAATGAAATCGGCTCGGGGTAAAATTTCATCCAAGTCCTCCACAAGCTCCACTCGCAGAGTTTCTGTCACTTCCTCCGAAACATAGGGATCAAATCCGATCACATTCATATCAAATGCACGCGCACGCGCCGCCGCCAACCGCCCAATACGACCCAAGCCAATGATGCCAAGAGTCTTCCCAGCGAGTTGTGTTCCCAGAAAAGGCTGGCGTTCCCAGATTCCCTCCCGTAGACGGGCATTTGCCTGCGGTACATTTCGACACAACGCAAGAAGTAACGCAAATGCATGTTCTGCTGCCGCACGCGCATTGACTTCCGGGATGTTCATGACGATTACGCCCGCCAATGTCGCGGCGTGTATATCTATGTTTTCAATACCAATGCCCGCACGCGCTGCAATACGCAAATGACCGGACGCTGCTTTGAAAAAAATCGCATCCAGAGGCGTGCCGCTGCGAGTAATCAGGGCATCATAGTTCACGATACGCTCACAGAGTTCGGCTGCGGACAAACCGTGGATACCATCCACTTCCACATCTTCTGCTGAGTTTAGAATATCCAACCCCATGCTATTAATCGGATCTGTGATAAGAATACGATAAGCCATGTCTACTCACCAAAATTCTGCTCAGGATTATTGACGCTCTTATGTGCTCGAAGAATGCGCTGGCGGTAAGATTCGTCTTTGAACAATATACGTCCATTCTCGATTTCTTGTAACCCTTCCTGAAAGACTTCCCACAATGTTGTGTTTGCCAGTTTGCTCGCTTTATAAGATGAAAGTGTGATCGGAAGCAAACCTGCCAAACCAGGTCCCTCGAGGAAAACTTCTGCACCCTCGACAACACCTGGACGCCGCTCCACACCGCCAAAGCCAATAAACAACCGAACAACATCTTTCGTTACCAAATCTGTGGAGCCATCGCCAACCATAACTGTACGCTTTCCATCCGCCGCAAGATTCCGTACCAATGCAGATTTACCACTCGATTCCGCCAGTGGCGTTGGAGCAAAAGCCAAATAAGTTTCATCAGGATTGCCAGTAAATTGATGATGCATGTAATTCCACCATGTGCCTTTTAACTGATCCAGTTCCACAGAGACCGCATAGACATTTGCCGCGGGTACGCGCAACAGTTCCGCCAGATCGAGCACCGCGGACTTCAATCCGCCGCTGAGGATGAACACTTCCACGCCTGCCTGTTGCAAAGCGCTCACAACTTCAGCTGCTTGCGGCACAAGTGCACGGCGATAGATACGCCCTATTTCAGCTAGTTCAGCGCGGGTCGGACGTAGTCGCTCAAGGCGTTCGGCATACACTTCCTCCAGCGTGATTTTTTCATTCATCGCATCCTGAGTCAATTTGGCAATATACTCCGCCTGCCCTTTAAGCCGCGCCAGCTCATTGATCCCTTCAACCACGACAAGCGTTGAATCACAATCGAAAATTACTCTTTGAAAGCCCAGGTGTCTCGATAGCATAGGTAAGAATCGTTGAATAATATTCGACTTGAGGCTTTCCTGCAAGCCATTGAATTGACGATGTCGCCGCTCGCATCAAACTCTAATGCTTCGATACGCTCAGCACACCGCCTTCAGCCTGCAACCGGCCAAATTGCCTTATTTTCCCGACGCGCATATCCGCATTGCATACAATAGAGGATTCGTTATTCGAGAAGCGATTGCGCTGTCTATCTCGCGCTGCCTGTACTCGTGCTCGGATCGATTCACTGGTCTCACGTACTCGATCTCCACTCAACTTTTCATAATCCACACGCGGAACTTCGATGTGAATATCAATTCTATAGAGCAGTGGACCTGATATCCATTTTTGATATTTCGTCACGAGTGCTGGCGTGCAAGTACATGGTTTCAGTGAATCACTATAATAACCGCAAGAGCAGGGATACACAGAATCGATCAGAATATTCATGTTCTGTGACAAATAAATGGGTGGTTCCGAAAGCACAACTCAAGCCTGATAGCAAGACTATACCCAATTCATTTGAGTTGGTAAAATACTATCCCGGTGTTAAGAAAGTCCTGAATCCTTAAGAAAAATTTAATGTATATATGTTTCATTGTATGTTATAGTCACCTAGCCAATGGTACGTTATTGGCTTCCACCTGAAAACAAAAAAGTAAGCTTGGCGGCACATTTATGATTCCAACAAGCAACATCCCCACCATTCCGCGAGACACCTACCAAAATCTGCCTGCGGCATATACATTTGTTGACCCTCAAACACGTGGGTCAATAGCCGCTGAATCGCCGCGCGTTATATTTATCGAAGTAACCAATCACTGCAACCTTTTGTGTGAAACCTGCCCGCGCACCTTCGTCAGCTATGAAGAGCCGCAGACCCTCTCCTGGGAAAATTTCTTGAAGATCGCAGAGCAATTCCCCAAAATGGAACGCGCTGTTCTGCATGGAATTGGCGAGCCGCTTATCAATAGGGACTTGCCACGCATGATCACTCATTTGAAGCAGCGGGGCGTAACCGTGTTGTTCAATACCAACGCAACTTTGCTGACAGAGCAATGGGGACAAAAACTACTTAATAGCGGTTTGGATGAAATGCGCTGTTCGATTGACGGCGCGAAGCCGACAACTTACGCACGGATCCGGGGAGCACCACTATTACATAAGATTGTTGGGAATCTGACAAAGTTTACCGAACTGCAACGCAACCTTGGGAAAGAGAATCCCCGCGTCTCGATCTGGATGACCGGGATGCGCGAAAACATCGAAGAACTGCCCGACTTGATCCGGCTTGCGGCTCGAATGGGCGTCAAAGAAGTGTATGTCCAACGCATGGTTTACTATCTGGATAATGAAAATCCCCCCGGCATGATGGATGTGGGTCACGCTCTTTTCGACGACTTCGACGAACTGGCGGATCGCTATATCGCCGAAGCTGAACTGATCGCAAAAGAAAATGGGATCAGCCTGCGAGCCTCTGGCGCGACCGACCCACGGCGGAGTTTGGGCGCGGCAATGCTGCGTGACCAGCAGCCCTGGCAGGGCTGCCTTCGCCCATGGACAACCGCGTATGTCACAGCGAACGGAAACTGCCTGCCCTGTTGCATTAGTCCGTTTGCGACAAATGATTACGAAAGCCTGAAGATGGGTAATCTGTTCGAGCGGAACTTCACGGACATATGGAACGACGAGCGCTATCAGACATGGCGCACAGCCCTCCTCAGCGATCAACCGCCGACGCCTTGTAAGGGATGCGGTGTTCACT
>JAKEFL010000053.1 GCA_022616105.1 Anaerolineae bacterium | reverse complement strand
CTCTTGGCACCAATTGCTTGCGACCTTGGGGTTGGCTGCTCCTTCTGGTTGTAGCACATTTTCATGCTCCAGGGTGAACCCCGTTCATGTTGACTTGGGTTGATTAATATTTCCTCAGCGCCGCCGGGGACGGCGGCTTGAGCAAACAACGCGCTATATTATGAAACCGTCGTAATCAACGTCCGTTTTGCGCCAGCAGTTATCAAAGCGGATGCGACTTCTTCCGCTCTTTCAGGATTAACCAGCGCGATCATATTACCGCCGCGCCCACCTCCGCTCAGTTTTGCCCCCAATGCCCCGGCATTCCGTGCGGTTGAAACGAGTTGATCAAGTTCAGGTGAAGAGACTGTCATTTCCTGCAACAGCGCATGATTTTCATCCATCAGTGTGCCAAGCATTTCGACCCAGCCTTCCTCAATGACGCGGCGGGCAGAAAAGGAAATGTCGGCAACTTCATCGAATATCACCTCAAAGCGTTTTGTGTCCTTCATCCACAGTTGGCGAACATCAGCAACGGATTCTTTCGTCGGTGCGGGGATTCCCGTATCGCCGATGACGATGGTGAATGGTTTGCCGACCTTGAAGGTTTCGACCTCACCCCCGGCCCCTCTCCTGGAAGGAGAGGGGGGGCGTTTCATAAAATAAACAGGTTTGGCATATGTGATAACCGTATTGTCAATTCCTGAGGGTGTGCCGTGATAGAGTTTTTCAATTTCATATGTGAACGCACTGACCGCGTCCGCGTTATCTGTCATTGAATGATTGAGATGAGATGATAACGCGCGGGTTAAGGCAACTGTCACTGCCGCGCCGGAGCCGAGCCCGGATGCGACAGGGATGGTAGATGTGATTTTAATATTGAGATTGGGGAATCCACCCTCGCCCCTAACCCCTCTCCCCGCTTCGTCTTCGCTGGCGCTCCGCTCAGCGCGAGTGAGAGAGGGGGATGTGCGTATGAGGAAGAGAAAGTTATGTATAACGGCAGCAATTGGATGGTCGGAGGGAAGTGTATTTAGTTCGGCGTGGAGGCTGATGTCCGGTGCGTTGATCCAAATCCCTGCGCGGGGAGAGTCCAGGACTTCGACATCCGCATGAACCTGTATAACTGGGACAGCTAGTGCAGGCCGTCCGTAGACGACCGCGTGTTCACCAAATAAGATAATTTTGCCGGGGGCGGAGGCTGTGGTCATATATCGTGGGGCGGATTGTCCCCCTTCGGGGGATGCTTCGCGACCAATCCGCCTTACCTCTTACGAGAGATAAAAGATCATAATCACAGCAAGCCCCCACAAGAATACTGTGATCTGCAATGGGCGGTCTTTGAGCGCAACCTCATCCGGCGCGCCCGCGGCATGACCTGTTTGTATCAGTTGCAGATAACGAAAGATGCCATAGACCACAAATGGAATCGTGAGCATCATACTGTGATTGACAGGCAGGTTGGGTGCAGAGAACGTGTAAAGAGAATAAGCCACGATGGTCATGCCCGAGACAATCGTAATATATTGATCAAGCAGCGGGATTGTGTATCCATCCAATACTTTGCGGTGTGCACCTGCTGCCTGCTCAAGCAGATTCATTTCTGCGCGGCGTTTGCCCAACCCAATATAAAGAGAGAACAGGATTGTGATCATATATAACCACGGAGAGAATCTTTCGACTGTAATCAATGCCACACCTGCAGCCACGCGTAAAACAAAGCCTGATGAAATAATGAGCACATCGAGAATGGGCACGTGCTTGAGCCAGCGCGAATAAAGCAAGTTGAGCGTCAGATAAAGAGCCAGAATTCCTGCAAAGACGGGTTCCAGAAAATACCCGAGGAGCAACGAGACGATTGACAGCACAATTGCCGCGCCCAGAGCAACACCGACGGGCAACATCCTTAAAGCAAGAGGCCGATATTTCTTTTCAGGATGCTGGCGATCTGCTTCGATATCAGCAATGTCATTGAACAGATAGACTGCACTTGAGATCAGGCAAAATAAAAAGAACCCTTCCAGTGTTCGTAAAAACGGCGCGGGTGAAAATAATTGCTTGTCGAAGATCAACGCAAAAAAGACGAAGCCGTTTTTCGTCCATTGGCGCGGGCGCATGGCTTTTATCAGGGAGGAAAGCATGGGTTAATGATAACAGAGGGTTTAGTAATTGGTAATTGGAGATTAGAGATTGGAGATTCCGATTCTCGAATTACAATTCAGACATGTCAAAAGTTCGTTTGGATGTGCTGCTCGTCGAACGCGGACTCGCGGAATCGCGTGCCAAGGCACAGGCGATGATCATGGCGGGACAGGTGCGTGTTGCGGGTCAGGTAATGCTCAAGCCTGCCACCGCTATCTCGGCCGATTCTGTTCTGACAGTTGACTCCGGTCCGCGCTTCGTCTCACGCGGCGGCGAAAAACTGGATGCGGCGCTCGAAGCGTTTGATATAGATGTAACTGGATGGGTCTGTGCAGATGTCGGCGCGTCAACCGGAGGATTTACGGATTGTCTGTTGCAACGCGGCGCGGCGAAGGTCTATGCAATTGATGTGGGCAAGGGCATTCTGCATTGGAAGTTACGTAATGATCCACGAGTCGTCGTGATGGAGGAGACCAATGCGCGGTTCGTAGAGTCTTTGCCTGAGCAGGTTTCGCTTGTAACAATCGATGCATCGTTTATTTCGTTGAAGATATTAATTCCCGTCGTAAAAGGGTGGCTCTTTCCTCCCTTCGACAATGCTCAGGACAGGCTTTCTTCTTTCAGCACTGAAGGAAAGATGAAAGAAGAAAAAAGCAATGTTGTCGCGCTAATTAAACCTCAGTTTGAAGCCGGGAAAAAGGATGTGTCGCGGGGGGATGGGGTGATCCGCGATCCTGAAGTCCATAAGCAGGTGCTGCTGGATGTTTTGAACTTTGCCCAGCGGGAAGGCTTCCGCGTGGGCGGGCTGATCAGGAGTCCGCTGTTGGGGCCGAAGGGAAATGCAGAGTTCCTCGCATGGCTGAGTCAGGCGTCGGCTGGGGAGGGAAACGAGGAATTAAGTCCGATGATCGAGCGTGTGCTGTAACCGTGTGCATGCAAAGGTTGTCAGAACCTAAGCTCAAGCCGCCGTCCTCGGCGGCGTTTTTCAGGTAAATCCTGCGCCGAGGACGGCGCAGGGAACAACTGCCTGACATGTTTTGCGTGCACACGCTGTAACCAAGCCGAATTTATCGCCTTATCCCCTCTGGTAAAATTCATTCATGCCTCCACTCACCGATACAGAATTTAATATCCATTATCCACAACCATTGTTGATTGTCATCTCCGGTCCATCGGGCGCGGGCAAGGACACTGTGATGCAGCGTATGAAAGAGCGCGGACTGCCGTTCCACTTTGTCGTGACCGCCACCACGCGTCCAAAGCGGGCAAACGAAGAGCATGGCAGGGATTACCTATTCATTTCAACTGAAGAATTCGCACGCATGATCGATGAAGATGAGCTGATCGAACATGCAATTGTATATGGCGATTACAAAGGTATTCCCAAACAGCAGGTGCGTGAGGCGCTCGCCAGCGGCATGGATGTGGTCATGCGGCTGGATGTGCAGGGCGCAGAGACCGTCCGCAAACTTGCGCCTGAGGCGTTGTTGATCTTTATTACAACGGAAAGCGAAGACGCGTTGGTGCATCGTCTTGAGACGCGCAAAACCGAGACTGCCAATTCGCTTGCCATCCGCATTGCCACCGCGCGCAAGGAAATCAACCGCGTGGAGGCATTCGATTATGTGATTGTCAACCGCAACTTTCATCTGGACGAAACTGTGGATATTATCCGTGCGATCATTGATGCGGAACATCACCGCGTGAAACCAAGAAAGGTGACTTTGTGAACAATTATCCTCCCGCCTCCAACTCGCCTCAGCCCTTCGATTCTCAAGATAGGTCTGCTCCAGATGGACAATCGGTTCGCGTCTCTTTACCCCAATCTGCTCCATATGTGACATATACCATCATCGCCATTACAGGTTTGGTTTACCTACTGCAGTTGGTTACGTCAGATCTGCCCATTGGATTTCTTGCGAAATCCAATCACCTGATCCGTGAAGGGGAACTCTGGCGACTGTTCACGCCCGCTTTGGTGCATGGCTCTCTGCCGCATATTTTGTTCAACATGTATGCATTGCTCTCATTTGGCACGGGGCTAGAACGTCATTTTGGGCATGGACGATTCTTTCTGCTTTATGTGCTTGGCGCGTTTGCGGGAAATGTCATGTCATTCCTGCTGACAAACGCGAATTCGGTTGGCGCATCCACTGCGATCTTCGGGTTGATCGGCGCGGAGGGAATCTTTCTCCTTCAGAACAGAAAATTATTTGCGGATCAATTCAGGAACGCGATTGGGAATGTGATCTTCGTGGTAGTAGTGAATCTCTTCATTGGGCTTGCACCCACGATAGACAACTGGGGGCACATTGGCGGTTTGCTCGGCGGATTGATCTTTACTTCGTTTGCAGGTCCTGTATGGGAGATTGAGGGGATCAGCCCCATGTATCATCTCGAGGATCGGCGCGAGGTAAGTGGGGTAATCATTGGCGCGGTGACGGTGCTATTTATTTTTGGAGGATTGGCGTTTTGGGGAATGGTGAGGTAGAGATTGAGGATTAGTAATTGGTAATTGGAGAAGTGAAGACTGGAGACTAGAGATTGGAGAAGTGTTTAGTTTGATTTTTGAATCGCGACACTTGCGCTTGCGCGCAGTGAAGGTGAGAAACGAAGAGCACGGAGGATTTTTTATTCAAGCGCTTGGATTGGAGTTTTACTCTATTCTTCGAATACGATGACGATTCTTTTCCACTACTACAAATGATTTCGCCAGCTCTGCCTCAGTGTATGTTTCAAGCACTTTTTTTAACTCAGCATGTACTTCATTCATCACGGAAGGCAATATTCTCAAATAGATTACTCCGCTCCCTGAATGATGCACGAAAACTAAATTGCCATAATCCCTGTCGCGTGTGACAAAAATACGACCTTGTTCACCTGCCAGTTTCAATAGATCAGAGTCTTGTGCTCGGGATAGCCCCAGTTCTGATACCGTTACTATGTCATACCCCTGCTCACGCAAGAATCGTTCTGTGAGAGCGTATACATCCTGGTCAAGCAAAAACTTCATGCCGCCACCGAGGAGATGTGAATATCCTCAGCCGCCACCAAGGCAATGGCATATTGCAGGCAGGCATGAATGTCATCTTTTTTCAGGTCGGGGTAATAATCCTGAATGATCTGGTCGAAAGCCAAGCCTTCGTTGATCAATTCCAGGACATTTTGCACGGTGATCCGTGTCCCTTTGATGACAGGTTTGCCAAAATGAATTTGGGGGTCAACGATAATTCGTTCCATAGGTCACCTCTTTTTTGATTCTATCATCACATTTTCATAACTGCTTGTTGATTTTTCGTGACAGAATTGGTTGCGCTCAAAGAAGAATCAATTAGTGAGAATTCGTGTAATCCGTGGCTATTTCTTTCACGGCTTGATCTCAAACACTGCCCCTGCACTTGTGCCTTGCACTTCAGGGAAGAAGGATTGCCAAGCATGAGCCGGTAACACACGATACTCTCCTGCTTGCAATGGGATGAGGGTGTAGGTCAATATATAAGTTCCAGCAGGGAGGTAATCCGCGGTGAATAAAATGCTGTCATCGCGAATCTGGGGATCGTGGAAGAGCCACCAGCCCCAGCCCTCTGCAAAAGGATCGCGGTCATCAAATTGGACTTCTGCCTGCACCTCAGTTGAATCAACTCCATGTTGGCTGGTTTTGAGGGCGCGGTTCAAAATCTCGGTGCCTGCTGGGATGAAGTCTTCGACCATTACATAATACGAGTCGTGAGGGAGGGTGAGCGTCAGTTGGGCGGTGATGGGTTGATCAGAAGCAAGTTGAACCGTAGAGAGAGACGTGCAGCGCTTCGTCTCCGCTGCGCTCCGCTCAGCGCGACAGTTGCCATCCACATAAACGCGTTCGATCTGCATGCCCGAATCCAATGGCTGCACATCTTCCACAGGGCGGTTGACTTTCAATGTCGCGTTGTAGTAGAGCCGACCGAGTCCATCGTCGCGAGTGATCGTTAAAAGATTCGGGGAATTGGGAGAAAGAAACTCGAGAGGCACAGGTGAATGAATCGGTGTGAGCACCTGATTACCAGCCACATCGCCGTTCGCGAGTGGTCCACCATTCAAGGTGGCATTGAACGTGAAGTCAGCATTGAGGTCACCAAAACCGACCATGGCTTCGTTGAGCGCCATCATCGCCCAGGCGTTATCGTGACCGATGCTCCACAGTCCCTGCGTGTTGCGATGCGCGGCGAGATAACGCACCGCGTTGTACACAACCTGATTCGCCGAGTCAAGCTGTGCGAGCGCGTAGACAACGACAGACGTTGTATAAATGGTCGAGCCTTTGGTTAAGATATTTTCACCCGGTGTTTCCCAGTGCGCGCTGGATGAAGTGAGAATTGCTGAGGATTCTAGATTGGAAATCAAATCGCGTATGCGCGAATCCGCAGGGTTAAGTGTATTGAAAACAAGCGCAAGAAATGCTTTGCTCGCTGGGCTGAGGCGATCACGCATATCGTAAAGCCTGTTGACAGTCGCTTCATCGGCGCTGTTTACCTGTGACAGCACATATTGAGTGAACGCGATCTCATCGAGCACGGCTCCCTTTGTATCGTTGGTGATAGCGGGCTTCAAATCCCGCAAGTAGACACCCGCACGTTGAAGCGCAGCTTCATCCACAGGCACGCCCACATTACGGGCGCGCAACAACCCGAAGAATACATAGGCGGAGATATAGGGATCGGATTTTTGACCCCCCTCGGTCCCACCCCCCTCAATCCCCCCTTGTAGGAGGGAGGCGCGCCACCAACTCCAGCCGCCATTCTCGTTTTGCAAATATAACAACCTGCTCACACTTGAATTAATATTTTTTGTGACGCGCTCCGAAAGTTCGGGATCGCCCAAGCCTGCGTTGTTGAGCGCGCGATAGACTTCAACATTCGGCAGGATGTATGAGAGAGTCGATTCTGCACTCAAGTCATAATCCGGGACTTCCATCGTATCCAACGCGGACAATAAACTGCCAGCCAGCGAGGGACTTAACTCTACATCCAAGCCGCCGCCATTTGGCGTGAACCTGCGCGGGAGCGAGATGACTTCCTGTTGAGATGCCGCGCCGCGCAGTACCCCGCCTGTGACGAACGCCTGCGGAGATGTATATTGTATGATGGGCAGTTGTCCCCACACCGGACGCGCGGAATCCTGCAAAGCAGGTGTGCCAGATGTTGTTGTCGCAGAGAATATCAGATCGGCCGATTCAGCAGATGCAGCTGTGCCCCACCATTCCACACGTGTCCGTCCATTGGCAGGGATATCGAAATTGCGCGTGGCTTTATCAGGCTCATCCAGCACAAAGCCTTCACTCTGAAGGTTTACAGCCACACTTAATGGATTCGATGTGTTGTTATTAATGATCGCTGCCATCAATACATGATCGCCTCTCACGAGAAAGCGCGGGGTAACAGGGCGGACTAATAATGGTTTTGTGGAAACGATCTGCGTTTCCGCCTGACCAACGCGCGTATCTACTGTGAGTCCGCGCACATCTACCTGCCAGGTGGTCAGTGTATCGGGCAAAGTCATTGTCACCTGCCCGCGCCCCTCGGAATTTGTAATCAGCGATGGATTCCAATATGCGGTATCTGGGAATTCTTCGCGGATCACTATCGGAAGGCCGCCATTACCTCCGCCACCCCCGCCTGCCTGTGGGACATCTCGTCCGCCATAGACTGCCAGGGAGAGACCTGTTTCGATGCCTAGTGGTTGAATACTATAGAACGCGGGGAGGATATCTGGCGCGTTCGGGTCTGCCAGCGCGAGGGCGGCAAGATCAACAACAGACAAAGAAAACTCTCCTTCAACGGGTTGACCGATATTGTCGGTCACAACTACATCGAATGTGACGTTATCACGCGGTCCGGCCTGTTCCGGGCTTTTGGTGACTTGCACATTCAAAGCCTGCGCATCCGGCGCGACCGGAATATTGACCAGGCCATGCCGGAAGTCATTGCCTTGTCCTAAAACAGTGACGCTCATATATACGTTCGGCGCGTCGTCAACTGTGAGGGGCAGTGAATATTCACTTCCGCTCCCGCTCAATTGAATCACTTCTGCTTTGGAAACCAGGCCGCGCTCCACTGTCACCAGCGCAAGCGAATTCGTGATAAATGGATTGGGAATGAAAACACTTGCAGTGTCACCGGCTTTATATGAGTCACGATCTGCTGTAAGTTCAAGTTTTTGGTTTGGCAGATCGGGCCACGCGGCAGTCCCGGCGCCTCCAACCCATACCAATGACTGCGTATGCGCACCGGAGCCTTGCACATCCAGCATGTAGGTCCCGGCTGTTGGTGGGATAAACGAAAGCCGCGCCCTGCCATCAGGGCCGGTGACAGGATTGGCACTGTCAACAGGTGTATACACGGGTGTGTATGTCGAAAAGCCGAAACTGTCTGTCTCTTTATCCCATCTCACCTGTTTGAATTCAGCCACAAGTGCCTTGTCACCCGATGGGTTCTGTGCCCAATCCGTTGTCAACACCTCAAACTCAATCGGGGATTTTGCAGTGCCAATCCATTGGTCGGGACGAATGCCAATGTAAAAGTCTGCAGGATGGACGCGCATTTCCGTGCGCGCGCTGACAGGCAAACCAGATTCGTCCTCGGCAGTCACTTCCAGCGTGACGATTTGCGGTGCCCTTATTCCCGAAGCAGGCTCAGGGATGGCTGGCAGGTCAATGGACACGCTGGCGCGTCCCTGCGGGGTAGTCTGACCCGTTCCCTCCTGAATTAAATCCCCAAGAAAACCAGATCCAAACCCACCGGGAAAGCGGAATGTATCCAGCCATGAAGTATCCAATAAACTTGTTTCGTAATTTGGCAAATGGAAAAAATCCGGCTTCGCATAAAGCGCCCAATGGACTTCCACATTTCCTGCCGGCGCATCGAAGAAATATTGCGCGTTCACGTTCGCTTTCACAGAATCACCCAGCTTGATTTCGTCGGATGAAAAACCCACGCTCAAATTGATTTCAGGCTTGCGATATTCTGCCACCTGAAAAGAAAAATAAAATTCAAGCGTACTGTTCTCAAAAGCGTAATATCCTGGAACCGCGTTCTCGGGCAATTCAAATTGACCATTGAAAGTGCCATAAGGTGAGAGCTGCGCGTTGACTGTAGTAAGCTGCGTGCCGTTTGCATCCCTCAAAATGAGCGGAAACTCATTAATGGGCGGCAATTCATATCTTCCGTTGAACGCCTGCCGCGCAACCCCGCGGAAATACACGGTTTGCCCAGGGCGATAGATGGGGCGATCCGTGTACATATAAATTTGAGTATGTGGGGATCGCACATTTTGTGAATAACCGAAATCCCATGCGCTGATCCATGATCCCCAATTGTTGAGGGCAAGCGCGAAATTCTCATCCCCAGGCTGACTGAGCATCGCAAACACCTGGCTGTATGGAAGACGTTCATTGACCGCGCCTTTCCACAATCCATTTTCGTCTGTCCTACCTGAAGCCAATGGATTGCCCGTGTTATCGTAAATAACAATTGGCGCGTTCCTCACAGGTGTTTGTGAAGGAAGATCAACTGCCCAAACGAGAGCCTCGGTTGCACCAAGTTTGAATGTCAGATTCACCTGGCTTGAAACTGCAAAGGTAACGATCTTGGATTGTCCCTGCGGCAATTGTGGGGAAGATATACTGACGTAGTACAAACCTGACAGGAGTTGACTGTTCGGTTGTGTGAGATTCAGTTTCACCTCCTGTGACTGGCTTGGCAGAAGGT
Organism: Anaerolineae bacterium; assembly: GCA_022616105.1. Classification (GTDB taxonomy): domain Bacteria; phylum Chloroflexota; class Anaerolineae; order Anaerolineales; family Villigracilaceae; genus Defluviilinea. The sequence goes on along the minus strand of JAKEFL010000053.1, from coordinate 2,788 downwards.
TTAACGTTTGTGAAAAAGTGGTGGGACTGGCTGGGGTGTATGTCTGCTGGCTATCATACGAATTCTGAAGTGTGAAGTAATCCTGTAATGATAACGGCGAAACAGTCACATTGGCTGTTTGTATATTCACTGCATCTGCATAGAGCACAGGCTCATCGGGACGTACAAATGCAGTCGTTGAAAATAAATTCATCATCAATGAGGGTTGGAAAGGCGGCGTGCGATAATTCAAAATGAACGGGTCACCCAGTGATTGCCCCCAGCGGTCTCTGATCTGTGCCGATAGCTCGATCTGATAATTCGTTTCGGGAGTAAATTCTCCATAAACGAACAAATTCATACTGTCTTCTGAAAGCTGCACCTGAAGATTATCCAACGCGGGTGTCACAATCACAGAATCTTCGTAGTCATCTTCGGCGAGCGGGGAATTGAACTTAAAATCGACCGCCCCTGGATTGGGGTCTGTAGCAGTCACAGCAAAATTATCGTAAGTGCGCAGAGCTGCTCCATAATCTGTGCCGAGTGTGACGCTAAGCGCGCCACTCTGAGCGCGCCCGGCTGCACCCACATTCAAGATATAACCGACGTTACGCGTTAACATATTCTCAGGAACGAACGTCAACTCTGTCGCCTCATCGTTCCATGTGAACGTTCCATTTAATACGCCTTCCGGCCCGCTAAATACAAAATTGGATTCAACACTTTCTTGATCCATTGGCTGGTTGAAGGTTAACTTAATTTCAGGCTCGATCGGAAGCAATTGATCGCTGGGTGGTTCCAATGTGACGACTCGCGGTCTGGATGTCCTGAACCTCCATGCGTTCCCCTCGCCTCCCGTATCGGGCAAGCTGACGCCTGTCACCGTTTTCAAATCCGGGTTCAAGCTGACAGTATATTCCGTTCCCCCTGCCATGGATGGATCAGGATAAAAGATATATGTGCTGGTGTTTATCCATTCGCCGCGTCCGTTCACGGAAGGCTGAAGGCTGAAGGCAGGTGGTTGAGAAGCTGGGTCTGCACCGAGGGCCACAACTGGTTGATTAAAGGAAGCAGCAATCGCGGCATCAACAATCACATCCTCTGCATTTGCGTTTGGCAGGATGTTCGTAGTGCGTAAATAATCTGCCACTGGAAACGCAAGCTCCATGGGTTCGGCAATCCCAAATCCACTGGATGATTGAATGGAATTTGCTATTGTTATTTTCAGTATTGTGTTGGGTTGATAAGGCTGTGTGGGAGTAAATAAAAGAGTCGCATCATCGCTCCATGTAAAGGTCCCTTCAGGTAATCCGCTCAATGCAGATTCCGCTGATGGTTTGTTCATTGCCTGGTTGAAATAAAATGTGATGGGAGATAGATGTCCAATGATGCTGTTGAGTGGCGGGTTTGTTTCGACGAGCGCCAGTGGAAATGCCTGTGGAATCGCGGTCGGCGCAGGGGCGGGGGCAGTGGGTGTTGGAGGTATGAATGCGGAAAGATCCGGCATGCCGCTGCATGATGTGAGGATCAATGCAACCAGGAGCAAACAATTCAGGGGAAGCCTGATTGAAACGAAGTGATTTCGATTCATAGTTTCTCCATTAAGCCTCTTGCATAAGTATATTACGACAAGCCAGACAGGTTTGTAGCCGCGGAGTCACAGAGACGCTGAGAGAGAAAAACAAAGACTCGGTGACTCTGCGTCTTTATTATCCCCGTTAGGGGACTGCGGCAAAAATTTGAGACTTTCACAAGAGGTCTATTAAGATTATTCATTATACACGCGAGGGAATCAAAAAAGGACACGGGTTGCTCCGTGTCCTTAACTGGTAAATGATGATTACGATGACGCTGCACCGATCTCGTTCAGGATTGCCTCGAGTTCCTGTTGGAAGGTGCTGAATGGCTGCGCACCCTCGATCAGCTTTGTTTTGGTTTCACCGTTAACCGTATATGTGACAACGAAACCTGGTGTGCCATTGACTCCAGCCGCTTGACCGTCTTCAAAATCCTGCTGGACCTGATCTGCATATTTGCCGCTGTTATAGCATTCGTTGAATTCAGTCATATCCAACCCCACCTTTTCGGCAATAGCTGCAAGACGGCGGTCAGTGAACGAGCCAACATCTTCACCGAGCACGTTTGCGAATAAGGCATCGTGCATCTCCCAGAACTTGCCCTGGTCCCCTGCACAATAGGCAGCGGCGGCGGCATCCTGTGATTCAGTCCTGGCTCCACCCAGGTTCCGGCTGACAAAGTTGCCCATCGAACGATATACGAACTGGACTTTGCCGGTCGCGACATAATGTTCTATCAGCAATGGTTCGGTTTGTTCAAAAAACCGTTCGCAGAACGGACACTGGAAATCAGCGAATTCTTCGATCTTGATTGGCGCATCTGCAACACCTGCCGTATTGCGCTCCGCGTTGGGGCGCGGGTTGGGTTCCACAGAGACAACTTCAGCAATGGGTCGGATCTGGGGCCAGACAACTGCAAAGACCAGAAATGCCGCGACGATGGTGATAATTCCAATTGTGAGCAGTCGGTTTCGTCTCTCCCGCTGGTACATTCTCTCACGTCGTTCCTGCCGTTTGCTTTTCTTTTCCTGACTCATGAAAACTCCTTGATATAAATATGTTCGACGTCGATTTTCCCATGCCCATATTGTTTTGTCTAGGAGAAAGTAAGGGAGGATTAATAAAAATTTATGGCTCTTCCGTAATTAACGGGAAAAGCAGAAAGGATGTGCTAACATCGGAGGAGAAAGGTCAGCTCCGATGAACAACAATGATTTACTCAACAAATTGCT
>JAKEFL010000336.1 GCA_022616105.1 Anaerolineae bacterium | reverse complement strand
CTCCGGGTATAACGTGCCGCGCAGGTCAGTCGCATTTGCATAAATAAAAATTTCAACCGGCTGTGTAAGATCAAGCGGCATCACTTTGCTGATGGATCCCAAGCCCGACTGGGCAGCGTTCAACGCGGCCTGCCCAAAATTTGCATCACCGTTATACCAATGCACTCGAACCGAACCCGCTTCGAGCGTCTGCCAGGCGAAGCGATCATCGTCGTAACGGATGAAATAGGTTTCGCTTTGAAACGTGCTTCCATCTGCAAGCGCGATTTGATAACTCCATCTCACAACTGAAAACGGTCGCAAAGTATTCTGCCTCGTGTCAAAAAGATATTCCGCTGTGCCATCCTCCCTGATCGCAACCGGCTGGACATGCGTGAGTCCCTGCGCCTCATCGAAGATGATGATGGAAGCGTTTTGGATTTGGATCGGAGCCTTGATCGTAGCGATGAACGTGATCCCCTCCCCAAACCGCACCGAAGCCCCCACGTTTTCCAGCACGACTCCGGACTGCGCTTGGGCCTGCCGCGCGTTAAATAGAATCGACGCGGCTATTATGAAGAAAACAATAAAGGCTCTTGCAATCCTCATGCTTACCTCCCTAAAAGGACAATCAATGGCGTCAAAGTAAGAGGGCTAAGCAATGTGCCAATAAATACAATTGCAGTAACGAGTGAGGAATCCAATTGATATTCCGCGGCAAGGATGGTCGTATTGACTGCCGCCGGCATGGATGCCTGGATCACACCGGCCTGCCGCACCTCACCTTGCAAGCCGAATGGAAGGCTCAGTAATAATGCGACAAGCGGAGCAGCCAGCAAACGCAGCGACACACTCAAGCCAACCCCGCGCAGGCTGTTAGACCATTGCACACGCGCTAATTCGATACCGAGCAAAACGATCATGAGAGGAATACTGCCTGAGGCAGCCAGGTCAATTGTACGAGCCAGAGGCGCAGGTATCTCGATATTCAATATATTGATGATCGCAGCGAGCGTGACGCCATAAACTATCGGCACTTTGAGCAGACCAACCATGGCTTCCCTGAAGTTCATATGTCCAAGAGACGCAATCAAAATGCCAACCGTGTTGAAGAGGACAGAGGTCGTTACAAAATAAAGACCGGCATATTTCAGAGCTTCCTCTCCAAATGCAAAGGACACAACGGGAAGGCCATAGTTCCCGGTATTGCCAAACATGGTTGTGATCAATACGGACATCAAAATCCGTCGTTCCAACTTCAAGCCTAAACCGATGATCAGGGTAATGATACCCATAATCAAAATGAGTGTCCCCGTAAAAGCCATCACGGTCACTGCCTCCTCAAGCTTGAGATCATTTTGCACCAGCAGGTCAAATACTAGCATGGGAGCGAAGATGTAAAAGACAATGCGCCCAATGGTGCGAGAATCAACAGAGAAGAGTTTGCCTAATATGAATCCTGCTCCACTTAAGAGCAAAATAGGCAGCAGGTTGTTAGCGAAGGTGGAAGCAAGGAGTGGAAGGGACATTATGTTTGCCTAAATAACGCAACTTACTCAAACAGGTGCGTTCTAAGCATGTCACCCTGAGCAATAGCGAAGGGTCTCTGAGACAATCGTAGAGATTCTCACCTGCACTGGCGTGCGGCGCAAGTGTCGCTCCGCTCAGAATGACATTAAGTAAGTTAATGAAAATAAAAATCACGGAGATTATAACGTCTCTGTGATTTTGGTTAGGTTGTTATCGCAATTGGCGCATCAATTGCCACCGATCTTAGCAGAACAACTCCGAAGGAGTGAAATTCTTATAGTAGTAGTTTGGGGGTGATTTTTCGGAACCCCGAAGGGGTGTCATTGATTATACAGACACGATGTCATCTGTTTCGACACGCCCTATCGGGCAGTCAACACACCGCCTTCGGGATCGATTGCGTAAGGTGAGATCAGTTTGCTCCCTGCGCCGTCCTTCGGCTTTTCAAGGCGCCGCCGGTGCCGCTGTACGGCACGCTTCGCGCGAGACGGCGGCTTGAGCGATCACACGTCAGGCTATAAGCCCGACCTACTCTTTTTCATCATCTTCGTCATTATCAAAATCATTCGGTTCATCCACTTCATCGGGGTCAATTGCCAGCAATTCAAAGCGGTCGAGGTCTTCTGTAAATGCAAGGTTATCGAGCGCCTCTTCAAGAAATTCAATCTGCTCTTCATCTTCAGTCTGATCGAGCAGGTTCTCAAGATAAGTTCTTACATCCTCGCCGCCGATCTGCGACAGAGACCAGATGGCTGCGCTGGTGACATCAGCATCTTCCTCTGCCCCAAGCATTTTGAGCAAGATCGGCCGCGCAGACCGAATGCTTAATTCACCCGCGGCTTGTGCTGCGGCGCGCTTCACGCGCTCATCATCACTGATCAAAGAGGCAGTGACATCCTCCTCCCAACGATCATCGGCAGAGCGTCCCATCGCGATAAGCGCGCTTGCCTGCCAGTGCGGGTCTTCGCGATGGAACGCGGATTCGATCAAGGTGGCGACTTCAGGGCGGGATGAATACCCAAGCGATTCCAAAACTGCGCGTCGCACGCGCACATCATCTTCGCCGTTGACAGAGGCAAGCAGGGCATCTTCAATCTCATGATAAGTTTTTTCAGGAATTTCTTCCAACTCGCCCAAGTCAACAAATAAATTGAGTGCGTTTGCAGCTTCCGCGCGGACGTTCACATCGGGATCGTTCTTGAGCATATCCAAAAATGTAGAAATAAGTTTCGTATCTTCAGATTCATCCAAAAGGCGGATGGCGTGCACCCGCACGTTAGGATCAGAGTCAGTGAGCAGGGCACGCGCCAGATCGTCGAAGGAGACGAGGGTATCGGCATCAGCCAGAGATTTAAGCTCTTCGAGCAGAGTCAACTTCCGGCTTGGTTTGATTCGGAGCCATACATCCAGCAGGTTCTGAAGTTCATCCGTTCCAATATCTGAAAATTCCTGCAGGTAATGGCGCGGAAAATCCTTGTCCTCAGAAAGCAGGGCGTCTAATATTTTTTGAAAGGTAACAGCAGCAGTATTCATTATTAAGGAATTGTGACTGCAATAGGATCCACGAAGTCCATCACGTTGACATAGACCATGAAAGCCAGCAGAACCGCCATCCCCAAACCGTGGACAAGCGTTTCCACCTGAGGCGACACACGCCGTCGGAAGATAAGCTCGGGCAGGATAAAGAGAATGCGACCACCATCCAATGCAGGGAACGGAAACAGGTTGAATATCCCAAGACTGATGGAGAGCTTTGCGATCAAATCAAGCGTACGGATGGGCTGATCGATGGGGTCTGTGGAGGTCTGTGCCGTTGTCGTTGCATCCACATCACGGCTGACGGTTTGCGAAAAAACATCGTAGATGCCTTTTAGCCCGATGAGACGGCCCTGTTCAGGTGCAACTGTCCCTCGCATCATTTGAGCAGGCAGGGAAATAAGAGTGTGTATGTTTATGTATGTATACCTTGCGCCCAGGTTTATGGTCTCTATCCAAGAAGTCGCCGGTTTGAACGGAGCGTCCAAGCCAACGCCGATCATGACGCGTTTGTTTTTGGTGTTCATTAACGGAGTAGCAGTTAGTTCAATCTGTTCACCACGACGGTCAACAAGAAAAACGACAGGTTTGCCATCGTTCGCGTCGACAATCGCCCGCAAATCGTCCACGCTGCGGATAGGCGTGCCATTGCCGCTTATAAAAATATCATCGTCCTGAAATCCTGCCTGAGCAGCCGGGCTTTCTGCAACGACAGAAGTCACAAGCACACGGTTTGTATCAGGGACTCCAACACGGGTAAAAATAATGCTGTAGATCACAACCGCTGTGAGCAGGTTCATGAGTGGACCCGCGAATAATACCGCAAGCCGCGCCCACGGATTAGCCGCAGCCAAACCACCCGACACATTTGGGTCGTTTTCACCCTTAGGCCGCACAAACCCACCAAGCGGAAGCCAGTTCAATGTAAAGCGTGTTCCCTGCCATTTGAACAGGGTGATGGCACCGGGAGTAGGCAGACCGATGCCGAATTCCTCCACTTCGATTTTGCACAAGCGCGCAACGATAAAGTGTCCAAATTCATGTATGATAACCATGCCGCCAAAGGCAAGGATAAATACCAACCAGGTTAAAGATGTTTCGTTCATAGAATTTTCCTTCGCGCGTGCATTATATCGCTTTTTACAGGGGCGATATGGGATGGTAAGATATTTCTAATATCACTCATATATCCTAGGTCATTGGGAATCGCCGTGACAAAACCTTTTCGGTACACGGATTTCACTGAAAGCACGGAAAAAAGAACAGGGTTTAAAGGTTTTTCCGTACTATCCGTGTCATCCGTGTACAAGAATCACGGCAACTCCCAGAGAGCCAACAACAGGTTTGATATATCGGTTTAACTTAGAGGATATAATCGCGATATTGGCTGACCCCATGGGAAAAGGAGTGGCATGTCCCCGCGTCTTGCCTTGCACTTTCTCACCTATTACACTGGACGAAGCAATAGTGTTAGTAATCAGAGAAGATCATTTATTCATCAGTCAGAGCGAACACCGCATTGAGTGAAGAGAAAAGAAAATGACACTGGAACAACCCATTGAACATGCCTTGAAAAAATCTCATGACTAACCACCCGAGCGGTACCGTTACCTTTCTCTTCACCGACATCGAGGGCAGCACCCAACTGTGGGAGCAGCATCCTGATGCGATGAAACTCGCCTACGAGCGCCACGAAAAAATTCTGCGTCAGGCGGTGGCTTCATACGGAGGTTACGCCTACAAGATGATCGGCGATGCTTTTCAGGTTGCATTTGAGACTGCCCCTGAGGCGTTAGCAGCCGCGCTCGATGCACAACGCGCTCTGCAGGCCGAGCCATGGCCTGAGACAGCCCATCTGCGCGTGCGCATGGCATTGCATACCGGTGTGACGGAAGAGCGCGGCGACGATTATGTGGGACCGGCGCTTAATCGCGTGGCGCGTTTGTTAGGAACCGGATATGGCGGGCAGGTGTTGCTGACCCAGCCTGTGTATGATCTGGTGCGCGATGACTTGCCTCATGATGCAGAGTTGCGGGATTTGGGCGAGCATCGCCTCAAAGACCTCATCCGACCGGAGCGCGTCTACCAGTTCATCGCGCCTGATTTGCCCTCCGACTTTCCCCCACTCAAAAGCCTCGACAACTTCCCTCATAACCTGCCCTTGCAAGTGACCAGTTTCATCGGTCGCGAAAAGGAAATGACGGAAGTGAAACGCCTGCTCTGGGACTCGCGTCTCGTCACACTCACCGGGCCGGGTGGAACAGGCAAGTCCCGTCTTTCACTACAAATTGCTGCCGACTTCCTGGAACTCTACCCCGACGGAGCGTGGCTCGTCGAACTGGCGCCACTGGCAGACCCGGCACTCTTACCCCAAACTGTCGCCAACGTTTTGGGAATCCGCGAGTCGTCGGGCCACCCCATCATGTCACTGTTGACCGATCATTTGCGGACAAAGGAATTGCTGCTGATCCTCGATAACTGCGAACATCTGGTGGAAGCCTGCGCGCAACTCGTGGACACACTGCTTAAAGCCTGCCCACATATCTTGATCCTTGCCAGCAGTCGTGAAGTGCTGGGTATTGCAGGGGAAGCGACTTTTCGAGTGCCGTCGCTTTCAACGCCTGACGCGCGCCGCCTGCCATCATTCGAAACATTGACTCAATACGAAGCCGTGCGCCTGTTCATCGAACGCGCTGAGATGGCGCTGCCAGGCTTCACCGTAACGAAAGATAACGCGCCTGCCATCGCCCAGATCTGTTACCGGCTGGATGGGATTCCACTGGCGATTGAACTGGCAGCTGCGCGGGTGCAGGTGCTGCGCATAGAGCAGATTGCGGCGCGGCTGGATAACCGCTTCCGATTGCTCACCGGTGGAAGCCGGACAGCCCTGCCGCGCCACCAGACTTTGCGCTCATTAATTGACTGGAGTTATGATCTGCTCCCGCAGCCCGAACGCGCCTTGCTGGGACGATTATCGGTGTTTGCAGGAGGATGGTCACTGGAAGCTGCTGAGGCGATTTGCATCGGCGATGGAATTGAGCCAGATGAGGTTTTGGATCTGCTGATTCAACTGGTGAACAAATCGCTGGTCAACTCAGACCATGCCCAAAGCGCAGAGGCGCGCTATCGCCTGTTGGAAACGATCCGGCAATATGCCCGAGATAAATTGCTGGAGGCTGGCGGAGGTGAACGTATCCGTGATCAGCACTTGGAGTTTTTCCTGAAGCTGGCAGAACGGGCTGAACCGGAACTGCGCGGTCCGAACCAGGTGACCTTGCTGGACATGCTGGAAAATGAACTCGATAATTTGCGCGCTGCGTTGGAATGGGCGTTGGAATGTAATATCGAAAAGGGACTTCGGCTTGCCTCGTCCCTTATGTGGCTATGGCACTTGCGGGGCCATGCAAGTGAGGGTATCGAATGGCTGGAGCGCGCATTGAACGTGCAGGCAAAAGAGGGTGATGCGGATCCACTTCCGCGTACCCGTGCAAAGGCGCTTCAGATGAACGGGCTCCTCACTGTCTTCCAATCCAACCCCGGAGGCGCGCTTCCATTGTTGGAGGAGAGCCTGAAGTTGTATAAGGAACTGGGTCCTGCCGGCAGGCAGGGTATGGCTTATTCACTCTGGGGCTTGGGCACGGTGGCAACCTACCAGGGGAACACCGCCAAAGCAAAAGCACTCTCTGAAGAGAGCCTGGCTCTATTTCGAGAGTTGGGAGACAAATTCGGCACTACGGAAGCCCTGAACACATTAGGAGATATCGCGCTGACCGAAGGAGATTATGAACAGGCAAGGAAACTTTGGGAAGAGTCCCTGGCTATAAAAAGGGAAAGAGGCGATAAGGATGGGATCGCATTTTCATTGGCACAATTGGGCAACATTGCTTTCCTGGAAGGTGATTACAAACGGGCCACTCCATTCTATGAAGAAGCTTCCATTCTCTTTCGCGAAGTTGGAAACCAGTCTTTTGCCTCTGCCGCGTTTTATTCGCTGGGAGAAACAGCCTGGGCACAAGGCGACTACGAACATGCCGCCAAAAAATATGAGGTGGCGCTCAAGCTGGGGCAAGGTGCAGATGAAGGCAGAGCTGCTGCTTTCGTTCTTTATGATCTGGGTGCAATGGCGCGCTCCCAGGGTAACTATGACCAGGCAGTCAAAATGCTGGAGGAAGCTGTGGTCTTATTTAAAGAACTCGGCAACAAATGGGGATTGGCCACTGCCTATTACGGTATTGGTGAAGTAGCCTGGGCAAGGGGTGAATATGATGAGGCAACTGCCAGGTTTGAAGCGGCGCTGGCCTTAAGTAACGAGATGAACGCAAAGTTCAACATTGCCCTTGCACTTTATGGGCTGGGAAAAGTGGCGCAGTCACGCGGAGAGTATGAGTCCGCGCATACGTTTCATCGCGATGCATTGACGATTCGACGCGGCACCTGGGACCGGCCCGGCATTGCCCGCTCGCTGGAGTCATTTGCGGCTCTGGCCGTCGCCGAAGGCCAGATGGAGCGTGCGGCTCAGTTGTTCGGCGCAATGGAAGCGGCGCATGAAATGATCCGATTTCTCATGGCGCCCATCGAGCGCGATGAGCGTGAGCAAGGAATGGCTGCCGCGCGCACGGCGCAAGGTGACGAGGCATTTATGAACGCTTATCATGAGGGAAAAAAGATGACACTGGATGAAGCAGTCGGGTTTGCATTGGGAGAAAGTTAACAAACAAGACGTGGCCGAACATACACCTCGATCACGTTTAGTTGTCTTCATTCTGACGGTTCAAGTGAGCCAGGCATTTCAGCAAGAAATGCGCGCAGTGCACGGATAAAGCCTGTGGGATTTTCGTTAGGGAGATCGTGTGCGGCATCTGGAATCTCAATAAGTTGGCAGTTGGGAATCGTCTGCGCTATTGTTTCCGCTACTCCAGGCTTCCTCATCGATCCTCCTTTCCCTAGAGAATGAGCACCATAAATCAATACGGTTGGACATCGGATTTGAGCAAGCGCCGGCCACTCCAGCTTGGTACCAGGGTTGAGATACCCGCGCAGTGCCGCGGTTTGAAAGGCGGGATCCATCCGCCACGTCCATCGGCCGTCTTCGAGCAGTTTCAAACCATGCTCAACTTCATGGCACAGGGTATTTTTGTCTGCATAGGGTTGTCGTCTATATGCCTCAACAACAGCATCATCAATTGTCCCATAGATTTCGATGGGTGAATCATCGTTTCGAACTTCTGGATCAAATGGGTCTGCTTCGACGATCACGAGGCGAGTGATGCGTTCTGGATATCCGCTTGCCAGCATGTACGCGACACGCCCACCCAGCGAGTGACCACACAAAGCTGTCTGACTCACGCCCAGGGCATCCATGAGTTTGAGGGTATCATCCAGAATCAGTTGCCAGGAATACTCTGGAGCCCAACTGCTTTCCCCATTCCCGCGCAGATCAGGTACGATAATGCGAAAGCGATCAGCCAGCGCTGCGGCAATGTGATCCCAACTCCGCGAGATGGAATTCCCACCTCCATGCAGGATCACCAACGGCGGGAGTTGTGGATCACCCCAATCGCGATAATGGATACTTAAACCATTGATGGTAATGAAATGATCAGCAACAGTTGCATGTGTATTAGCCATACTGTCTCCTGTATGTTTGGCTATTATCTGTGCCTATTGTAAGCCGGATCAATGTTAGATTGGATTCGGCTCAGAAAATACTTTGTCCGAATCCAATCAAGAGAACGATTATTTGCTGCCAGAATGGCCTGGCGGTGGCCGAAGAACCGCTAGCGCAAATCCTGACCGCGATAGCGATCCATCACTTCATCACTCGATAGGACACCCGCCCATATATGCACACCGCTGATATCACCATCGAATCCAAACTTGTAATTTGAATCGGCAGCTGTCAGCATCCGATACATCCCAATGTATAACCTGTCATTACTCGATAAGTTATACCGGATGAACGATCCTGTGGGCACCGGCGTGCCAGGATCTCTGCCAGTTCCCTGCTGGGTGCCATCAACATACAGCCTCACAATGCGGCCATCAAAGGTACCAACGACATGATGCCATTTGCCATCCCAAATAGCGTCGTGGTCTACAAAGGGTGATTCAACCCATGCTCTAGGGCCAGTGAGAGAGGGGAGACTGACATAAAACGATAAGCCACCAGGCTCATTGTCGCCGGTGTAAAGTGCGTAAGAGGCATAGTGCCATTCTTCTGCACCTTTGGACACAATGTAAGCATCTTGTCCTAGTTTAGGCGCCGAAGAACGAACCCACGCTTCCACGGACACCACGCACGGCTCTAAGATCTGGGAATTCGGCGACGTCACCTCAACGAAGCCGCGACGGTCACCCCCGAAGCGCAATGCCCGTGTCCCATTTGGCCCGTCTGGTATCCATATCGGTAGCCCTGACGTACCTGAGATCGATCCCAGTTGCCCATCCAAATTATTTCCAGATGTATCCGCAGCGGTGTGCCCTGCCACCTCGTCCAACCGCCACTGTCCTATCAATCCTACGTTAGACATAATGTTACTTCCTTTCGATTGTTGATCTTTTGCTCAAACATGAAGCCTTCTGCGTTTCTGAGCCCAAATGAGGTGTTCTCAGAATATCGCGACACCCAAGTTACACACCTGTCTAGGTGAAGGGAGCAGCACTTAAGCCGCCTCGAAGGACTTTATTGAATAGTCATTCCCGCCGGGCGCCGTCCCCGTCTGGAACATTAAGATGATAGCGCCGACATCATCGGGATTTACCGGACGGTCGGGAAATTCGGAGAATGGGAACTCGGCGCTCAAGGCTACACCTGCTTCAATAACCATTGCCTTCTGTGAGTACTTTTTACCAGAGCTTGAAAAAACTTGAATGTTAAGCCCTATTGATTGGTCATTGCAGTTGAGGTTCAGAACGAATCGGTCAGCCCCGGTCAACAATCCTGGTGGAAGCCCCGTGAAGTTCAAGGCCCCGTCATATCCATAGTGAATATGTAGCCTGTGACGCAGGAACACGCCAGTGCTCAGGATTGCCCCTCGGCTCCCAATCTCAAGTGAGGCCAGTTGGTTGAGGTCATTGCCGAGAATTTCAAGTCCTGTAGCCCGCAGTCCTGGAGCGCCGAAGACTGTGGCGGTTTGACCATTCCGGTCAAATCCGGATGTTAGGGTTGCCGTGTAAGGACCGGTCATGAAATCATCAATTGTGATCATGTTTATTCTCCTCGAATGCTTATCTTTTGAAATCTCTTACCGCCGCGATATTGCCGCTGGCTCTACCGAGCGGTTGCCATTTATGAACAGCACTTGGCTACGGTGCAATATTGGAACAGATAGCATCGCCTGCACTGACCAACTCGCATTGACGCTGCTATCTGTTGAAGAGACTGTTACTACTCACCTCAGCATACCTTTTAGTGGTGACGACTGAAATCAGTAACAATGACGTCAGCCTTGCCTGTCGCGTTGTCGTATACTTCCAGCGAGGGAATTTCGCATGGATCAGAAGGATAGGTGATAATCACCTGGGCACGCACCTCGAAACGTGTTGGAGGCTCCGGTACAAAGTTGTCTCCGTTCGCCTCAATAGACACGGACTGACCGGGTCCAAGCTCAGTTTTACTTTCGGCTAGAACCTTGCCGTTCGTGTCCAGTAACTGGAGCAGGACCGGTATACTCTGGCTCTCCCAATTCACAAGATTGAGACGTGCGGTTTGACCCTGTGTGATACCTATCACGCCTGAGTGAAGTACGATCTTCTGCACGGCTGCCGCTTCTGATCGCGTTGTGAAAGCAAAAGAAGCAAGCACAGTGATGGCAGCGAACAGAGCGGCCATCAGGAATCGGGTGGAACTAATAGTTTTCATGGTAAATCTCCTTATATGAACAGTTGGTTCCAGCACACCAACGATAGACAAAATAATTTTGTAATCTCCTGAGTACTGGCTCAGGGTTTCTCTTGAACATTCTGATGAGGGACACTCCGACATTGGGAATTACTCTGCTTGACTCAGGGCGTCTCGCACCCGGCCGTAGGCTGTTGCACGTTCCATCCATGCCAGACGCGGCAGATACCCAGGCGCTGATATTAGGAAAACAATCAATTCAGTCCACAGGCTACTTCCAGAAACGGGCTGTCCCCGAAGCCGGCTCAACAAAGCTTGGATCGTGGCGCCAGTGACGCTGCTAAATTGGATGAATCGAAGGTGAGCCAGAATGTCTTGACTCATTTGTGGGCCGTAGTAGTCTCGGAAGCGCTGCTCCGCGGCTGGGTCAGGTTTTCCATCGCTTTCCGCATAGTGCTGTGCGAAGGCAAAAGCGACAGCTCGCTCCGCGGGAAAATGACCCAAATCGAGGGCAAGTAGTTCTTCTAGTTCTTTGTCGCTAAGCCCCTCCTGCAATGCATTGGCTGAATGAACATAGGTGCATGTGCGACAACCATTGACCCGGCTGACAATGAGTTCGATCTCCTCAACGAACGACTTGTTGATCCGTCCAGATTTCATGCTCGCGCGGTCTTCGGGAGTAGGGTGGATCAACTCGCCGAAGCCGCGCCAGAATGTGCTAAGTGTATGGACACGCTTGGAAATACTGTTCATGGCAAATCTCCTTCTGAGCAAAAGTAGGTTCTCGATGCAGATAATACATAGTGACCGTAACAAAAACGTAACAACTCGTCATTCAGGACAAATTAAACAGAAAGGTCTGCGCGAGGCAGACCTATTCATCAAAGATGGATGATGCCTGATCTTATTCAGGAGTTGGTGTGCTCATCCACTACAGACAGGGCAAATTCCACTGCTTGTTCTGTCGTCATGTGCTGTCCTTCCACCCATGCTGCTTCAAAATGGGTCACATCTAATTTGGCGCGTAGTTCTCCAAGTTTTCGTTCGAGCTCTCTATGATCGTCCGATTCCAATACTACCTGGTTCAATACACTCAGGCTTTGGAATGCTCCGTACAATCGCAAGGCAAGCTCCAACTTCCCTAGTGCCAGGGCTAAATGTGCTGGTCCGACGAGACATAAGATCCGATCCTTGAGACTTCCCTTCTGCTGAAAGAAAATAAGACTCTCCTTGAAGGAAGATGCTGCACTATCAAAATTGTTTTGCAAGGTGGCGATTCTTCCTAAATCATAGATTGACCAAGCCATTTGCAAACCAAATCCTACGTCACGCCAAAGAGTTGTTCTCTCTTCTGCCAATAATCGTGCTCGTTCGTAATCCCCTTGCCAACGTGCTAAATTGTAGAGATTAGCAAATGCCCAACCAATGCCTGCCTTATCTCCTAACTCACGGAAAAAACTCAATGCCTCCCTTTCGAGTTCAACCGCGCGTGCATAATTTTCCTGCCGCAAATAGTTAAATCCCAAACTTAAAAGCACGTGGGCGATTCCAAATTTGTCGCCAATCTGACGGAGTACTTTTAAGCTTTTTTCATGTATCTGTTCTGCCATAGCGTAATCTTTAACCGCGTGTAAGTATACATCGCCAAGAGCAAACAGGGATATACCATAATGCCATTGTTCGCCCAACGTTTGAAAGATACCTAAAGCACGCTCTGCCAGAGAGATTGCCAACTGAGTATCTCCGCCAGACCACGCTAAAAAAAGTGCCTTACCTCTTAATTGCCAAGCTATATCACGTGGGTTTCCGATCCCATCACTTTCTAGCACAGTCGTACCCGCCCGGACCACGGTCCCAAAATCTCCTGTGAGCGAAGCCAGTATAGACTTGTAACTAAGGGCTGTTACTTGTGTTTCGGTGTGGGGAGTGTCATAAGTAATGAGAGTATTCAACCATTCGATCCCCTCGGACGGATAAGCGCGTGCGAACCAAAACCAGCCCAATAACCCAGCGAGTCGTAACCCTGACTCTACATCATTGTCTCTAGCCCATCGCAAGGCAACACGCAGGTTGTCATGTTCGGCTTCTATTTGATCCAACCAATAAATCTGTTCGGGACCATGCAATTTGGGTTCAACTCGTTCCATCCAACGAGTCATGAAACCGAGATGAGAACGAGGGACTGTTTCACTTTCGTCCGACTCGGACAATTTCTCGCGTGCATAATGGAGAATGGTTTCCAGCATACGGTAACGGGAAGTGCCATTCTTGGTCTCTACATTGATAAGTGATTTATCCACCAAATGCGACAACAGGCCGAGAATTTGTTTCTGCTCGATGCTCTCACCCACACAAACTACCTCTGCAGCCTCTAAAGTAAATCCACCCGCGAACACCGAGAGGCGATGAAACAAGCTGCGTTCTTCTTCGCTGAGCAGATCATAACTCCAATCGATTGCCGCGTGCAAAGTCTGGTGGCGAGGCATGGCGGTGCGACTACCCTGTTTCAAAATTTCAAAACGATGATCTAAATGAATGGCAATCTCTTCTGGCGTCAGTATTTTGATCCGCGCAGCAGCAAGTTCAATCGCAAGCGGCATGCCGTCCAAATGCAAGCAAATCTGAGCAATGGATATTGCATTCTGCTCCGTCAGTGCAAAATCTGACTTGACTGCCTTGGCTCGATCCACAAAAAGACGAATGCTTTCGAAGTATTGCAAAAGGTCAACCCATGATAACTTTTCTTTTTCCGGAACGGATAAAGTTGGGACGTGCCATACGGTTTCGCCGCTGATATTCAGTGGTTCACGACTCGTGGCAAAAATCTGCAAGTTGGGACATTGAGTCAATAAATGATTGGAAAGTTTTGCACAGGCCCCGATGAGATGCTCACAGTTATCTATCACTAAAAGCAGTTGCTTCTTTTGTAAGTAATTTGTCAATGTTTCGTCTAAACTTTGGTTTGCAACTTCGCGCACGCCCATTGATTTGGCGACGGTTTGCGGCACGAGCGAATCGTCCATCAGTGGTGACAAATCCACCCACCAGACTCCATCTTTGAATTTATCAATCAAATCTGTCGCGACTTGTATGACAAGCCTTGTTTTGCCGCTACCCCCCGCGCCGATCAATGTGAGCAACCGCGAGTGATTCAACAGTTTCTTCACCTCGCGCGTTTCCTGCTTACGACCGATAAAACTGGTCAAAGGGATTGGTAAATTGGTAATGCGCGCTGCAAGCGATGGAATTTCAGAAGGCGTTTG
>JAKEFL010000335.1 GCA_022616105.1 Anaerolineae bacterium | reverse complement strand
TTGGCTTTTTTTCTTTTTGCCAAAATCTCTTCCGCACTCCCATCCAGATCCCTGTCAGCTAACTTTCTGTTGAGTTATTTCAGGGCAGTCTTCCGTGTAATCCGTGGCAAAAAGAGAAGTGTATTAAGTTGGAAAAGGAAAACATGAAACTCGGAATTATCGGATTACCTCAATCAGGAAAGACCACCATCTTCAACGCGTTGACGCGCGGTCATGCACCCACCACCGCTTCGGCAGGCCGCTTCGAAGTTCATACGGCTGTTGTGGATGTCCCCGACCCACGCGTTACCGCTCTCTCGGAAATGTTCAAGCCGAAGAAGACGATCTACGCCAAGGTGACCTATGCGGATATCGCGGGACTTGAAACGGGTTCCGCCAAAAGCGGCATCTCCGGTCAATTGCTGAATCAACTGACCCAGATGGACGGCTTCATTCTCGTCGTGCGCGGCTTCGAGAGCGACCTGGTGATGCATCCCAATGGAAGCGTGGACCCAAAGCGCGATGTCGATTCCATGTTGAATGAATTGTTACTGAATGATTTGATTGCCGTTGAAAGAAAACTGGAACGCTTAACGGATGAGCGCAAAAAAGGCGGGACAGATAAAGCCTTGAACGAAAAACAGACTGTCCTGTTCAATCGCTTACACGAGGCTCTCAACAACGGCGCGCCTCTCCGTACATTGGAATACATAAGCGAAGAAGTCAAGGAATTGGCGTCGTACGGATTGCTCACGCGCAAGCCTGTGTTAATCGTGTTCAACATGAGCGAAGGGCAATCCGCGCCAAACCTGGAATTGGATGCCCCATCTGTTGCCTTGCAGGGCAAACTTGAAATGGAGATTGCTCAACTCTCTCCCGAAGATGCCACGATGTTTATGGAAGAGTATGATATCAAGGAACTCAGCCTGAACAGGATGATCCGTCTTTCATATGACCTGCTTCAGGTGCAATCGTTCTTCACAGTAGGTGAGGATGAGGTGCGGGCCTGGGAGACAAAACGCGGCGCGACCGCACAGGAATCCGCAGGTGAGATCCATACCGATCTTCAACGCGGATTCGTTCGGGCGGAGGTGGTGGCTTATGAGGACCTCATCAGCCTAGGGTCCATGCATGAAGCGAAATCCAAAGGCAAGTTAAGACTCGAGGGGAAGGAATATCTGGTCAAGGATGGCGATATTGTGCATATAAGGTCGAGTTTGTAAAAACTCTGGAGTCGGACAGCTTGCTGTCCAATAAAACAACTTGCGCTTCGACTGTGCTCGCCTATCGACTCGCTCCGCTCAGCGCGAAGTAAATAAAATACACCTCTAAAATACATATTTTGTATCTACGAAAGCGTCTGACTTTATGGTAAAAATCGTATATGTCATTGCGAGGGTTGAGACGCGATAGTGTCGAAATCCCGAAGCAATCCCCTACACCGTGCGGGACGCTACGCGGCTTCGTCGGGCTAGGTTTCGACTGCCTGCGTCTCAACCACCAGCCCTCCTCGCAACACCTGCACTTGCACGCAGGCGCAAGTGTGACATGAATCAAAGGAGAAAATATGGCTCACACAGTTAAGACTTATACAATTAAAAAATGGAATTTGAGCGAACTCTTCTCCGGCTTTGACAGCCCCGAACTGCAAGCCGCGTTCGATAATGTGGAGGAACAAGTCACGTCGTTCGAAGGCGTGCGCGGCAAACTCAAACCGGATATGGAAGTTGATCATTTCCTTGAAGTGGTGCGCGCATCTGAAGCGACCACGCGTATCGTGAACAGGATTTACGCATTCGCTGGGCTTTCGTTCTCAGAGGACACACAAAATCAGAACGCGCAGAGTTTACTGGGACGCGTACAGCAGTTCGTAGCAGAGATGCAGAACCGCACTTTGTTCTTTAGCTTATGGTGGAAGGATCTGGATCAGAAAAATGCCGAACGGTTGATGTCTGCTTCGGGTGACTATCGTTATTATCTCGAAGAGATGCGCCACTTCAAACCGCATACGTTGACGGAGCCTGAGGAAAAGGTTGTCAATCTCAAGGATGTGACGGGTTCAAATGCGCTCATCAATTTATATGATGCCATTACCAATCGTTATGTCTTCAAGCTGGAGGTGGATGGGGAAGTGAAAGAGTTAACGCGTGCCCAATTGCAGCCTTACATTCAGGGATCCAACGCCGACCTGCGCGCGAAGGCGTATCAAGAACTCTATCGAGTCTACGGTGAGGATGGTCCGATTCTCGGGCAGATGTACCAGACCCGCGCCCGCGACTGGCACAATGAAAATATTTCCCTGCGAAAATTCCCCAGTGCGTTGTCTGTCCGAAACCTGGCTAATGATGTCCCTGATGAAGCAGTGAATACCCTGCTTGAAGTGACAAAGAAGAACTCGAAAATCTTCCAGCGCTACTTCAAGATGAAAGCAAAGTTCATTGGCGTAGACAAACTGCGGCGTTATGATATTTATGCGCCCGTGGCAAAATCGGACAAGCCTTTTGAGTTCGATGCCGCAGCCCAAATGGTATTCGATGCTTTCAGTGCATTCGACCCCAAGATCGGAGACCTGGCACGCCGCGTCTTCGATCGGGATCATCTCGATAGCGAAGTCCGCAAGGGGAAACAGGGCGGCGCGTTCTGCGCTTCGATCAACCCCGACGACACACCGTATGTGCTGATGAATTACACAGGCCGCGCGCGGGATGTCGCAACGCTGGCGCATGAATTAGGTCATGCCATCCATGCGATGCTGGCTTCACATCACACGACATTTACATTTCATTCTTCATTGCCGCTGGCCGAGACCGCCTCCACGTTTGGTGAGATGATGCTCACCGAAAAACTTCTCGCCGAAGAGACCGATGAAGCCGTGCGCCGCGATATCCTCTTCAAGCAAATGGACGATGCCTTCGCGACCATTCTGCGTCAGATCTATTTTGCGCTCTTTGAACGTGAAGCGCATGCAATGATCCAGAAGAATGCCTCTGTGGATGAAATCTCAGCCGCGTATATGGAGAATCTCAAAGAGCAGTTTGGCGATTCACTGGAACTGAGCGATGAGTTCAAATGGGAGTGGGTGTCCATTCCGCATATCTATCACACGCCGTTCTATGTGTATGCGTATGCGTTTGGTCAGTTACTCGTGTTCTCACTCTATCAACAATTCAAAGCCGAAGGTGAATCCTTCAAGCCGAAATATCTAAAGATATTATCGGCTGGCGGGTCCGAAGCCCCGGAGAAGATTTTGTCTGGTGCGGGTATTGACATTCGCAGTGCCAAATTCTGGCAAGGAGGCTTCGATGTGTTGAGTAAGATGGTGGATCAGTTGGAGAAGTTATAGGGGTAGATACGTAGACAAGGAAACAGGTAAACAAGTACACATGTCTTGTTTACCTGTTTTGTTTATTAGACATCTTGCAGAGGTCTCAAATCTTTAACCACGGAGTCACTGAGTTTTTTATATTTTTCTCAGTTATATTGTTTGATATAGATAGTACTACTAACTCCATCCAATACTATTTGCCTTGTTCATTCTTATCAGGTGCTTGAAACAGCGTGATTTGCATGCCGTCGGGGTCTTGCAGCCGAACGTTATAGTCACCCCACGGAGTGATGATGGGCGGATGGACTAATGTCGCACCGTGGTTGAGTAAGCGCTCCATTGCTGACTTCAAATCCGGCACTTGAAGTGCGAACCGGATCTGCCCACTGATACGTTGTTCTGCTTCAATTTGATCGATCGTCTCTGCCTGTATCTCATCAAAAATTTCCAGCGTGGCTTTGCCCATATCGAGGATGAGCGCTCGACCTCCATTGTTATTCCAAATTGCGCTTGGTTCAATGCCGAGACCACCGCAATAGAATTTGACAGATCGTTCATAGTCGCCGGTCGTGAGCGCCACGCGCAATTCAAGGATGGAATGATTTTGGTTGGGTGTGGACATGAGAGAAATAATCCTTTCAAATTCAGTAAATCACGATTTCAATGTCACTCTGAGCGAGCGTTCGTTGCGAGCGAAGAGTCTCGGCTGAAATCACAAGAGATTCTTCGTCGCCAGAAGAACGCTGGCTCCTCAGAATGACAAACCTGTGATTTACTGAAATTA
>JAKEFL010000334.1 GCA_022616105.1 Anaerolineae bacterium | reverse complement strand
GTCTCCATTTCTTGCCCGATTTCCAGGCGCTCTTAGCCAATCTCATATTAAAGCCGGTTGTCCTTCCCATTCCTCAAATCTCAATTGTGTAAGGGAATCAATTCATGTTAGTTGTTCTTGCGGCAGTGCAACTGCCGCAAGAACATTTTGTTTGTTGCGTCAGCAGTTGTACTGCTGATGCTTTCATTCAAACCACTTTTCATCAAGCGGATGCCATTTATCACTTTGGTCGGCGCGGTCTGCCCAGTTTTCTTTTCCGCTCCACTCTTCGATCTGGATCGCGTAAATGGATGTGGCACGCAATTCTTTGTCAGTGATCTCGCGATACTCTTTCCCCGCCGTCATTTCTGGGAAGTATTTTCCGATCAAGCCATACAACAGGCGACGCGCTTCATCGGGATCTGTGACGAGTCGCGCGCTGCCAAAAACGATCACGCTACGAAATTGAAGCGAGAACTCAAGCGCGACATTGGACGGAAGGAATTTCCCCAGATCACTCACCTCCAAACAGACCTTTGGGTTGCTCTCGATATTTGAGCGGACTCTCCCTGCGACATTGGAGTGGAAGACAATCTGATGATTCTCTTCATCGAACCAGAACATGGTTGGGTTGAGAAACGGCTGATCGTCCCGCGAGGAGGCGATGTGTCCCACCTTGGCTGTTTTGAGAAAAGCGCGGATCCAGTCGTCATCGCGCGTGAGGTGAGGTCTCCGTTGGAAAGAGATGGGGGATTGGTTTGTGTAATCGCGCGGCATGTCAATTCAAGACTCGTCTGTAAATAACCAATTGAATATAAATGGTGAACAGTCCGGACAAGCCGGAGAAGACCCAGTTGACCCAAGTGATGGAGTAGAAAGCCTGCTGTAAAAAGAACATTGCCGCGCCAAACATCAACCCGCTGATGAGCGAGACCTCAACAGCTTGAAAATAGGAAACGCTGCCTCTTTTATACTTTGGCGGGAGGGTATCTTTCGTCCACCGAAAAGCAGCAGTGAGTTCCGGGCTCTGGTTCATCGCGAAATCCTTGATCTGATTCATCGCCAGCATGGCTTCATACCAGGCAGCGCGCAGACGCGCCAATTGCATAACGGTGGATGTTCCAAGCAGGGTCAGCAGAACAAAGAGTCCGCTGAACATGATTTTGACGGTCTGGGTATATTTTTCTGTATCGAAAAGCTGTGTGCCAAACAATGCGGCAACCAGCGACCCTACTGCAATCAAATAGAAGGAAGCTACACGGGCACGGTCTTCATTCGCCTGACTGGCAGTATGAGTAATATACTCATATTCCGAGGCGAGCAGTTCATCCAGCTCGACGCGAGGGGTTGTGTTTTTTGGCATGACGTGATTATACCTGTGTGATTATTTAGTTTCCATCTGCTGGTGCATTGGGTTGCGCCATTCGCCGTTTGGCGGGTGTGCTCATCCCCAGGTAACAAAAAGCCAGCACGAACCCCAATAACAGGCAGGCTGTCCAAAGTGTGTTACTCCCTAAATGTTCATAGACCCAACCACCTGCAAGCGGACCCAAAAAATATGCGAGTCCCCAGGCGGAGCCAAAGATTCCCTGATATACCCCGCGCAATTCCACTGGCGAGAGATCTGCAATGATGGCTGGTGCCACGGATGTTGCCGCGATCTCTCCCAACGTCCAGATAATGACGCTGATAATGAATAGCCATAAATTATCCGCGAGAGCAGTGAAGCCAAACCCAAGCCCCAGAAATATTGCCGAGATGGCAATCGTCCGAAAACGGTGCCATTTCGATGCCATATTACTGATTGGAATAGTAACCAGAATAATCAGGAATCCATTGACTGCGATTGCCGCGCCAAATTGCTCGGGACCGAGTCCGTGTGATCCCATATCGAGAGGCAGGGTGATGTATCCCTGCATGTAGATCATGCCAAAGAACAAAGCCAACAATGAAAAAGTCAATAGGATTGGTTCGCGCTTGAGCTGGTTGATGCGCTCATTGAAGGAAACATGCGCGGCGTGATGTGCTTCAGGTGGACGCGTTTCGCGGATGCCGAAGAGGACGATCAAGCCGAAGATGAGGGTGGTGAGCGCGTCAGCTACAAAAAGGATCAGGTAGTTGTACCCGGCTAAAAGTCCCGCGAGAAGCGGAGCAACCGCCGCGCCGAGGTTGATTGCCCAGTAGTTGTATCCGTAAGCGCGCGTCCGCGATTCAGGTGGCACCAAATCTGCAATCGCCGCGCCGACGGCGGGCCGGTATAGGTCGGTGAAGAATCCAACAATGAACGTGCAGGCAGCAATGATCGGGAGACTGCGAGCCAATCCCAATGTGACCATGACTAATGGCGTGACCATAAAACTCATCAGCATGACAGGACGGCGGCCGAGTCGGTCTGTCAATTCACCGCCCACGAGTTGTGAGAGAAAAGAACCCGCGCCGAAAAGTGATACCATGAGCGCAGCCTGGCTGACGGGGATGTCACGCTGGCTTGTAAGGTAGAGGGTGAGGAAAGGGATGACAAAACCGCCGAGGCGATTAATGAGTGTTCCACTCCATAACAGCCAATACGTGGGAGGCAAACCTTCCATAAGAGAAGCGAATCCCTTTTTGTTAATTGACATGTAATATTTTCCTTTGGCAAGCCAAAAGTATAACAGATGTTCTAAGAATCAAAAGAGCCTCGCGATGAGGCTCTTTTTTTGAAGGTAGTGAATTGATGCCAAATATGCGCTTCGTCTACGGTCTTCGCGAAAAACTCTCAGACCTCCGCTCAGCGCGAATTAGGTATCAAACGCCCATTCACCTTGACGCATGACAGGTTCGCGCGTGCCATCTTCCTTGATGCCATCGATATCCATTTGAGGGGAGCCGATCATGAAATCTACATGGTTAAGGCTGGTATTGCCGCCAGCAGAGACGAATTCTTCTTCAGTCAATTCTTCGCCGCCTATCAGTGTGAAGCGATAGGCGCGTCCGATGGCAATATGGCAGGAGGCGTTCTCGTCAAAGAGCGTGCTGTAAAAAAGGTGTCCGCGTTTTGCAATGGGTGAACTGGCAGGGACAAGAGCCACTTCGCCAAGACGTGACGAACCTTCATCTGTATCAACCAGTTTTTGGAGGATCGCTTCGTTCTTTTTCGCGTGGACTTTGACGATCCTGCCATTTTCAAACGTCAGGCTAAAGTCTTCGATCAGACTGCCCCCGTAACTGAGTGGGAAAGTAGCCGCGACGACTCCCTCTGCGCGATGACGGTCGGGCAAGGTAAAGGTCTCTTCCGTAGGCATGTTGGCGGTGAACACGACTCCGTTTTCAGCCAGGGCTTGCGCGCTGATCCATTTGTGCCCACGCGGCAGACCAAGTGTGAGATCCGTGCCTGGCGCTTTGTATTGCAGCGCAGAGTAATTCTTATCTTGTAAGTACTTGGATCGTTTTTTCAAATTCTGAATATGTTCCTGCCAGGCAGCGACTGGATCGGGCTGTGTTGAACGCGTGGTCTCAAAGATGGCATCCCATAACTTTTCTTCCGCTTTTGCAGGGGTTAGTTCAGGGAAGATTTTCTGCGCCCATTCTGGATGAGAAGAGGCGACGACACACCAATTGATCGCATTGCGGCTCACAGCCATACTGATGGGCGAATAGTTCTGCAAATGTACTTTTTGCATTCCGCCAATGAATTCCGTATCCAATCCATTCAGAAGGTCGGGATTGATGCAGGCAATGGATAGCAAGGCATCACCATTTTCGATCATGTTCATAATGCCATTGATCTGCCAGGAAGGATATTCAGTGAATGAATCGCGCGGCGCATTCTCCGCACGCAAGCGCAGCATCTCCTCGTCGCCCCAGATCACATCCACGTAACGCGCGCCCGCGGCATACGCAGCTTTTGCCACTTCACGGACGAACGGCGCGGCATGAAAGGAAACGCCGCGTGACACGGAATATGTGATGATGAGCCGCTGGCCCTCTCGTATATTCAAGCCAACCTTTACAACAGCTTCAGCATATTTTTTCAGCAATTCCTGATGTGCCTTTTTAGACGACATTGAAGACTCCTGTGCTTGATTTTTCGTAAGTATAGCACGAACCATTTATATGAAATTTGACTTATACTTGCTAAAATTTACGGCTCTTCCGCATTTAATGAGAAGGAGCAAAACGCTCACGATTCATTCCGAATCTTTCGCCACGAATTTCACGAATTCGCGCGGATTTTTTAAAACAATTCGCGAAAATCCGTGCAATCTGTGGCAGAGAAACTTGCCTTCCGGCCCAAAACGGGAGAACCAAATTTACATGCTCAGGGAAGTTTTCCATGCTCACGATTGAAAAAGTGGATACAAACAATAAAGAGCAAGTGAAACGATTTGTGGAACTGCCTTACAGGCTATACAAGGATTGTCCACAGTGGGTGCCTCCACTTTATGTTGACGCGTATACATATCTGGATCGGAAGAAACATCCTTTTTATGAACATTCAAATGTGGATTTCTTCCTGGCTGTTCGCGATGGGCAGGATGTAGGTCGTATTGCTGCGATCGAGAACAAACCATTCAACACATATCATAACGTGAAGAAGGCAAATTACTATTTCTTCGATTGCGAGAATGACCTCGAGGCTGCGGCGATCCTTTTCAACCGAGTCATTGCATGGTCAAAAGCACACGAACTAAATACGGTGGTGGGACCGAAAGGCATGGGACCGCTGGATGGGTATGGTGTGCTTGTGTCTGGCTACGAGCATCGGCAAACAATGACCATGCTTAACTATAATTATCCATATTATCAACAGCTAATAGAAGCACAGGGATTTACAAAGGAAGTGGATTTTGTCTCCTGCTTTTTACCGGCAGATAGATTTCAAGTTCCCGAACGCGTGGAACAAATCGCGCAGCGAGTGAAACAGCGCGGCGGATTACAGGTAAAACGGTTCAGGAGCAAAAGTGAACTGAAAGCCTGGGCGCAGCGCATTGGCAAAGCCTATAACGATGCCTTTGTGAACAATTGGGAGTATTATCCGCTCTCGAAACGCGAAATTGATTTTGTCCTGCAAAACATCCTGACCATTGCGGATCATCGCCTGATCAAAATCATCACGCACGGCGCGAATGCGGATGTGGTTGGCTTCCTTTTTGCGTTTCACGATGTCTCTGCGGCGCTTCAACGCGCGAAGGGACGCCTGTTCCCCTTTGGACTCATTGATATCCTCCTTGAGCTTAAGCGCACAAATACGGTCGCGGTCAATGGGATGGGTATCCTGCCAAAGCATCAGGGACATGGTGGCAATGCCATTCTATATTCCGAAATGGGACATACGCTGTTTGATTTCAAGCAATTCGAGCATGTTGAAATGACCCAGGTAGCAGAGACTACTGAGCAAATGCGTGCAGATTTGAAGAATCTAAATGGCCTGGAATATAAGAATCATCGTGTGTATCGGAAGGTGTTGGAGTAGATAGGTATATATACACAAGTAGACAGGTAAACAGGTAAACAGGTGCGTGTTTCCTTGTTTACGTGTTTACCTGTCTACTTATCCCAGCTCGTATTTCAATTCAGTCCCCATCATAGTTTCCTCACCTTTATCAAGGTTGCTCAACGGCAGCACTACATGGAATTTGCTGCCGGGGAAGTTTATCTCATCATAGCCTGTGCTCTCGACCCAGATGCGCCCGCTGTGCGCTTCGACAATCCCTTTCGCAAGCGCCAGGCCAAGCCCTGCACCGCTTCCCTTGAAACGCGTTTTGCTGGTG
Organism: Anaerolineae bacterium; assembly: GCA_022616105.1. Lineage (GTDB taxonomy): Bacteria > Chloroflexota > Anaerolineae > Anaerolineales > Villigracilaceae > Defluviilinea. Next base: position 3,403 of record JAKEFL010000334.1, on the reverse strand, counting down.
GAGTGTTTGTTGAGGTCACCTGGATGGTAGAACTTGCTAAAAATGATTTCACTTACATCGGGGTCCACGCCCACGCCTGTATCGCTGACAATGATCTCAACGCCGCCACTCGGCATTTCCGAATTGTGCGCAGGGTGAGGGTTTGCGCTAATTGTGATCCTGCCTCCATTGGGCGTAAACTTAATGGCATTGGTCAACAAATGTTGAAAGAGTTTCTTCAATAAGTTGGGGTCTGCCCGCACCATTGGGAGAGGCGGAACGTTAATGATCAATGTTTGTTTACGCTCCATGAACGACTGTACCAGGCGTTCGCCCACTTCTTTGACCAGAGTTGCGGTATCAACGGGCACAATGTGAAGCTGCAAGGTACGCATGTCGATCTGCGCGATGTCGAACATCGAGTCCATAATTTCATGCAGGCGCTTTGTGCCTTTGGAGATACCTTTGAGCATATCATGCACATGAGGCGGGAGTGTGATATCTTCGATCAACATCTCTGTATAACCAACCATTGTTGTAAGCGGCGTACGAAGTTCGTGTGATGCAATGCTAATGAAGTCGGATTTTGTCTGGTCGAGTCGTTCGAGGTCCTGATTGGCTTTATCCAGCGAGCGATAAGCTTGCCTCAGTTCAGTGTTAAGCTGCACCAGGTTGTCAACGAGACGCGCATTTTCGAGCGCGACCGCCGTCTGATTCGCGAGGGCTGAGAGAGTGACAAGATCTTCCTCGGTGTAACGATTGCCGCTGATCTTTGAGCCAAGGGCCAGCAGGCCGATCCATTCACGTTTCGAAAAGATGGGGAGGTACACTTCGGCTTCGAGATGATTGAACCATTCGCGCTCGGAGGAGGAAACAGACCGAAATATCGGGAGCAGGTCGAGGTCGTATTGAAGAAGCGGTCGTCCCTCCTGAGTTAATTGCTTAACAATGGGATGGTCCTGCATAAGCGTAATAATCCGGATCTGACGTTCCCCCTGATTCCGCACTGCGCGCAGATGATAGGATTTTTGCGCGTCGCTTGGGAGTTCCGAATCGACGAGGAACAGAAAGCCGCGCGTGATATCCATTGCCTCGATGATGAGTCCCACCGCGACGTTGGCAAGCTTTTGCATATCAAGGATGTTGCTGATCTGCTCGCTGTACGCGTGCAGGGTGCGGCTTGGGTGATACTCGTGAATGTTAAGCCAGCGGTTGACCCAGCGTTGCACCAGCGAAAGCAAGGGTGTAAAGATGAACGAAAGTAAAAGCGCAATGCCCGCGCCCACAAGCAGCGGATCGAAATTCGGCAGTGCTTTAAACACGGTTTGCGATGCCGAGAAGCCTGCAATGTAAAAACCGACAATAACAATCGTCGTGATGATATAAGTTAATACGCGTCGTGCTATCTCGCGCAGATCGGGCGGGTCGTGTGTGACAATGATAAATGTCCCCAATACCGCCGCGCCGAGTCTGATCGGGTTACCAGGCAGGGGAATGCCAATCATGATAAGGATATCGTTGAGAATGATCAGAAGAAATACAGGAGTCCAATAGTTGAGGCGGTTGCGCAGCAACGGTTGACGCGCGCGCCCATAAGCAGAACGCACATTGATGATTGCACCGAGCATGAATACGATCCAGCCAAGCACCGCCCAGGTGGGCGCGAGTCGTTCGAATGTGAGCGCGAACCTGCCGTTCGTCCAAATCACATCTCCAAGCCTCAGCAGATTTGGCACGAAAATGATGAAACCCAAAATCCAAACTGTACCAAGGATCAGCCATACTCGCAGTTCGCGCCGCGTGAAAGAGACGACAGTCAGCGTTAGTAAAAAGGCAAGCGCCAGAGCGCCGTATAACTGAAAATCGTTCGCAACCTGGGTTGTGGCAATTCGTAGTTGACCCCCGCGCCATAAACCTTCGCCCACATCCAATAACAAACCAATTACCAGATAAATGCTCAGGAACGTGGCAGCATCTTCCTGGCCCGAACGGCGCTCGATTAAATTGACGAGCACCGGCACATAAAGAGCCGCAAGGACAAAGAGCAATATCAGATTGAGTGTCTGGGGTGACATCGTCGCAAAGTATACTCGAAATCATTCAATGAGGTTATCATTGCAATATGCTTATCACAAAAGCCTCATATGTTGCTCCCGCCGAGAGCGAACTCTAAAAGATTATGCTCATCACAAAAGCCTCCCGCGATACCTATCAATTTACTTCGGATTTCTTCAGCCCAAACGGACGCGTGACTTTTGAGGATTTTTCCTCCGCCCGAAAGTTCGCGGCGCAAATGTCAGCGATTCGCGCGGACCCCGTGCCTGCCTCCGATATATACGCGATGCAGCTCATCGACGATGCCATGCGCGTGCTCGTGAAGTATTATGCTCCAGATGCATTAATGAACACTGCTGTCTCATATGTGGATAGTAATGTCGGTGCGGATTCTGTCTACGCCACACAACAGAAGTTTATTTCAGAATTCCCACCCGATGATGTCTATCGAGGCGAAGTGAAGGTAGAGGAATATCTCGAACAACTTTTAGCTTCAACTGGGGATAATGGACGCGTGAAGACAATCGAAGAATTGCTATTTATTTACCTGCACAACGCGAATCCCGCAGTGAATCCATTGGTGGAGCTGGTGGATGATAAGCCCCTGGAATCAACCGCGTATAAAGACCTGATCACTACTCTCGATTCATTTTTCGCCCAAACAGCCAAAGAAACTGCGGATGAGGGAGGTCCGTCTGAATCTTTATTCGAAATTTTAAGCGCCCCAGCTAAAGCCTCTCCCACTTCACTGGATGGGCAACTGCAGTTCATCTTTGATAAATGGGGTCTCTTGCTCGGTGAGATGTTTGTCGCGCGTATTGTCCGCGGCATGGACTTTCTGCGCGAAGAAGTGATGCATCAGCATTTGGCACATGGCGATTTCACGCCCGACATCCCACTGCAAACTTTTGGCGGCGGTGAATATGCCGAATACGAACAGTACAGCCCAGATAAAGATTGGATGCCGCGGCTAGTTTTGATCGCAAAGAATTCCTATGTGTGGCTTGAGCAGCTCTCAAGAAAATATGGTCGCTGGATCAAGACTCTCGATCAAATCCCTGATGAAGAATTGGACATCTTACGCGATCGCGGTTTTACAGGCTTATGGTTGATCGGTCTTTGGGAACGATCGCGCGCCAGTCAGCGCATCAAACAACGCATGGGTGCCACAGACGCGGTCGCTTCGGCGTATTCGCTTTACTCATACGATATTGCAGAGGATCTGGGTGGATGGGGGGCATTGGAGAATTTGAGAGGCCGAGCCTGGCAGCGCGGCGTGCGTTTATCTGCCGATATGGTTCCGAATCACATGGGCATTGACTCAAATTGGGTTATGGAGCATCCCGATTGGTTTTTATCAGTTCCTTAT
>JAKEFL010000333.1 GCA_022616105.1 Anaerolineae bacterium | reverse complement strand
TTGTTCTCATGGCTTGCAGTTCTACAGTAAACTTGGTCGTGTCCGACCTGTTTCGTAAGCATACTACGAATCCGAAAAGTTATTTTTCTGCGGTGACTTAGGTAATTTTGATAACTACTCTGACTTTATCGTTGCTTTAAAAAAGATAATGGCAAAAGCCTTCACAAAACTTCGAAACGGGAAATATTGTACAATTATCATTAGCGACTTTACAGTTAATAAAGAGGAAGTTTGTGTCCAAGCAGATATAGTGAAGCTGATGCAAGAAGTTGGGTTTATATTTAGTGGAACGACTGTTTTGCTTCAAACTGTAAAGCCTCTATATCCTTTTGGCTACCCATATGCTTATAAAATCAATCATCATCATCAGAACATCATAACTTTTAGAAAGCTTGTCCGTCAATCATCAAATCGCTCAAACGGCAAGAAACCTTATGATGAATAGTGATATGAAGCGTGCTCGTTATTAGTGTGTGCGGGTGGTGAGGGTTTGAATTGACCTATCTCCCGGCCCCTCTCCCTTGGGAGAGGGGAGTATGTTGAGTGAGGGATGAGAATGCCTGACGATGTAGTTTAGAGTTTGAGCGCGGGTGGTCATTGTCTGCTGCGGGATAGGTATCTTGAATCTCAAAACCCGGTGTAACAAAACGGCGCGAACAGTGCTATAGTGAAGAGATCAACATGAGTCCGATCAATTCAACTGTGCGACTCCGTTCAAAGGGGTGCACGCCATTGCCAAAGGAGGCAAACATGTACGCAAGAATGATCAATTCGCAGCTAGTGGTTGGCAAGACTGATGAGGCTGTGTCCATTTGGCGTGATAAAGTCGCGCCAGGTTTGAAGGATGCAAAAGGATTTAAGGGAGCCTATTTGGTTGGCGACCGTGAAACGGGCAAAGGCGTGACCGTTACCTTGTGGGAAACAAAAGAAGATGCCGACGCGATGAACGCGTTATTACCGCAGACTCTCGCATTGTTCGATGGATTCTTTGTGGGGCAACCATCCTTGGAAACGTATGAGGTCCTGCTTCAAGTATAGCTGTAGACAAAACTGTATTTCTTATAACCCATCTTCAGGGAGGGAAGAAGGGTTTTTTTCAGCAGAATATGAGGAGATGATTGAGATAGAGGGTGAGCAAAGAATGTGCTCGTTGTTAGTGTGTGGGGCGGTGAAGGTTTGACCCCCTCTGCCCTATCGGGCCTCTCCCCCAAATCCGACATTGTAAAGTTTGGATGCGAATACCGAGTTTTCATTGTCGGATTTGCCCACAGGGTGCTGAGCAAGGGGAGACTCGACGATGAGCAGTGCCTTTTTGTCAGGAATGTGAAAAAGGGTAAAATAATGGTGGAAACAAAATCATGCCCAGAAATATAAAGAAGATCCTGCAAGAACTGAAAAAAGGACTGGTCGAAATTTATGGCGACCAGCTAAAGACCGTTGTGCTCTTCGGCTCCTATGCGCGCGGGGATGCGCACCCGCCTGATTCGGATATCGATGTGATGATCGTGTTGAAAGGTGATGTCGATTATGTCGATGCCGAAAAACGCTCGTCTGAGTTCATCCCATCGCTCTGTTTGAAACATGATGTGCTAATTTCATGGGTGTTCGCATCTAATAAGGATTACACGGAAAGCCGAATGCCCTTGATGCTAAATGTCCGCGCAGAGGGAATCGCTGTATGAGCAAGAAGCTGTTACACAACTTATCTGAGCAAAATCTAGAATCCACTTGATGCGAACGAAAGTATCTGGCTTCGCGATTCCTTTGTGGGTGCAATGGTCCGTTGTTGCGATGATTGCAGGCATGCTCACGCGGGCTACACATCCACGGACGTTGATCTTAACCGGGTTTATCTTTGGGCTTGGTCAATGGGTGGTCTTGTACCCGGTGCTTCGTTCTCGTAGGTGGCTTGCACATGCCCTCTGGCTGCCTGCCACGGCTATTAGCGGTCTCGTCGGCTATTTGCTGATTGCGTCGTTGGGAGTGCGTATTCTGGGTCCCGTGCTGATTGCGTACACCGCACCGTATGAGGATCTTGCATCTCATCTGATCTTTCTCACCACCTTATGGATGGTCATCGGGCTTGGACAGTGGCCGTTGCTAAGAGATGTGCTCCCTCATGCAGGGCGCTGGATTCTGATCAGCGCGGGTGGGGGAGCCACAGGCACGTTGATCGATCTTGCGCTTCAATTTGCAGGCGTGGAAATATATACATCACTTATAGCGGGAATGTTTGCAGGAGGCGGCTATGGAGTCGTGACGAGTCGTACCATTGAGCACCTCAAAGGCATAGTAAATCCAGCAGGCTGAGTCCAAAGGACAATTCTCCTATCATGCATGAGGGAACGAAATATACATGAACGGGGTATCTTTATTGAACGTTTATCGGTAATTAGAAAAAACGTCCCGAAGGTTTCCGACAGGCGTTCAAATTACTCGAACCAATCTCACCTGCACTTGCGCCAGGTGCAAGTGTCAGGACGGTGCTTGTGTGTTATTTCCGATAATGTCTATTGAAGGATAAACCCCATGAAACGATGGTTCAATTTAATTCTCTTGGCTGTTACGCTATTGACACTTACAGCCTGTGCAAACGTCAGCTCGCAAATGACCACGCCTTCACCGGTACAGCGTGGATCGGAAACCTCGAAAATTTATGGTGTGTTCCAGGGGAACACTCCTTGCAGTGCTCAGGCAAAACCGCTGCCTCAAATCCCGGCTCATACGGAATGTGAACAAATGAAATGGAACCTTGTCTTCTACCAGGATCCACAAACCGGAGATCCTACTACGTATCAATTGAATAGTACCTATGGCCTGGCTAAACCAAACACAAATGGCCTGGTCGGTGGAGGCACGTCCATATCGATGGAAGGAAACTGGACGATCACAACAGGGAAAAAGAATGACCCGGAAGCAACTGTATATCAACTCAATGCGAACGACTCTCAAACAACCGTGTCATTTCTGAAAGTAAGTGATGATCTGATTCACGTCCTGAACAGCGAAAAGACCCTTATCGTCGGAAATGGTGCCTGGAGCTATACGCTGAACCGAATGGATAATCAAAATCCCACAGAGATCAGCGCGGAATCGCGCCCGGATCCTCCCACCCGGCCGCCTGAGCCAGCGATGCCTGAAGGTTCATCGGTCTTTGCCGTATTTGATGGCCGCACTCCCTGCCATGCGGTTGTGCTTGAATTTACGAATACTGCGCCTTTCCCCAGTTGCCTAAAAATAAAGTGGAGACTGACCTTGTACCAGGACAGCGCGACTGGCAAGCCCAGCACGTACCTGTTCATGGGGACCAGTCAATATCGAGAAGGCTCGTGGAGGATTATCAACGGCATGAACAGCGATCTGGATGCTGTCATCTATCAACTATATCCGGAGGATGCTCAAGAACCGGTCTCTTTCCTTAAGGTGGACGAGAACCATCTCTATCTCATGGATAGAGAACGAAATCTTCTGATCGGCAATGAACTTTTTAGTTATACATTAAGCAGGGTTGAGCAAGTTAATCAATAATAGACGCGAAGAATGCTTTGCGCCTGAAAACGAATTAGTAACTCAATTCATCTTTTGAAAGATAAATAATTCTTCCGCATTTCTACGCGGTGATACAGATTCCGCAGGCTTCTCGCGTGATAACAATTTGAATCCCCGCTTTTGAAACAAATCGAAAATCTCTGCTTCGGTCACTGCAAAAGGAGGTCCGCCTTTGCGCCCATCCAGCGGGAAGGCCAGGTCAATGTAAATCCCA
>JAKEFL010000052.1 GCA_022616105.1 Anaerolineae bacterium | reverse complement strand
GGCAAGCCCGTCTGTGGATCATACTTATCGCTCGGCCAGATGCTGAAGTTGGTCGTGCGAATGTCCTTCGCATCGATACCGAAATCTGTCAGCGCCTCGATCATCGCCTGGGTTTGGGTATTGTTCTCAGTTACGGCCTCTGAGGCAGTGAGTTTCTCGGTGTGAACACCCAGATAAATATAGGCGATATCAGGCACCAGGAATGCCTGTCCCGAACCTGAGACACTTATCGTACGGACAACTGGAGCAGCCGCCTGGTTAATGGTGGTCGGTCCACCGCACGCGCTAACCAGAACCGCAAGCAGTAATGCCCCCAGGACGAAAATAGATTTATTGTTCATTCATAAACTCCTTCTTTAATAATCTACTGGTGGATAGACGCCGGCCACCCTAAAAAGTTCCCGTGCAGATGGCTCAAACCGTGCTCTCAGCATTTCATGTTACCCTCACCATGGGCAGTACAGTACTGGTAATTGGTTAGAGATTGTCACCCTACAGAGCCGAAGATAACAGAATTTTTGGCAAAAATCGTAGAAATCCCGTCTAATTTGTATGCCTAAATAGGGCAGCATAAACCTTAAGATGCACAGATTTGGGGGTATTGAGTCTTGTATTTTAGCTTGATTCCCTGTACAATCTTGGTACATTTGTTCTAACTAATTATGTCATTGCGAGAAGCCGTAGGCGACGAAGCAATCTTTTCGCATAAATGGGGATTTCTTCGCCTTTCAGGCTCGCAATGACGAGTAGTCGCTATGCCGATAAATTTTCAGCAAGTCTACACTCGCATCAAAGAGATCGCCGAAGGAGCCGATGAAAAAAAACGGATCCTCGAAGAACGGCGTATCCAGGCCCGCGCATGGCTGGACGAGTTCGGGTCTGACCTGGATTATCTAAAATATAAAGTAGAAGCCGCCAAAGCGGTAGATGCGAATATCCGCTGTGCAGCACCGTTCAAGGAGCCGCTCAACGGATTTTATCCCCCTCCTGCGAATGTCTCAGAGGTAACCATCATCGCCGCGGATGGTTCGCAGGTCAACCCGGACCGTCACGCAGCCATCCAGTTTTGTATTATCAATGTTGGTGTCATTGGCATGAAGCTTAGCTCCGGGGAAGCGCCCGCCGTGACCATAGAAACCGAATTACTTTACGGGGATGATCTATTGCCAAACGGCAACCCCCTATCTGAAGGCATGGTCGCCATGAGACGGGACATCAGCGAGCGCATCAAACTCGACGAATTCTCACAGGACATGACCGGTCCCGTGGTCAACCTCACAGATGGCACTTTGGAATTATGGGGAGCCAAGGGCGATGACCCGCAAGCCTATGCCAACTTTGTAGAACAATATTTAGGGGTGCTCTCACGTCTGCACTCGCGCGGCGTGGTGACCGCGGGTTATGTTGAAAAACCAAGCGCCGATTTGGTCGTGCGTTTGCTCGAAATTGCCAGTGCAGATATTGAACAGATGCAGCGACTGCGCGAGTACCAACCTTTGCGCGGCGTCAGTGACCGGTGGCTTTACGGTGAACGTGAGAATCCATTATTGCCGCCCTATCATCGCTCGGCAGTGTTTGTCCTTCAATCAGGTTCTGAAAAAAAATATAAGGGCGCGCTCTCGTTGCACTTCTTCTATTTAAATGTTGGCACGGAGGGACATCCATGGCCCGTGCGCGTGGAGATACCCAAGTGGGTCGCGGATGATAATAAGAAACTGGATATCCTGCATTGTGTGCTGATCGAGCAATGCAAGATGATGGGAAGCAGACCCTATCCGTATCTTCTGCACCGTGCCCATGAGACAGCACTTGTGAGGCATGAAGAAAAAGGACAGGTTGAACAGTTGCTTGCCCTGGAATTACGCCGAATCCGTGCAGAGGTCGGTGATGGTTCACACAAGAGTTCAGCAAAAGAATTAAAAGTAAGAATACATAGATAACGTCATTGCAAGGGCGGTGCTCTTCCGCCGGAAGCCGCGTAGCGTCCCTCATCGTGAGGGGATTGCTTCGTCGCAACGAACGCTCCTCGTAATGACGGGAGGTAACTTATGACCCAGATCGAAATTGGACGGTTGCTGCGTGCAGGGACAACGGGCTTCATTGCGGGATGCCGCGTCTCGCAATTCACAGTGCCCGCGTTTGGCGAGATCGTACGCGCGCCCCTCGGCGACTCTTATCAGGTCTATGGACTGATTCACGATATCCACATTGATGACGACGGTCTGGTGCGTCAACTTGTGACCTCGGAGAATATAAGTGATGAGGTCTTGAAGGATAATCGTGAGCGGCGCATCGTTCCGGTGGAAATGTCTGTGCTGGCGATTGGGTATGAGCAGGATGGAAAGATTTATCATACGCTCCCGCCGCGTCCGCCGCTCAGTTTGGATGTGATCTATCTGTGTGATGACATAGATGTTGCACGGTTTGCAGCCATCGGGCGGTTCGGATATTTCAGGCATATCCTTGGAACAAAAGATGTGCCAGTGGGTGAAGTGCTGGCGGCACACCTGGCACAGGTAGCCCGCTCCCACGGAAAGAACGGTGATCTTTGGAGAGAGAGAGCAACGCATGAGCTGATCTCGTTATTAAGAGATGATTACCCCACGTTGATGGGAGTCCTGGGTGCCTTAAGCGATGTGAGCGTTTAACGCCAAAGGATTTATGAACGAAGGACGAGAACTTATGTACCAACCATCAACACAGAGGGTTTTCCAACCGATACCGGCTGATGTTGAACGCATTGGAAAGGTCGTGCTCAATGCAGCATTCAAGGTTCATACGACGTTAGGACCCGGTTTACTCGAATCCGTTTATCAGGTGGCGATGAAACATGCCATTGAGAAAAGCGGAGTAACTGTTAAGACAGATGTTAAACTGCCGATCATGTTCGAAGGCATAAAACTTGACTCTGGCTTGCAACTTGATCTGCTCGTCGAAAAGTGTGTCATCGTGGAACTTAAGTCTGTGGAAAGAATGAATCAACTGTATCAGAAGCAGCTTCTCACGTATCTGCGCCTGAGCCGAATCCGTCTGGGATTTCTGATCAACTTCAACGTGCCTTATCTGAAAGATGGTATCAAGCGAATGGTCGCTTAATGACAGACTTCTCGTTCATCCAAATCACAGATCATCACTTGCTGGAATACCCGGAACAATTACGAGAAGGATTTTCCCCCGGCCACGCGCTGCGCAAGGTGATGAAGCACATCGCAGAAAATGTTGCGGATAAAGCGGACTTTATCATCTCGACCGGAGACCTGGTGGAGCCGCCCAGCGAAGCAACCTACGAATGCGCTATAAAGTTGCTTGGTATAAAGGCACCAGCCGCCCTGCCGGGACCGCAAAAAGTTAACGTTGAAGGCCTAAAAGAATATCCGATGTACTTCCTGCCTGGCAACCATGATGACCGCGAATTAATGACACGTTATCTTTTTCCGGATTCAAAAGCACCTGATTTATACAATTTTACGTTTGTGCATAAAAATATCCAATTCATCTTCATAGACTGGGGAGGAGAATCAAAGGCTTTCTTTTTCCCTGAAACGCGCGATTTTCTAGCGAAATCACTGCAATCTAACCTTCCATCCGTCATTGTGTGTCACCATCACGTAAAACCGATCGGCAGCCGCTGGCTGGATGAATTCATTGCAAAGGATATCAATCAGTTTTGGGAAATCGTCGCAAAGCCGGGCATCAAAGAAAAAATACTGGCAATCCTCTGTGGTCATGTTCACATTACCTATGAAGAGGAATTCAGAGGCATTCCCATTCTGGGATTGCGCTCTACAGGATATCCCTTTGCAAAAACAGATGAACTGTTGATGTTACTTGCACCGCCTCATTATCGGTTTATCAGCATCCAAAATAATGTTTTAACGTCACGTATCTATAAAGTGCTGATTTAGCATTTTTCACCACGAAGAGCACAAAGGATCTCAAAGAAAATGCAAGGGAAAAATTATGCGCCCATTCCAGCAGAGGTAGAGAAAGTTGGTAAAGCAGTTTTGGATGCGGCTTTCAAAGTGCATACGGCCCTTGGGCCAGGGTTATTGGAGTCTGTTTATGAGACATGCGCAGCTTTTGAGATACGGGAGAGTGGTTTGCAGGTAGCAACTCAAGTGGCTCTGCCTGTTGCATACAGAGATATCCAAATGGATGCCGGCCTACGACTTGATATGCTGGTGGAGAATTGTGTAATCGCCGAGTTAAAATCGGTTGAAGCCATGAATCCAATTTATGAAGCACAGCTATTGACTTATTTGAAACTTACTGGAATTCGTTTGGGATTCCTTATCAACTTTAATGTTGTTCGTCTAAAGGACGGCATCAAGCGAATGGTAATTTAAAACCTTAGTGACTCTTTGTGTCCTTTGTGGTGAAAAGGAGTTTTTATGGAGATACAACGAACTAAAATTGGCTATCTTGTCGGTGGTGGATTGAAAGAGAGTTTCCGCGTGCGGTTGATAGTATCGCCGCAGGAGATTCAGGAGGGCGCCTTTGTCGTCATCCAAAGCGGTGACTGGAATTACTACGGCATCGTGACCGACATCCAGCTTGGCGCCACAGATCCGCGCTTCGCCGATGAACAGACCGAAGTCCGTTTTCCCGCGAATATCGCCAGGGCGCTGCATGGACAGACTCTATACGCCAATTTGGAAGTGTTACCGAATCTAATGTTGGAGATCGGTCCCGAACCTGGCACGCCTGATTATGTGGACTGGCAAGGCATGATCAACGCGGGCTTGAAAGACCCGCCGCGCGTCCTGCCTGTCAAGAACGTACCGCCACACCATGCTCAAGTCTTTTTGGCGGATGAGGGCGATATTGCAGAGATCTTCGGTGAACCGGGCCGGGGTGGCAACTTTATTATTGGATATACACGTGAGCAGAACCATCCTGTCTGCATTGACCTGGAGAAATTTGTCCAGCGGTCATCGGGCGTGTTCGGCGCAACGGGAACAGGTAAGTCGTTCCTGACGCGCGTTGTGCTGGCGGGACTCATCCAATCCAACAAAGCCTCTGTGCTGGTGCTGGATATGCACAACGAATATGGCTTTGACGACGTCGCCTCAGATACGAAGCATCCCGTTACGGGGTTGAAGAGCAAGTTCAAGTCCAAGGTAAGAGTGATTGGCCTGGGGGCAGGAGGCACCATCCGAGGGCAGGTCCCGGACTTTAATCTGGAAATCTCAACAGACGACATCTCCACAGCCGATATCGAAACGCTAGCACGCGAGTTGAATCTCAAAGAGACCACGCCCACTACGCTCAACGCGCTCTATTCATCGTTCAGACACGATTGGTTCACGCAGTTCAAAGCGATGAACCGCGAAGAGGTGGAAGTGGAAGACGATAAGGGCAGGATCAAGAAAGTGCCGCATCCCGATAGTGTGGCGGCCTGGGCAATATCCAATGGAGTCAATCAGACCGCTGCCGAAGCCCTGCACGATAAGATGCGACGTCTTTTTGGGAAGCCGTATATCGTCGAAAACCCCGCGGCGGATAGCGTGAGGGAGATCATCCAATCCCTTGAAAATGGACAACACGTGGTGCTGTCGTTCGGCGAATATGAAAGCGACCTGGATTATCTGCTCGTCTCGAATTTGCTCACGCGCAAGATCCGCGCGGCCTGGGAACACAAGACCAACGAGTTCCGCTCGCACGGGAAAGCCGAGCCGCGTCAATTGATCATCGTGGTAGAGGAAGCGCACAAACTGCTCAACCGCGAGATGGCTGCACAAACTACCTTCGCTACCATCGCGCGTGAACTGCGCAAGTATTACGTGACTCTCCTGATCATCGACCAGCGCCCGTCGCAAATTTACGATGAAGTCATGTCGCAAATAGGGACGCGCATCTCAGGCTGGCTCGGTGACGAGGACGACATCCACGCGGTGCTCTCGGGTCTTTCTGGACGAGACGCTTTGCGCGGTATGCTGGCGCGCCTCCAACCGAAGGAAGAAGTTCTGCTGCTGGGATGGGGCGTCCCGATGCCCTTGCCTGTACGTTCACGTAGATATGACGACGCGTTCTGGAAGGACTTGTTTGCGGGAAGCACAAAGCGAAGCAAAGAGCAGAATTTGAAGGAGTTGGGATTTTGATTTGACAGCCTTCTCGTTTAGGAGTATATTCCCGGTTGATTAACCAGTTAATTAATCAGGAGGTTCAGATGGAACGCACGATTAGCGCCACCCAGGCACGCATCCATTTCGGGGAAATTATGAAACAGGCGAAGGTTGGCCCAGTGATCGTCGAACGAGATGGAAAAGCGGAAGTCGTTGTCATTTCCAAAAAGACATACGATGAATTGATCGCGGCAAATACACCGGCAGATTGGAGAAAATTACTCGAAGAAGCGCATGAGAGTATTCGTATCGCACTAAAGGGACGTGAGTTGCCAGATCCAGCAGAGATCATTCGCCAAGGGCGGGAGGAACGCGATGAACAACTCCTTAACGCTTTGCGTTGATGCAAGTGTGATTGTCCGTCACGTTACCTCCGACGCCATAAAACAGCGTTGGGAAAAATGGATGAAAGTGGAGGCAAAAATCGTTGCTCCCACGTTGTTGTATTATGAGGTCACGAATGGTTTGTATCGGTATCAAAAGGCAGGTATTCTACCGCCTGAGGCAGTTGCAAAAGCACTCATAGCGGTATTAGCCCTGCCGATTGAATTGGTTTCGAACACAGAATTACACCATCGCGCCAGAGAGGTTGCGGTTCTGTACAGTCTGTCCGCGACCTATGACGCTCATTATCTTGCTCTGGCTCAATGGATGGATGTTGAGTTATGGACAGTGGATATACGTTTGGTTAATTCGTTAAAGCTATATAAACTAAGTTGGGTCAAAAGGATCGAATAGAGATGGATGTTCTGCTGCTGGGATGGGGCGTCCCGATGCCCCTGCCTGTGCGGTCGCGCAGATATGATGATTCGTTCTGGAAGGACTTGTTTGCGGGAAGCGCCAAGCGGAGCAAGGAGCAGAATTTGAAGGAGTTGGGGTTTTGATATAAATATGTTTGATGATGCTCACCTAAACGATTTGTTGCAAATTTCAAATTCGTTGAGCCGAGATAATGTCGGAGATGCAATGATTCGTGCTTCACAAATAGGAAGCATTATCGCTGACCCAGTAATTAAGGCTAGAGCAGATATGGTGTTGGATAGAATTAGAAATTTTGCAAGAGAAGCAGATATTGGTTGGAAAATTTTTGAGTATCCAATAGAGCCTGACATCAAATTGACCGAAATGCAAACATGGCAACTTATGGCAATTGTGGGCACTTTGCTGGAATTCAATTATGCTTTTGAGAGAGTAGAAGAGGCCTCCTTATTTACTTTTGAAAACTCTGCTCCTGTACGGTACTATGTAAATGGAATATTTCACTATCTAACAGCCTTGTTCCTGCTTGATGCAAAAGACAATCAGAAGAGAGGCTTCTCCCGACCTGGTAATATAATAAAAGTTCTGCAGCCAATGGGATTGGGGCACCTGCTAAACCCTATTTATCAAGTATTTGACCGCCCGTTTGGTGAAGAAATGTCCTACGGAGGAACTGTTCTATCGATTAGAAACAAGGGATTTGTTCATGGCTCATTTTCTCCTGAAAATATACGGAAGACAGTTAAAGACTCCAATATTTTTAATGAAGCACAACGCATTAGGTTCATTCAAAGTCATTGGGATTTATTTGACCACCTGATAGTGCTGAGGCTTCAGTTAATATCTGTATTGACACTTGCGAATATCACGTTTGATAATTTTTCTCCATCGAAACTTTATCACCTATAATTCACTGTCTTATATAATGGGATTAGAATAGTGTTGTTGGAGACTTACCATGAAATTACATCTTAACCAAATTCTCAAGGGCGATTGCGTTGAAATTCTGAACTCATTGCCTGAAAAATCAGTTGACCTGATCTTCGCTGATCCGCCTTATAACCTCCAACTTCAAAACGAATTACATCGCCCCAACATGACCAAAGTTGACGCGGTTGACGATCATTGGGATCAATTTGATTCTTTTGAAGCCTATGACGAATTTACCCGCAAATGGCTAAAAGCCTGCAAGAGAGTATTGAAACCTACAGGCACGATATGGGTCATCGGCTCGTATCACAATATCTTCCGAGTGGGCACAATCATGCAGGATTTGGGTTTTTGGATGCTGAATGATGTTATTTGGGTCAAGACAAATCC
>JAKEFL010000332.1 GCA_022616105.1 Anaerolineae bacterium | reverse complement strand
TTCTGAGTATGGTTTGTGCAGAACCCCTTATACTCGATCTTGAACTACTGCCCATTTCAACCAATGACTTGTAGCCAATTTTGCACAAAATTTAGGTGCCAAGACAAATTCGGTAACTTCTCGCTGAACTGACAATTACGACAACATAATTGGCGAATCCCCCAACCTATGCTGAAAGTTACCTGGATTCTGTTTTCTGCTTACTCCAGTCGTTTGTATTGTTTCAATATTTTGCGCAACTTGTCCTGCGGCAATGCTTTAATGCTCATGCCATTATGCCCAACCATGTCTTCCGCAGCAACCATCGAATTGATAATCGCTTCTTCAGCTGCGTATGCACAGGCATAGAAAATGGGGTCAAGGTAGTCATTGAGAATATAACTTGCATTTCCTATCATTTCTCTAGTGATGCCTGTGCTGGCTGTTGAGAAGGCGAGGAAAATATCTCCGCTGCCATTCCCACCCAGGGAGCCTGTGCGTGCCATTCCAAGTGAAGCTCGTTTCGCTAAACGCTTAAGCTGATGGGGGAGCAGAGGCGCGTCGGTTGCGAGGATGATGATTAGTGAACCATCATCCTGTTGAAATGGATTCTCTCCGCTTGTGAAAGGTGCGTTCTCTTTCAAGTGTAGACCGACAGGAACGCCCGCGATGGCCAGTTGATAACGCCGGCCAAAGTTCGACTGCACGAGTGCACCGACTGTCCAGCCGCCCAATTTCTCAGGCAGTTTGCGCGAGGATGTACCTGTACCGCCTTTGAATTCATAGCACAACATTCCAGTCCCACCGCCTACATTTCCCTCTTCGATCATTCCATCTTTGGCATTGTCAAGCGCGTACCACACATGTTGTGCTTTTACATGAAATCCGTTCATATCATTGAGCCAGCCATCGGCAGTTTCGGTCACAACAGGACAGGACCATTTTTGATAGATCGCGTCGTTTTTTGCCTGCCAATCTATGATCGTGTCACGCACAATACCGACCGAATGTGTGTTCGTAATCCCTATCGGACCTTCCAACATGCCGCCTTCTTCCACCCAGGCTGCACCTGTCATCTCGCCATTGCCGTTGAACGCAAACGTACTCGCGAAGACAGGTTCATGATTCTCACGTCCGCGCGGGTGGATAATCGTGACTCCCGTCCGTGCGGATTCGCCTTCGATAACGGTGGCATACCCAACGGTCACGCCTTGAACGTCTGTGATGGCGTTATGTTCGCCTGTGCTACCCTCAAACGGAATCCCCAGATTACGCGCGCGAGTCATAGGTCTCTCCTTTTGTAAGTTTTAGCCTTGCGAAGGTTTTGATCCTTCGGTTTCACCTCAGGACAAGCCTTCGCAAGGCTAACGCTTAGCAAGACTAACCAATTGTTCTGCGATGTTTCGGATCACTTCATCAGGGACACCATCCACAGCTTTGGATTGGACGCGTGTATCAATGCCATCGTTGACGTAATCCACGACGACAAATTCTTTTTGGGTAAGCGCCATCTCAGTGGAGAACCAATCCAGTTTGCAAATGGATGCGATGCGCTGTGTGATTTTGTGAAGAGGAGAAAGCTCGTATCTGTGTTCATCCTGTTGAGTGACAGTTGCAGACACGTGACTTAATGGATGCCACCAGCAGGGATAGGTTTTATCGTTGGCGAAAAAAACACGGAACCAGGCTGGACGTCCATGAATGGTACGCGGCATGACGGTTGCCTGGACCAAATATTTCTGTTCGGGGAATTGCATACGGGCGCGCAGGATTTGATCCATGGAAAATGCACCAAGGATGACGCCTTCACCGCCGCCTTCGTTCGATGGCTTGATAACGAATTGATGGCCGATGGGAATTAAATCCAACTCGGGAATGACAGGCTGTTCAATAAACGGAGGCAGGAGAATCGTGTATGGTGTGTGTATGCCTGCACTGATCAATTCGAGGTGCATGGTGGCTTTGTCTTCAGACCATTTGGAAACTTCTGCTGGATTGATGCGTTTCCTGTTGTACTTCTTTGCCCAGCGTATGACGGGTTCAAAGCGATTGTCGTATTGTGAGCGGTCAAGGAGTGTCTGAAATGATTTTTCACCCTTGTACAACGCGGTGATGGATTCGAGCAGGTTGTCTGGCGTGATCTGCCAAAGGGTTAATCCGTTTTCGATACAGGCATGCTCCACAAATTGGACGAAATCAATATCATATTCCCAGTACCAGGGGAGGCAGAGGTCGTATTGCATCGAGCTAATTATAAGGTATCGTTTGCAACAAAAAAGATGGACGCCACATGGCGTCCATCTTTACAGGGACAAACCGTCATTGCGAGGAGGGCGTAGCCCGACGAAGCAATCCCCAACCTGGTGTGGGAGATTGCTTCGCCCCGTCGGGCTCGCAATGACGAAAACTATGGTTGATACGTTACATTGACCGCGATGTAATCGAGCGAGAAGTCGCGGTTCGTATTGCCTGCCACATCAATGACTCGTATGCGGAAGTTGGCGTTTGTGAAATTGCCTACAGCCCATGTGCGGCCCCACGTATCCGCGGTACCGCCAAGGATGTAGGTGGCTTCGGTGGTGGTGAGTGTTGACGTTTGTTTGGCAGTTACCCAGGATGTGCCACCGTTCCATGAGATTTGCACGCAAATTCTGGGGTTTCCACCTGTGGCATCTACACGGGCATCGAGGCGCACCTGGATGCCTTGTATGACAGCTGTTGGAGGCAAGCTAAAGTTGTAGTTGAAGTAGTGATGCTTGTCCTTGCCATTGTTTGTGCAGGATGTATTACTGTTTGTGCCGCTGTTCGTATCTACCGCGAAAACGCTGTTGTCGTTGAGGGCGTTCGCCGGGTTGGTCTGATAACCATTATTATCGCCTGCGGTGGATGTCTGTGCGGCTTGACCAGAGGGCGCAAGATAGCCTGTGCTGGTAGAAGAGCCGGGCGTGTTGGTTGGAGTCGGTGTAAATGTTGCTGTTGGCGCGTTCGTCGGTGTATTCGTAGGACCAGGAGTGGGTGTTGGTCCGGTGCCAGGTGTGCCACCGTCCACGACCAACGCGAATTTCTGCGGACCGTTCGGGATATTGAACGCGTTGATGGTGACAGTGTATGTCCCTGCAACAGGGGACTGAATGTAGACATTCTCAACATTGTTGCGTCGGTCTGCGGTTCCACCTGTCGCGCTCCAGCCGCCGGAGAAGACGTTGCCGCGGAATGTGCCGCTTGGACCGTTGACGGTCAGATCAAGATCGTTGACAAGGTTGATTGACGCGGCTTCCGTTGACGCAAAATCTGACCAGACCAAAGTCACTTTGAGTGGGCCGCCTGTGCTTGTTACGTTGAATACCTGTGATCCACCTGTGCTGAGACCCGTGCCTTCATCTACAAAGGCGATGGTTCCATCTGTTGCGCCATCCAGGTTAACGCGACCCCAGCCTTCGTGAACGTTCGGGATCGGAAAGTCGTTGTCGTTGACGCCGTCGTTGTTTTCGTCAGCCATGTCAACCGCGGAGTTGATGACTGTGGCTTTCACAAGCGCGGCAGACGCATTGAGGCTGTATGCCTTGTTGTAATAATCCCGGACGACGGTCACACCACCCGCCGCGAGGGGGTTGGACATGGAGGTGCCGCCCATATACTTGTATTCCACGTTGATCGGCATGCCCCAACCATCCCATTGATGGACACCATTCTGTGGATTTACTGGATCGCCATAGCCTTCCTGATACAGGCTGGAAAACGCGGAGAGAATCCATGTGCCTGGAGCAACGACATCAGGCTTGATGCGGGTGTCATCTGTAGGACCTCGGCTGGACCATGAAGCCATTTGGCTGCTATTGCCAGCGGTCACATCACTGAAGAGGGGATTGGCAGGGAAACTACTGGGATAGCGACTGCCCCACGTGCCGAGGAAGTTCACCTGATTGCCGCCCATGCTGCTGCACGTCTGCCCGCTCTGATACGCGTCATGCGATGTGTAGGTCAGGCCCGTATCGCAGGGCCAATTGTCAGTGCGCGCGTTCTCACTTGCGCCCACCGTGATGACGTTCTTTGCTGTGGCGGGGGAGCCAATCGAATCGTTATCCACCACTCCATTCGAGTTGGCATCGGTACCCGAATTTCCAGCCGAGAAGGTGATGACCATGTCGCGGTTCGTCCACACGAATGAATCGGTATTGGCGCTGTCAACGGTGTAATCACCAGCCAAAGCCGCGCCCCACGAATTCGAATGGATGCGCGCTCCAGCGTCATAAGCCTGCTGGTACATGGTCCCCAAATTACTCGGCAAGCCGGTAAGGAAGTAACCGTTCGGAGGATAGCCGCCAAATATCTGGCAGAACGTGGTGATGGTTGCCCAGTTCTCGGTGGATTGGAAGACCAATCTTGCGGCAGGGGCAACGCCCTGACCGAGTCCGCCGGGGTCACCGCCGCTTAAAACAGAACCAGACGTATGTGTGCCGTGACCCGAGTCAACATCAATCGAGCCATCGTTAACTACAGTTTGGAAACATCCGCCTGCTGCGCCGGGCCAGTTGAAAATGGAAACCACACGGCTGGATGGAATATCAGGATGTGCTGTAGTGGTCGTCCCGCCGCCGATGCCAGTATCCGAAACCGCCGCGATCTGCGTTGAGCCATCATAGCCACGCGAATTTGCAACCGTCGCGCCAATGATGTCTCTCGCTGAGTCATTGAGTGCAGGACCACTCGAATTGCTTAATTTTTCATTGAGATAGAAATTACTGATCGACGCGACATCATCTACTTGAGCGATCGCATCTACAAACGAGCCGTTTGCTGCGACGATCATTGTATCCTCTTCAAAGCTCAGAATTTCCGCGCCTGTGCGTGCCACCAGTGAACGGACACTTCCATAGTTCGAGCCTTTTTCAAGGCGGACGCGATACAAGCGTTGTTCGCCATCACGCGCCAGGTCGGCGCTGATCTTGAACCCGGCCTGGAATGGTATCACCGCGCTGACAAAATCGTTTTGCCCCACGCTCTTTGCGATGCTTGGATTCATGCGGACCTTGAACGCGAAGTCTGGGATGTAGTCCAGCACCTCCGCGCCTGCCGCGCTCATCGCATCCTTCCAGGACTGCTGGATCGGTCCCGCAAACTGGACGATGTAATACTTCTGACTCCCCTGCGCGGCAAACTGACTCTGCGAGGGAACGAAAACGCCGCTCTTCAGATGAATTGACGCATCTGAACGCGCGGCGGGCGCCATTGCCATTGATCCCAATAACAGGGTCAGAACAACAATGGCTGACAAACTATACCTGACTACTTTGCTCATACGCACTCTCCTCATAAGTGGCTGAAATTTGAAAACGTTGATCTACGCAATCAACGTTTAGGACAGGGGTTGGGTAAATTTATTTGTATTTTTGGACCGTCAAACTTGCAGGATTTTACTCCGGTTTCATCTTCTGTCAATCACCAATCCGATTATCTTTACCGCTTGTCTCGTTAATTACTAAACTTTTAAAAATGATTTAGAGGCTAACATTCAAAGTTCAAGTTTAGATGATTATGCGGCACTCTGTAATCAGGACGGGGTGTAAACTATTTTGTTTCATCCCTGAAAAAGGAGTTGGTTACAAAAAACGATTACAATAGATGGACTTACTAGAAGTCATCTCAAAAATGATTTCCCGTCATTGCGAGGAGGGCGTAGCCCGACGAAGCAATCTCCCACATTGTTTGCAAAGCCCGATATTCTGGGAGATTGCTTCGCTTCGCTCGCAATGACGGATGATGCGGGTATTTTTGAGACAAGTTCTAATAACTCAAATTGGTAGACCGAAAGGAAATAAGATGAGCAAAGATACAGTTGGGGACGGTGTGGTTGTCTCCATGGAGTACACCCTCCATGTGGATGGCGAATTGCTGGACTCTTCAGACGGGCAGGGACCGTTACAGTTTTTGGTTGGATATGGCAACATTATCTCTGGTTTGGAAGAGGAGATGAGGGGAATGAAAATTGGAGATAGCAAGGATGTGGTTGTTCAGCCGAAAGATGGCTATGGAGAATTCGACGACGAGGCATTCATGCAAGTGCCGCGCAACGACTTTCCAAAAGAAATGCCGGTCGAAGTGGATGCGGAATTAACCGTGCGCGATAACGAAGGCAACGCGCGTTATGCGCGAGTCGAGAGCATTGAGGACGACACTGTGACGTTGAATTTCAACCATCCATTGGCTGGGGATGAATTACATTTCCATGTAAAAGTAGTAGCCCTACGCGAACCAACAGACGAAGAGTTGGACCATGGGCATGTCCATGAGGCAGGGCATCATCATTAAAATCGCTCACCCCTTCCCCTCTCCCCGCGAAGCGTAGGAGAGGGGAATTTGTTTAAAGACATCGAATTGTAGTGAGGAGATGTCTTTTTTAAGACTTAATGTTGACCCAACGTGCCCAGAGTGCGGACTCGCCTTTCAACTTTATAGAAGACCCAGGCGCCGAACCACAACATCACAAACATAAAGATGATGAGCAGCGCAACTTCGGTCTGGAGAGGCAGAATCGTGCTTGTGTTCAATAAGAAGCCGCGGACGGCATCGAAGCCATAGGTCAATGGAAGCATGAGTGAAATAGGGATCAGCCAATAGGGCAATGATTTGACCGGGAAGTTTGCGCCTGAGAGTCCTTGCACGAGGAAGCTGCTTACATCCACGAGTGTATTTGCCTCGCGCATCAGGAGGACAATGGCAGCGAAGGCAAATCCAAAGCCATACAAGCCAAGCAGCATAGGGATAGCTGTCAAAAATGCTGCCAGCGTATTTCCGGTTGGTTTAAAGCCGAACAACGCGCCTGCAATGACAAGCATAATCAGCGAGGTAATGGTTGTTGTCAGTAGACTGGCAAGCGTCCGCCCCACGAGGATCAGAATACGTGAAACAGGCGTCAGCCAGTTTGATTCGAGAACGCCCATATCCATATCCTCCTTGAGGGCGTAACCCATGCCCCAAAACACAGTGAGGATGAAATTACTAAGCACAGTGCCAAGAAGAATGAAAGACATATAATCACCTGTGCCACTGTATTGGGCAAAGCCTACGGCCTGTCCATTTGTGCTGAATGCCTTGCCCATAAAATAGACCGGGGTTATCCAGATGATCGGCTGGAGAATGTTGGACACCGCGTTCAAGGGATAACGCCAGAAGACTTTCCAATCTTTACGGGCAATAACAAACAAGGCGCGCAATTGTGTCTTAATGTTGGGTTGAGAGAGAGAATTTGTTTGCATATTAGTATTGTCCAATTGCACCGGTGCGGCGGGCACGGCGTTCCATCAACAGAAAGGCTGAGTAGCCAAGGATAAGCCAGAGAACGCCGAACAAAGCCAGTGGGATCAAGTCTGGCAGGAGTTCCGTCACGCCAGCGTTTGAAAATGCCGCGGCGCGCATTCCATGGATCAGATAGGTGGGAGGCAGCCACATCGCAAAGGATTGCATCCATCCCGGTAAAAGGCTGATGGGAAAAGTAATGCCACAGAAGATCATGACCAACCCGCGAATGAGAAATACGAACGCATTCGCTTCTTTGACGGTGATCACCAGACTTGCGAAGGCAAACCCCAGTCCGTAAATGGCTGGGATCGCGGCAAGCATGACCAGTAATATCATCCACACGCTGCCATTCAACTTAACACCGAAAAGAAGACCAAATTCCAGCGCGGTGATGCCGATGAACATCAACATGGAGATGATCTGCGGACCTGTATGACCGAGCAAATAAGAAAATCTCCAGGTGGGGGAGAGCCAGTTGGATTCCAGTGTGCCGCGCATTTGTTCGTTACGCAGTGAAAAGCCAACGTCCCACAAGACGATGTTTTGCCACATCCATACGGTCGTGCCAATCACAATGTAACCGATGAAATCGGTTGCGCCAGTGACTTGAGTGAAAACCTCCAGTCCGCTTCCATCCGGACCTGAGAGGGCGCGCCCTGTGAGGATATACATCATCGGAAAGATCAAGGGCCAGATAAAGAGCGCGATCATCCAACTGGGATAGCGCATAAAGATACGCCATTCGCGCAGCAGGACCGCGCCAAACGCGCGTAGATCAGAGAGAAAGCCAGGCTGGCCCAGTGAACGAGGAGAAAGAGAGGTTTCCATTCCCAACTCCTAATCGCGCAACGCCTTGCCGGTGAGATGGATGAACACATCCTCCAGCGATGGCTTGACGATATTCATATTGACCAGACGCGTGCCGTTCCCACTGATATGTTCCACAATGCGCGGGATGGCAGCGCGGCTATTGTGTGCCTGCATGTTCACCTCCCATAGATCAGCTTCGCCTTCCTGCCGCGAGATCAGATTCTCGATGCCTGAAATGCTCTTAAGCTTATCCGCGATCTCATCATGCCAGCCAGTCACTTCAAGACGAATCACTTCCTTTTGCTCGATGCGATGTTTGAGTCCTTCGGGTGTATCGAGCGCGATGACCTTGCCGGAATCAATGATCCCGATTCGGTCTGAAAGTAGATCTGCCTCTTCCATATAGTGAGTTGTCAGCAGGATGGTATGTCCCTCCTGCTTGAGTTCTGCGATCAGTTCCCTTAAACGGCGGGCAGCTTGAGGGTCCAGGCCGAGCGTGGGTTCATCCAAAAGAAGGATGGGTGGACGAGCAAGCAATGCCTTGGCGACGGCAACCCGTTGGCGCATCCCGGTTGAATATTTTTCGACTAGCTCGTTCGCACGATCTTTGAGCTCCATTCGCTCGATGAGTTCTTCGACACGATTCTTCGCGATGGGTTGGGGGATGTGATAAAGCGCAGCAAAGTATTCAAGGTTTTCGCGTCCGCTGAGCTTCCAATAAATACTGCGTTCGCCTGCGAGCAATGTGCCAAGACTACGACGCACATCGTTCGCCTGCTTGACGATATCAAACCCATTGACGCGTGCAGTGCCGCTGGTGGGCTCGAGCAATGTGCACAACATACGAATGGTTGTGGATTTCCCTGCACCGTTGGGGCCAAGTAAGCCAAAAATCTCACCGCGCTGGATTTGGAGGTCAACGCCATTCACTGCAGTGAACATGGCTTTCGGTTCTCTTCTGCCAAAGGGCCAGTGCCTGCGTTTTAGTTTGCGAGATCCTTCGGAATCTCCCTCACCCCCATCCCCTCTCCCACCGGGAGAGGGGTGCAGGGGTGAGGGATTGCTTGTTCCCGGTCTGGCTGGGAACTTTTTGACCAGTTGATTGGCTTCAATTGCGAAATCAGACATTGTACTCTCCATTTCTTGAAGTTTAGGTTGAAAATCGTGAGGACAAAATTGATAATATTTATTTATCTCAAATATATTTTCATATATTACAACTTAATATTCAATATGTCAATGCCTGTTTTTAGATTTTAAAGTAATTGAAACTTTTGTCCTGAGCGGACGCTGACTGGCAAAGCCGTGTCGAAACGGTAGTCGAAGGACATCTTGGCAAGTACGCTTCGACTGCGATGCAAACCCCGCATCTCCGCTCAGCGCGAATTAATTTTTAGAAAAGTTTCAACCAGTTCCATAAAAAACTCCCCATTTTGGGGAGCTTGTTTAGTGGCTTCAGGCTGGGGCTGGCTCTGGGTCTTCTTTCGCGGGAGCAAATTGAGGTCGAGACCGGAGACGCAGGTGCAGGGAATAATATCCAAAGGCGGCGATGATGCAGATGAATCCGCCGATATACCAGAGTGAACTTGGGTTGGTATTGTCGAGGATGTATCCTGCTGCACCGGGCCCGATCGTAGCGGGGATTGACCATGT
>JAKEFL010000331.1 GCA_022616105.1 Anaerolineae bacterium | reverse complement strand
TAATTCTATTCCCTTTGTTTTTGGTCGGTTGTGGGACAGTTGCCAGACTGTCCCACAACCCATTTAACCACTCCTTTACCAGCTTTGGAACAATCACAAATAACTCAAATGTTCTAAAATGTACCTGCTGGGTGTAAAATTGTAGAAACACAAGTATTTAACACATGACACTCCCTTTCATCCCTCGCCCCTCCCAAGAACAAATCCTCCGCTACACAGGCGGGCGGCTTGGTATTGCTGCTGTCCCTGGCGCGGGCAAAACGCAGATCCTCTCCGCGCTGGCGGCGCAGATCATTGCCAGCGGCGTGCTCGGCGACGACCAGGAAGTGCTCATCGTCACGCTGGTCAACTCGGCGGTAGATAATTTCGAAGCGCGCATCAAACGCTTCTTTGATAATCCCCTGCACGCGCTATATAAGTACCGCGTCCGCACCTTACACGGGCTGGCGCATGACATCGTCCGCGAGAAACCGGCCCGCGTTGGGCTCGAAGAGCGGTTCGCCATTCTCGATGAGCGCGAAGCGGACTTCATCCGACGGGAGGCAGTCAACGCGTTTTTGTCAGCGAATTCCACTTATCTCGATGATTATCTTGATCCCGCGTTGGAGGAGTCCAAACGTGATTGGGTCCGACGTCAGCAACTGCCAGACATGATGGAAAGTCTGGCGCTGGCATTCATCCGTTCTGCAAAAGATAGACGGCTGACTCCCGACAAAATCCGCAGCCTGCTGGACCAGGCGCCTGCTCCGCTTCCGTTGGCAGCGATGGGGCTGACGATTTACTCCGATTACCAGCGCGCCCTCGCCTATCGCGGCGCTGTGGACTTCGACGACCTCATCCGCCTGGCGCTCGATCTTCTCGAAAATGACGACGAATTTCTGGAGCGTCTGCGTCATCGCTACCCTTTCATCCTCGAAGATGAAGCCCAGGATTCAAGCATTTCACAGGAGAGGATATTGAATTTGTTATCTGGTGGCGCGTCCCCCTCTCGCGCTGAGCGGAGCGCCAGCGAAGTCGAAGCGGGGAGAGGGGATAAGGGTGAGGGAGGCAACTGGGTGCGCGTGGGTGACCCGAACCAAGCCATCTTCGAAACGTTTACGACTGCCTCGCCTGAACTCCTGCGGGATTTTATTCGCAATAACAACCATGTGGACATGAATGAATCGGGTCGTTCACAACAATTCATCATTGACCTCGCGAATCATCTGATCGACTGGGTGATGACCGAGCATCCCGCCTCTCAGGTGAGGACCGCGCTCGAGACGCCATACATTGAACCTGTCCCTGAAGATGACCCGCAGCGGAATCCTCCGGAAGATAAGTCGACTATCCGTTTTGCTGAGAAGAGGTACACACCCGAAGAAGAGACCGAGGCAGTCGTCAAATCGATTCAGAAGTGGCTGCCCGAGAATATGGATAAGACGGTCGCGGTGCTGGTGCCGCGCAATCAACGCGGCGTGGAGGTCATCGACGCGTTGAAGAA
Source organism: Anaerolineae bacterium (assembly GCA_022616105.1). GTDB lineage: Bacteria > Chloroflexota > Anaerolineae > Anaerolineales > Villigracilaceae > Defluviilinea. The sequence continues at coordinate 6,775 of JAKEFL010000331.1, read as the reverse complement.
AAAAGGTATCGAGGTCATTGAATTCCTGGCGTCCACTTCGAACACGCGGGCCGCGGCGGGCGCGTTGAATTATCTGCTGTCGTATCTGGCAGACCCGCAATCCTCGACCAAGTTGTCGAGGGCGTATCAGGTCTTCAGGCGGGACATTTTCGGAACAAACCGTAAGGGCGACCCGTCAGGGTCGAACGGTGATTCTGATGAGATCAGGGCGGGTCGCCCCTACGCTGAACGTGCATCCACTTTATTGCGCAAGATGATCGACGTGGAAAACTTCATCGCGCCGCGTTCCCTCAACCCTTACCCCTCTCCCACACGGAGAGGAGCTGGTGTGACGGAAGATTGGCTGGCAGCCATCAGCGAGGAAGAGCCGGAGCAAGTTATCCAGGAGTTGAGCGAGTTCCGAGTCAACGTCCGCCGGTGGCTGGAGGCGGTCACACTTCCGATCGATCAGTTGGTGTTGACTCTGGCACAAGATGTGTTCACACAGCCTGCCGATCTGGCATTGTCACTCAAACTGGCGCTCGTCCTGAGGCAGGTGGCAGATGACCACGCGGAGTGGCGTCTCCCTGAGCTGGCCGCGGAATTGGCGGTGATCGCCAAGAACGAACGGCGCTTCATCGGCTTCTCGACGGACGATTCAGGCTTCGACCCGAACCAGCACAGGGGCAAGGTGGTGGTGACGACCGTGCATAAAGCTAAGGGGCTGGAGTGGGACAGAGTCTATTTGATGAGCGTGAATAATTACGACTTCCCGTCGGGGGAGATGTATGACCGTTATATCTCGGAGAAGTGGTTTCTTCGGGGTGGGTTGAACCTGGAAGCCGAAGCGCTCGCGCAGTTGAAAGCGCTGGAGTCGACCAACGAGTATGACTGGTACGAAGAAGGCAACGCGACGATGCAGTCGCGGCTAGATTACGTGAAGGAGCGCCTGCGCTTGTTGTATGTGGGCATCACCCGCGCCAAGAGTGATCTGATCATCACATGGAATTCAGGCAGGACAGGAGATGCACAGCCCAGCCTGGCGATGAGTGAGTTGATGGGGTGGTGGGAAGTAATGGAGAAAGGGATGTAAAAGGGCGCGGATTTCGCCGAAGGGAAAGGAATACACTTTATGTCTAACAAAATAGGTGCTTCGAAATTTTTATTACTTAAGACAATGTTCATTGGACTGACCTCGATGGCAACTCTGACCAGTTGCGGTGGAATGCCTGCGACTCCGCTGCCAACCGCTGAGCCAACCCAGGCAGCGATCGAAGCTCCAACGGAAAGCGTGCCAACTCGAGGTCAGGGTGGAACGTTAACCCTGCTCTACTTCCAGGCGCCAACGATCGTTAATCCGCATCTCTCGCCTGGAACCAAGGACCTGTCTGCCAGCCGCATCACCTACGAACCACTGGCCAGTTTTGATAAAGATTCCAAACTCATTCCTTTCCTCGCTGCGGAAGCCCCGAGCCTTGAAAATGGTCAGGTTGCCGCGGATGGTACATCTGTAACCTGGAAACTCAGGCAGGATATCAAATGGGCTGACGGGGAACCCTTCACGGCTGACGATGTGTTATTTACCTATGAATACATTATGAATCCGGATGTGAAATCATCCAGTGCCGGTTCTTATAGCGAAGTGGAAAGCGTGGAGGTCGTTGACGACTACACTATAAAAGTTAACTTCAAGCAGCCGACAGCCGCCTGGTATGCACCTTTTGTCGGCCCATTTGGCATGATCATCCCACGACACATCTTCGAAGCTTATAACGGCGCGAACTTTGCAGATGCGGCCGCCAACCTGCAGGCAATTGGCACTGGCCCATATTTTGTATCAGAGTATCGCAAGGAGGATGTTTTGATCATCGGTGGCAATGCGGTCAGCACAGTGAAGATCATTTATGAGATCAATCGATACTACCGCGAGCCGAACACGCCTTTCTTTAGCAAAGTGGAATTGCAGGGCGGCGGCGACCTCAACCTGGCTGGGCAGGCAAGCAAGGAAGGGGCGGTGGACTTTGCCTGGAACCTTGCACTGCCCGAGAACACACTGGTTGACATTGAATCAGGAGGCAAGATGAGGGTGCCGGCTCTAGCCTCTTCGTTTGTTGAACGCATCATGATCAATTTTACCGATCCGAACAAAGAAACCGCCGATGGAGAGCGATCCAGCTTAAAATTCCCGCATCCATTTCTCTCAGACCTGCGGGTTCGTCAGGCAATCTCCATGGCGATAAACCGCGAAGCGATTGCCGCGCCCTACGGTAGGGGTGGAACGCTTACAACAAATATCCTTGCGGAGCCATCCTTCTATGCTTCGCCGAATAACGCATTTGAGTACAATCCGCAAAAAGCCACAGAATTATTGGAAGAAGCCGGCTGGATAGATAGTAATGAAGATGGTGTTCGCGAAAAAGACGGCGTAGAATTACGCCTTGTATTCCAGACATCCATCCAGCCTTTGCGGCAAGTTGCCCAGGAACAGGTCAAAAAGGATCTGGAGGCAATTGGTTTTGCGGTTGAATTGAAACAGATCGATGCAAGCATTTACCTTGGCCCGCCAAAGGATACGACGGATACTCGACGTCAGTTCTATGCCGACTTTGAGGAATTCGCCTTTAGCAATAAGAGCCCGGACCCGACTGCCTACATGGCGGGTTGGGTCTGTGACCAGGCAGCTCAGAAAGAAAATGACTGGTCGTTTCCCAATTGGTCGCGTTATTGCAACCCCGAGTTCGATGCACTATTCAATCAGGCGGCCACTGAATTGGACCCGGATGTGCGCACAGAATTATTCATCAAGATGAATGAATTGCTGATTCAGGATGTTGCAGTGATCCCGCTCGTCAATACAACGCAGCCAATGGCTATCAGTGTGGACTTAAAGGGTTACGACGCCACTCCATGGGATGTGGAAGTCTGGAAGATAGCAGATTGGTATAAATAGTCGATACCAGTCTCTTTGTTGATATACAATTGTTCCTGTCTCGCTCTTCCTCTTGTGGCGAGACAGGAACTTAATCTGATCATGACACAACATAAGCGTCCTGCGGAAAAAGCCAAACACCGATTGGCATGGATTGGTCAAATCCAGCCGTTCAAGTATTTACTGCAGCTGAGGCGACGGCTCAGGATCGGACCCAAATTGAGAATTGGGTTTGGGATCTTGATCCTTTTGATGCTGGTCGGATATGGCTGGGGGATTTTTGCAGGCAACAAAGCCACAGAAGAGATCAATCGCACCACAAATCTACGCGCGCCGCTCGCACTGGTATCAGGACAGGCTCAAGCCAACTGGCTAAGAATGGAAGCAGATGTGCAGGCGTATCTCGCACTAGGGGATAAGAGTTATCGGATCAATTTTGAAGTTGCCCAGGATGATTTTGAAAAAAATATTACTGCACTGGAAACATTCCTGACCCAATCCCAGGATATGGAATCGTTAGAAATGAGGGAGTTATCAAGAACACTTATTGAGATCCGTCAGTATTATGGTGAATGGAGCTTTCTTGTCCCTCGATTATTCGAATTGCGGGATGACCAATTGAGGCGTGAACCTGCCCTGCGCATTCTGATCGTGGATGCCGCACCCTATATGAATACCATCATTGTCGAAACAACCTCGCTCATCAATACAGAGAAGCAACAGCCGGCAACCGGAGAGCATAGGAAATTATTAAGCGCTATGTACGATTTTCGGTCCTCCTTTTATGCCATGATGGCGGGACTGCGTGGTTATGTGACTACAGGGCGCCCTGGTTTCAAATTTGAATACCAGGCTAATGAGGATGTCAACACCCAGGCATGGAATACGATCCAATCAGAGAAGGAACTTCTTACACCCAGCCAGCTGGATGGTTTGGCTAAGATCGCCTCTTCTCGTGAACAGTTCCTGCGGCAGCCCGGGTTGATGTTCGAAGCGGTGGAGGGTCCCAATGCGCGCACGGACTTGCTTTTATTTCGCAAAGAGGCAGTGCCCATCTCGAGTCGAATGCTCTACCTGCTGGATAAGGAAGTGAGTCTTCAACAGGATTTACTTCAAGCAGAGTTGAATGCTGGCAGAGAACAACTTGCCACTGCGCAAATTATTACAATCGTAAGTGCAGTCATTGTGATTTTGGCCGGGCTGCTCCTGGCTTTTGCAATTTCCAATGATATTGCCAACCCAATCCTGCGGCTCACAGATACTGCTCAACAAATACAGGCAGGCGATCTGGCTGCGCAAGCGGAAGTCGCCACGGAAGATGAAATCGGCATTCTGGGTAACGCCTTCAATGCCATGACAGCCAAGTTGCGCGAGACTCTTCAATCACTCCTGGACTATTTGGAACAGGTAAAGATCGTGATGGCCGCCGCCGCGGCGGTTGATGAGGATAAGTTCGATCCTGCATCGTTGGATGAACTTGCGAAGCGAGAAGATGCGCTCGGCCAGCTTGCACGCGTTTTCGAAAAGATGGCGCTTGAAGTGCGCGCTCGCGAACAACGCCTCAAGCGCCAGCTTCAGCAATTGCGGTTGGATATTGAAGAGAAACAAATGGCAAAAGCGGAAACAGTCGCTGTTTACATTCCCATGGATCGTCGACAGGCGCTGGCTCACGGTAGGACCTTACCTGAGTATGCACATGGCACGGCTTTGTTTGCTGATGTATCCGGCTTCACAACGCTGACTGAGTCTCTGGCTAATGAGCTGGGTTTGCAGCGCGGCGCCGAGGAAATTATCCGCCATCTCAACCGCGTGTATAGTATGCTCGTAAATGAGGTGCACCTGTATGGAGGCAGCGTCATTACGTTCAGTGGGGATGCCATCACGTGTTGGTTTGATGACTTGGATCTACTGGGAAATCAGCAACTAGATACATCTGCGGAACGCGCCATCGCTAGTGCACTGGCAATGCAGAAAGGCATGTTCCAGTTTACATCGATCATGACGCCTGCCGGGACGACGATCGCGTTAGCTATTAAAGTAGCAGTGTCAGTTGGTCCCGCGCGTCGCTTTTTGGTTGGTGACCCGAACCGGCATCAGATCGATGTGCTTGCCGGAAGCACACTTGCACTCCTGGCAGTAACGGAGCACGAAACACGCCGTGGTGAGATCGTCATTGCTGCGAATGGCATACCTGCTCTTGAAGAAAAATTCATTGTGTCCGAATGGCGCGAGGGAGGGAAGTTTGCGGTGGTCACCGGGCTGATGCGGGATATCGATCCAACCCCATGGCCTGAATTGCCCAGGGATGCCATCCAGGAATCCAAGGCACAGCCCTGGCTGCACCCGGCTGTTTTTGAAAAGGTGCGAGCTGGCAAGAGCGACCTGCTATCTGAATTACGCCCGGCTGTCGCATTATTTCTAAAATTTAGCGGCCTGGATTATGATACCGAACCCGATGCGGCCGCCAGGCTGGATGCATTTGTTCGATGGGTGGACGAAGTGATCGCCCGCTATGATGGTGCACTGTTCCAATTGATCGTTGGCGATAAAGGCAGTTATCTGTATATTGTATTTGGGGCTCCGATTGCGCACAATGACGATGCAACTCAGGCGGTGCTGGCAGCACTGGAGCTCGCGGCGCCGCCTGAGTCGCTGGACTATATTACTGACATACAGATTGGGCTTGCCTATGGACAAATGCGGGTCGGGGCTTATGGAAGTGCTTTACAGCGTACATACGGCGCAATTGGCGATAAAACCAACCTGGCGGCGCGACTAATGCAGGCAGTTGTTCCGCCCTCGGCAAGTATGCCAGGCAGATCGCGAGCGACTATTTTATGTAACGACTCGGTTTATGAAGCCACACAAGAGCAATTTGAATTCGAGTCCCTGCCACCTATACTTGTCAAAGGAAAGTCACAGCCCATCGCAGTTTATCGTCCGATCCGTAAATTGCTTGAGGGAGATACTGCTGCTGTGAATTTACTTGGACGCACCGTCGAGCGAGCGTTGCTCATTGATCGCCTGTCGCCTGCCGAACAATTGACGCTCAAAGTTGCAAGCGTGATCGGACAAATTTTCACCTTTGATACTTTGTATGCGGTTTACCCTGAGGCGGACGAACGTGATCATTTGCCCAAGCATTTGAAAACCCTCATCGATCTTGATCTGATCATTCAACGGTCGACGGAATCAGCCAGTTATAGTTTCAAAGATCCCCTGACCCATGAGACAGCTTACACCCTGATGCTCTTCGCACAGCGTCGTCAAATCCATCGCGCACTGGCAGAGCGACTTGAACAGGCCCCTTCTGTTGCACCCTTGTATGCAGAGTTGGCTTATCACTGGCAGGCCGCGGATGACATCCCCAAGGCTGTTCACTATTTCGAAAAAGCAGGTGAGCATGCCCGCGAACTTGGAGACTATGAAGCAGCCAGCCGCTTCTTCAATGAGTCTTTGGCATTGAATAGTTAAGCATTCTTATAAAAAATAGCAAAAGGTGATTCAATAATTTTATAGGCGTTGAGACTTCATGACAACAAACCTTTATTTTCTTCCCGCCACTGAACTTGTTGATAGACTGCGTAAGAAAGAACTCTCAGCACGTGAGGTCTTTTCCGCACGTCTGGCGCAGATTGAACACGTGAATCCCTAATCTCATTTCTGCTCAATCTTAAAATCGCTTACAATCAATTCATCATATTGAGGTTTTCATGGCAAAACGAGCAAAAGAGACCGAACCCTCCGAATCCGAAGCGGGGATTGTCAAAGTGGATGAACCAGCGGTTGCCGTGGAGGCAAAACCGGAACCGCCGCCCGCACCTCCAATTGTGCCTCCCAAGGCACCTCCCCAAACAGTTCCTGGTC
>JAKEFL010000051.1 GCA_022616105.1 Anaerolineae bacterium | reverse complement strand
TTGGAAACGTATTTGGAGTATTATCAGCAAGCCAAGCACGGTTTGCGTCGCAAGCGCAAACGCGATGCGATCCTCAAGCGCCGCATCTGGGCGTTGCGTGAGCTGAAGATTCTTCACCACTAAATGAAGCTCTGCCGAGCACCAGAGCCTATGTAAGTCTCCAGCGATTAAGTTTGCAAAAATTGAAGTTAACGATAAGCGATGGATTTGCTCCATATCGCTTGTTTTAATGTTGCAAAATCCAAACGTGAGGCTGTTATATTAGACTTCTGTTGCTTGGGCAGTCAGGATCTGTAACCAATTGGAAAGGATTTGCAAAGAGAAATATGGGATAATTTACTCCAAAGGACATCTTTAGATGGCAAAAACCGAAACATTTGGAAAACCAGCCGTGAGCAGGGATGGGACAGGAACATCTTTTAGAGACTATACCAGTCTCCTTGGGGTTATTGCGGCTGGTATTTTGGGCATGAGTCTGTTGTGCATTACTTCGGCGATTGCTCTCTCTGCTCCCAACCAGTCTACACCTATCGTTCTCGAACCGGCCCGTATAGTAGATATAGCCATCTCCAATCTAAATACGGTTTCGGCGCTGACGGTGCAGGCACTGTCCATTAGTATCGAATCCACGCCTATACTTCTCCCTTCACGCACTCCTACTCCTACTTCCTCACCCACTACAATCTCTCCGGTCATTCCATCTGCTACTCAGAGACAGCCAACAAAAACTCGAGGTCCAAGGACACCTTCCACCTCAACGCCGAAGCCGCCAACCAATACAGCCATTCCTCCGACCGAAACACCTCTCCCTCCTCCAACAAGTACTCCCGTTCCTCCGACGAATACGCCTGTTCCGACCAGTACGCATACTCCTATTCCTCCTCCTACTGATACAGACACACCTATTCCTACTGATACGAACACTCCTATTCCTCCTCCTGCTGATACAGACACACCTATTCCTCCTCCTACTGATACAGACACACCTATTCCTACCGACACGCCAACACTAGGTCCATAAACTAGTATAACGTTCCTTGATATCACAACGGATTTCTTAAATCAAAAGCCTCCAGCAGCGAAATCTGTTGGAGGCTTTTGATTCGCGTAGCTGACCCAATTTACTTCACTTTCAAATTGACAATCCCATTAAAAGCAACGGCACACCATTTGCCAGGTTCATACTCGATCCACACACTCTTCGATTGAAGGCGTTTGCCTGTGATCTTGGCGCCTTTTAGCAGTTGCCCGACGATTGAGAATTCCACTCCCGGACCGTTACGCACATTCAAGAAATCTGACAGCACCTCAAATGATAGATTTGGCAGCTTAACTGCATCTGTAAACTGGTCTGTTGAGGTCGTATCTGTCGGATCCACTTCGCCGCCTGCAGTGAAGAGAGGCATGGGGTCCACATAACCTTTATAGGCTGGGTTTTGCCCTTCGATTTTTACACCGAAGTGTAAATGCGGACCCGTGCTCGCGCCGGTATTATTGCTGAAACCAACGGTGATCCCTGCTTTGACCTTTTGCCCCGGGCTGACTGCCGCGCTTGCCAGGTGTGCATAATATGTGAAGTAGGGCCGGCTTCCATCCATATGGCTGAGTTTGACGTAATTGCCATATCCGCCATTTTCAAATGCGACTGCTGCTACAGTCCCTGCGACCGCGGCGCCCACTGGCGTTCCGTTTGGGATGCCGTAATCGACCCCGTTATGTCCGGGAAACCCCCACTGCTTGTATCTCTCGGGATTCTCACCGAACAGTTGTGTGATGGGACCATTTACCGGGACGATCAATTTGATTGCCATTGTTTATCTCCTCTACCATGTGGACTGAATGACGATCCTGCAAATATAATCACACATCGTTAAAATGACAATACCGTTAATTGATAAGCCGCGATGCCAAATGCAATTGCCACATTGAACGATGTCTTCTCGCCGCGCATTGGGATGTGAAAGATTATGTCAGCGAGGTCAATCAAACCAGGGTCAACCCCAGTCACTTCATTGCCCAGCATGAGAATAACAGGGATTGGCGATTTGGCAGCTGGATAGTTAGAAACAGGAATCGCGCGTTCGTGTTCTTCCAACGCCCAAACCTGCCAGCCTTCTTTCTTCAAGCCTCGGACGAGTTTCACCGCGTCCTTGTGATAAGACCATGTAACAGTATCCTCTGCGCCGAGCGAAGTTTTCACCACGGCTTCGCGGGCTGGGCCATCGGGTGTTGGTGTGATACCGCATATGTATACGTGCGTGAATCCAAACCCATCCGCGCTGCGGAAGATCGAGCCGACGTTCCAAGCTGAACGAATGTTATCCAATAATACAGCTAATTTTCTTCTCCCCGCGCGGGAGGGGTCAGGGGTAAGAGTAGGCTTGGGTTCAGTGCCAGGCATACGTCCGACGCGAAGCGTGAGTTGCGTCTCTCCCAAACAGATGGGACAACGAGTCCCAAAAGTATTCTCGTCCGTAACCGGATATCGCAATCCGCAGGAGAGGCATGTGCGTATTTGATATGAGTCCGGGGGCATAGGGTGATTATACATGCTACAATAAAAGCCATTTAGAGCAGAGGAGAGATGCATCGCGTTGTCCCTGAACTTATTTTAGAAAATTACCGGCTCGGCCGCTATAGCGGGGAGTTTCCCGCAGTGGCTTTGTTCTTGGATTTATCAGGTTTCTCCACAATGACCGATGCTCTCATGCAGCATGGTCAGCATGGTGCAGAGGTGCTGGCGGGCTTGATGCATGGGGTGTTCGATCCCCTTGTTGAAAGTATCTTTGCTTATCGCGGCAAGATCGTCAGCTTTGCTGGTGATGGCATCATGGCTCTCTTTCCAATTGAATCGGATGAAAGATCCATCGCTCTGACCGCTCTGACGTCCGCGTGGGAGATTCAACATAGGCTTGAGGAAAATCCATGGCGTCAAACAGTGTATGGAAAATTTCAATTTTCTGTGAAGATCGGTCTCGCTGTCGGGACCGTTGCCTGGGGCATCCTTCGTTCGGATGACGAGCAAAACGCTACTTACTATTTTCGCGGCAGCCCGGTGGATGAATCTGCTGAAGCGGAGCATCATGCAAACGCTGGGGAGATCATCATTACTGATGGAATGAATCAACTGCTGAAAGATTCAATACAGACTCAGCCCTTCGGTTCTTTCCACAGGTTTAGCGGGTTCCGTATCGAAATACCGGCTGCCATCTCCACCGTCTTCCAACCTGTTGACGTGGCAACGGCGCGTATATTTATGCCGGAAAAAATCATTGTTCAGGATGTGCGCAGCGAGTTCAGGCAGATCGTTAATTTGTTCATGCGCTTCCCAGACCTGCCAAATGAGAAATTATATGAATTCTTCCATATCGTTTTTGAGTTGCACAAAAAATATGGTGGTTTGCTTAACAGACTGGACTTTGGTGATAAAGGCTGTAATATGTTGATGCTCTGGGGCGCGCCGGTGGCTTATGAAAACGATATCGGACGCGCCTTAAATTTCATTCTGGATTTGCAAGCCAGAGTTGATTTCCCGATCACGACCGGCATTACATATTATGTTGCGCACGCGGGTTATCTGGGCAGCACCATGTGTGAGGATTACACCTGCTATGGCTGGGGCATAAATCTTGCCTCCCGTTTTATGATGTCTGCATCGCCGGGTCAGGTCTGGGTGGATGACCGGATTGCGCGACGCGTATCCTCGCGCTTCGATGTTGAAGATGTCGGCGCGCAACGGTTCAAGGGTTTTTCCTCAGAGCAGAGAGTAAACCTGCTGAAGGGTTACAAGAGGGAAGCGGAGCTGATTTATCAAGGTGAGTTGATCGGGCGCGAAAAGGAACTGGCACTTCTCGAAAATTTTGCGGAACCATTATGGAGTGGGAACTTCGCGGGCATGCTCCTTGTGCTGGGTGAAGCTGGCATGGGGAAGGGGAGACTGGTGCACGAATTCCGAGCATCTAAGTTGTTTGAGAACAACAATGCTATTTGGACGCTTTGTCAATCTGATCAGATCCTCCGTCAATCGTTCAATCCATTTCGCAGTTGGCTGTTTCGTTATTTTGATTTTGCATCTGCCAGCAATCTTGACGAACGGAAACAGATCTTCGATTCAAAGTTGCAGGAACTGATTGCATCAACTTCCGATCGGTCCCTCGCGCAGGAATTGGATCGCCTGCGTTCTGTGCTGGGCGCGCTTGTTGACCTGCACTGGGCTGATTCGCTTTACGAGCAGCTGGATGCCGAGGGACGATATAACAGCACACTTCTGGCGCTGATCGCGCTGATCAAAGCAGAAAGCCTGAGACAGCCACTGATATTGTTCCTTGAAGATATGCAGTTCATTGATGATGATACGCTTAATTTTCTGCCGCGCCTGAAGCGCGCCATCCTTGCTGGGCAGGGAAGTTATCCGGTTGCGATCATTGCCACATCGAGAACTTATGGTGGGAACAAAGCTCTCAATGACCTGATAGATGCACGGGTTGAACTTAAAGG
>JAKEFL010000330.1 GCA_022616105.1 Anaerolineae bacterium | reverse complement strand
CTTGGCACCAATTGCTTGCGACCTTGGGGTTGGCTGCTCCTTCTGGTTGTAGCACATTTTCATGCTCCAGGGTGAACCCCGTTCATGTTGACTTGGGTTAATCACAATTCTCTAATCTCCATTCTCCAAACACAGTGCTATAATTTTAATCATGAACAAGTTATTCGCTCGACCACCCTGTTAAGTCTTCTCTGAACGAACATCTATCGTTCGCCAAGCCCAACGGGCTTGTTTCGCGTTTTCCCTAACTCGTAGAAAACCTACACCCGATGACCTCGACGGCGCCTGACCAAGGCGTCTCTTCGCGCTGAGCGGCGCTGGTCGAGTAGAGCGAGCGTTGGTCTCGCTCGTATCGAGACCAAGCGTAGTCGAAGCGTACCGTGCGCGAGGTCCGCCCCGATCCATTCTGTCTCAACCAATTCACATAACAGAATGGAGATTCCTTATGGAAACGATTCGGGGCAGAATGTCCCATGATATAGGCTTGATTGAATTATCGGAACGACTCGCAGGCCGCGAAAATATCGCACTCGATCTCGGCACGGGCGACGGACGCTTCGTGCGCTGCATGGCTGAAAGACAGAAAGATAGATTCTTCATCGGCGTGGACGCCTGCCGGGAAAATCTACGCGCCAACTCACTTAAAAAATTGCCGAATGCAATGTTCATCATTGCCAGCGCGCAGGCTTTGCCACAGGAGTTGAACGGACTGGCATCATACATCAGCATTAACTTCCCATGGGGAAGTCTGCTCGAAAGTTTGGCGAGCAATGATCCTTCTTTGATTAGTGGACTTTTATCTGTTACGCGCCCCTGTGCAACTATGGATATTCACTTAAACGCGGATGCTCTAGTTGCCGCAGGCTGGTCATTGGAATCAGGTGCAAATCAGATCGAGCGCGTCTTGAATGATGTTGGATGGAAAACGAAATCACGTTCCTGCATGGACGCTCATACACTGCGTTCCATTCCGACGACATGGGCGAAACGCCTGGCGTTTGGACGCGATCCCCGCGCGATACGATTGAGTCTTAGAAGGGAATAATCACAAATTAGAAAACAGCCTCGGCAAAACCGAGGCTGTCCTTAACATAGACCCTAAAGGTTTCTTTCGTTGATCATTCTCTTCGTGGGCAATGTAATCCTACAAAACTGGTTGCTGGGCAGGTAGGAAAACCTTTAGGGTCTCATAAGTCTACAACCCAATCAGCTTCGGTCCGATCAACCTGCGATGCGTGGCGCGCATACAGGCATCCATCACAACTTGTAATCCTGCTTCACGCGCCTTCTGAGCAGCTGCTTCATTGACGATTCCCTCCTGCATCCACACAACCTTTGCCCCAATTTTGATGGCTTCATCCACAACAGGCGGTACATCCTCTGATTTACGAAAGACCTGTACCACGTCCACCTTATCAGGGATTGAAGATAAATCTGGATAAGCCTTTTCGCCTAAAATCTCATCTGCGGTTGGATTAACAGGAATGATACGATAGCCCTGCTCTTTCAAGTAAGAAACAATCCAAAAACTTTCCTTCTGTTGATTAGAAGATAGCCCAACACTCGCCACAGTCTTTGTGGACAAAAGGATTTCCTTCATCATTTGATCGCTATTCATGTTTGCCTTCTCCTTTGGTTTTTGCTATTCACTGGTGGTTGAGCGCAAGCAGTCGAAACCACCTATTTCAAGCAATTTATTGTTCACATGTTACTGTTGGTCTCGATATGCCCCAACGAACACGGGGCTACTCGACCAACGGAGTATTTTGGATTCTCACTGGCAGGATAACCTTAAACTTCGTTTCTCCAGGCTTTGATTCAACCAGCAACTGCCCGTGATGTCGATTTGCTACAATATCATGTGAAATGTGCAAACCAAGCCCAGTCCCCTTGCCTGGCGGCTTGGTCGTAAAGAATGGCTCGTATATGCGCGCCTGGATCTCATCAGGAATGCCGGGGCCATTATCGGTAATTTCGATCACAACTTTATTATCTTCGGGGTACGTCCGCAGAGATATTTCTCCTTTGCCATTCATCGCGTCAATGGCATTGTCGATGATGTTCGTCCACACTTGATTTAATTCGCTGGCATAGGCTTCGATGCGCGGCAGGTCAGCGGAGTAGTCGCGTTTTATCGTCACGCCTTCCTTCAGCTTATGTTGCATGATAACAAGTGTGTTTTCCAACCCATCGTGGATATCCACTTCGAGTAACGGCGCCTGATCGAGATAGGTGTAGGATTTCATTGCATGGACGATTTGAGAAATTCGTTGTGCTGTTTCCTGAACTTCAAATAACGACCCGATTGCCAGGCATCCTATTCCCAGCCATTGGATGGATAAATCGAAAAATGTTGTGCTTTTCAAATGTTCAAGCGACTCACCATTCCATCCAAACTTGACCATTGCGGGCGCAACTTCCCAGGCAGACTCAATATGATTCGCCTCCAGCCACGCCTGAAGTTGGTCCACCAAATCGATCTTTTCCAACGCATTGAGCTTGAGCGGCGCGGCGAAGTGACTGGTTGCTTCGTCCATGAACTTTTTCAACCAGTCAGTCTGGTTTTCCTGAAAAGCCTTTGCTATGATTTGATGAGTTAAGACAAGCCATTTCATCAAAATTTTATTCAGTTCCGCCGCGCCTCGCTGCGCGGCCGCCGCCGGGTTATTCAATTCGTGGGCAAGCCCGGCGCTCATCGTGCCAAGTGCTGCCATCTTTTCCTGCTGATGGAGCAGAGACTCGTTTTGAGTCAGGCGTGCCATCACCCAATGCAAGACCGCCATTGCCGCTGTAGAACTGGATAACAACAACTTTTCAAACGCATCCTGTGGAATGCGCAACGTTTCGCTGTCAGTTTTCGAGATGATGGTCGCGGAGCGCGGCGCACGAGAAAGCAAAGCCATCTCTCCAACCACATCGCCCGGATTCCGCACATCGATTTTGATGAGTGACTGTCCCGATTGTTTTTGTATCTCAAACTCACCTTTGATAATCACATAAGCGGAATCACCCGCGTCGCCCTGTTTGATGAGGATATCGCCAGCGCGCAGTGAGACAGGTTCAGCCATGTCCATGAGCTGCTGTAACTCTTCGTCCGATAAGCCCTGAAAGAGAGGCGATTTGCGGAGGTCGTTGAGGTTCATAGTTTGCTGGTGGTTGAGTAGACACGAGCGATAGCGAGTGTCGTACACTTGCACCAGCACGTGATTTGCTTAGCAAATCATGCAGGTGTCGAAACCACCATATTTTCAAGTTATTTCTTCTTTTGATGTAACTCGTTGGTTTCGATACGGCGGACGAGCACCGCCTACTCAACCAACAGAACATTACAACGTCTTCAAATATTCCTTGATCAATGCATGGGCAATCGCGCCCTCACCTACCGCGGAGGCGACGCGGTGATTCGTTCCATAGCGTACATCGCCTGCCGCGAAAATGCCCGGGACGCTGGTCTCCAATAGAAACGGATCCCGTTCCAGGGTCCAGCCCGGAGGCGGTTTTTTATCCACCATTAAATCAGGACCGGTAAAAATATATCCTTTCCCGCTAGACATCACTATATCCGAAACAATCTGGCTTTGTGGTCTCACACCAATGAAAACGAATAACGCCGAAGCATTCAGCGTTTGCGATTCGCCGTTCTTCGTATTTTTGATGACAATTTGCTCCAGTGTGTTGCTGCCTTTCACTTCGATCAAATCTGTGTTCAAACAAATTTCGATCTTTCGATTGTCGTTCATTGCATCCACAAGATATTTTGATGCAGTGGGCTCAGGACCACGAATTAGAACGGTCACCTTGCTCGCAAATCGGCTCAAATAGATCGCACCCTGCGCGGCAGAATTTGCGCCGCCAACCACAAATACATTTTGATCCTTGTAATTCATTGCCTCGGTGTATGCCGCACCATAATAAATTCCCGCGCCGGTCAACGCGTCCGCGCCCGGCATCTTCAAGGCGTGGAAGGAAGCACCAGTTGCCACTAACACCGCGTGACAGGATATCTCCGAACCATCAGCCAATTGGACAATTCGGTACGAATCTCTGACAAAGACCTTTTTTGTTTCCTGCGCCGAAAGGATTTCCACGCCAAAACGTTTTGCCTGAGAAACGGCCCGGCGGGTGAGATCATCACCAGAGATGCCTGTTGGGAAGCCGAGATAATTTTCGATCTTCGGGCTGCTGCCTGCCTGCCCACCTGGCGCGGCTTTTTCAATCACAAGGCACTTCAACCCCTCCGAACCTGCATATACTGCAGCCGCAAGTCCTGCTGGTCCACTGCCGATAACGACTACATCATAAAACGGAAGCGCGGCACGCGTCTGCAAACCCACCTTATCTGCAAGCTCCTTCAAATCAGGCTCAATCAATATCTTCCCATCAGGGAAAAATATGACGGGAAGTTTTGTCGAAGAATCTGACATGACTCCCTCAACCAACTTGCGCGCGTTATCATCCTTTTCGATATCCAACCACTGATAGGGGATTTGATGCCGTGTAAGAAAATCCTTTGCTTCGTGGCTTGATAACGACCACAATGTTCCCGCGACGCGAATGCCTTCATAGGGTAATCGAACGTGAACCTTCCAGTCTTCGAGCAATTCATCCAGAATGGGATACAGCCGCTCCTCCGGTGGATGCCAGGGCTTCATCAAGTAGTAATCGAGACCAACCTCATTGATCGAATCGATCGCGGCTTGTGTATCTGCATAGGCAGTGAGCAGGACCCGCTTGGCTTGTGGATATGTCTTGATGGCTTCTTCAAGGAATTCCACCCCGTTCATCTCAGGCATGCGATGATCCACCAAAAATAGCGCGACGGTCTCGTTGCGCTGCGCTATCTTTTTCAAATAATCCAATGCCCCCTGGCCTGAATCGATGGGGAGAATCCGATAATCCTGTCCGTAGTGCGCGCGCAAGTCGCGCTCGACGGAATTCAAAACTGATGAATCATCATCGATCGTGAAGATGATTGGTTTTGGCATTCTCTTCATTCACTCCTACGTTGTGATATTTACTATTGTGATTGTATCATTTCGTGGTGGAAAGATGAATTTTATCGAATGGTCAGACAGCATTGATGAGTGAAGCAGTTAATACTCCTGTAATGATTTGGCTGTAAGCAACCCTGCGATCCTGACATCCTGAAATTTAACCTGAAAAGGAGAACCAAATGAAAAACCGAAACCTGCTTTATATTGGAATTGCCATTGCCATACTTATTGCCCTGCCAGTCGGATGGTATTTACTTTCACCATTATGGATCAATGTAGAGGTGGATGAATCATTCCCAACAGCCGCGCCTGATATCAGCGTTCAGGCAACTGAGGCAATGTCCACTGCCATGGCGGAACCAACCAAAATGATGGAAGAGCCTATGCCTGAGGCTGAGATGAACGTCATCGCCCAAGGTTCGTTCTACGACATTATTCACGTAGGCAGCGGTCAGGCAGTTGTTTATCAACTTGCGGATGGTTCGCGCATTTTACGCCTGCAGGATTTTGAAGTAGACAACGGTCCTGAGTTGCATGTCTATCTTGTGCCAATTGACCCCGTTCCCGCCTCGATTGGTGTAGAGATTCCGGGTTCGGTGGATTTGGGGTTTCTGAAAGGAAATATCGGCGACCAGAACTATGAGATCCCAGCGGATTTGGATTTGAGTCTGTTCAAGTCAGTTGTGATCTGGTGTCAGCCATTTCGAGTCCCGTTCATTGCCGCACCTATTTAACCAATGGTGCTAGCAGGCTGTCGGAGAGAGCATCATCCAGCACATGTATAAACTTGCAGGAAGTGAAAAATAGGGAAGAAATGAAGATAAAGCGGCCAAAATAGCGG
>JAKEFL010000329.1 GCA_022616105.1 Anaerolineae bacterium | reverse complement strand
TAACTTCCCTCAGGCTCGTCATTGCGAGCCGTTCGTTGGCGAAGCCGCGTAGCGTCCCTCATTGTGTAGGGGATTGCTTCGGGCCCCTTCGGGAGAGCATCGCCCTCGCAATGACGGAAACCTGTGGCGGACGAGGGAAGTTATTATTTTATGAACCCTAAGTCCAAGAACCTGACCACAGTGGCCTGCTGAGAACGCATGGTGGGCGGAAGGGTCAACGACAGCAGAATCATGGGCAAATCAAAGATTCATCCGCTGGTCAAGTGGAAAATCAAATCTGAGAAACTACCAGGCTTGTATTTGTACTTGCTTTCGAATATCCTTGAACTCCCGCAACCCAAATTGTCCGCCCCCTGCTGAGAGCGTGTTTGCAGTCCCTGCTGTAACAGCATCGCGCAGGGCTTCGGGATAACCCTTGCCATTATCCAATGCGCTGATAAATCCGCCAAGAAACGAATCGCCGCTGCCCACCGTGCTGACTACGCGCACGCGCGGTCCATAAGCATGCCATCTGCCCATATTCGTTGAAAGCAGTGCTCCTGCAGTTCCAAGCGTAATTACGCAGGCAGTAACACCACGTTCACCAAGCGTTATCAGCGCTCGCTTTGCAGATGCCAGATCTCTAACTTTAAACCCGAGAGACTCACTAATTTCATCTCCATTCACCTTAATACAAATCCCGGGATACGTAAGCACTGTAGATAATGCAGCACCGCTTGTATCCATCCATACCTGCCTGCCTGAATCAACCAGCATGCTTAACAGTTCTTGCAGATCTTCAACAGAAGAATCTGGAGGGAAACTGCCACTTACACAAACCAACCCTGCAGAGGAAATATGTTTATGGACATCCTCTCGCAGCTTCTTCCAATCTGATTTTGATACAGGCGCACCTGCTTCATTGATCACGGTAGCATCAGCATTTTGAGCGACAAGGATCGTACAAGTTCGCGTTTCAGCATTAGTCCATGTCCACGAAGAGTGTAGTCCCTCATTTTGTGCAAGTTCAGCCAGCAGGCGACCAGCATAGCCTCCTGCAAAACCCATGCATAATGATTCGCCACCCAGAGTGCGTATGGCACGCGCTACATTCAATCCTTTCCCTCCTGCAGCGACAATGCTTTTCTGTGCGCGATAAACATTGCCCAAGACCAGACCTGGCAAAATGATCGTGCGGTCTATCGCTGGGTTTGGAGTTATACAGAGAATCATTTTAGAAAAGACAACGCTTCTTCAAGGGTTGGTTGACCATCAATCCCTCCAGCTTGTTGCGTGGATAGCGCGCCGCACACACAAGCCAATTGCAAAGACTTTTCCAAATCCCACTGATTCAAATATCCATACAGAAAACCCGCGTCGAATGAATCCCCCGCGCCAACTGTATCGATCACTTTTATGGGGATCGAAGCGACTCGGACTCTTGTACCTTCGCGGACTCCCAACGCTCCCTCTGCACCCAATTTGATCGCCAGCGCTTCCACTCTGGACCCAAGCCTGCTCGCCGCCAAATCGACATTTGACTCACCCAATAACGACACCGCTTCCTTCTCGTTCGGCAGGAAGACATTCGTGACCGAAAGCAATTCATCGAAGCCAGTCCGTTTTTCGGATGGGTCATAATTCGTATCAAGCGATGTTGTCAACCCGAAAGAGTGCGCGCGCGGATTCAGCAACAATTCTCCACCAGGGACAGCGCGCGCGAAACAACCTGTCAATTCCTGATACAACGCCGCTGCCGCAAGCGAGAGATAATACGTCGAGCCACAGCCTGTGAAAATGACCTGGTCGTAGTCACCAGCCTTTGGCAAAGAAGAAGCGGATGCCACTTCCAAAGCCTGTGCCCATGCTTCAGTCTGTGATTTGATTTCATCGTAGGTGTGATAGTTTGTTGGTTGCATAGTTTTATAGATACTCCGCTGGTTGAGTAGCCCCGAATGCTCTTTGAGGGGCGTATCGAAACCAGCAAGTAAGCAAAGTGATTTTGTTATAGCGATGATTTCTCAAACTAGTGGTTTCGACTGCTTGCGTCTCAACCACCAATTATTTTTGAACTCAGAATTTCAAAACTCTCTCCGCGTTCTTTCGATATACTTTCTCCAGCACCTCATCAGGGAGATACAAACCATAAGCATAAAAACGTCCTTGTTGAGGAACATCACTCACGTTGTAATTGAAATATTCATCGTCCGTTTCAAGGAAGCGATAATACAAACGATACGCGTCCAAATCAGGACTCATATCTGAACCGAACAAAATGCGGTCTTGATATTGAATAAAAAATTTCCGCGCGGTATAAGGCTGTCTTCCGAGTTCGCCAAGCCGCGCAGAAATATCAATGGTATAGTTCGGGCAGGCATCCAGCATTCTTCCAACCCATCCAAGATTCTCGCCATAACATCCAACATGTGCGCCGATAAATGTTGTGTTCGCATGTCGCTTCACCAGATTGAAAAATCCATTCATGATTTCCATAAATGATGGAAACGGCGGACTCGTGAATGCCCAATCAGGATGCGCTCCGATCTCCTCCCAACGCTCATTCGTTTCGTCAATCGGATCAAAGAACGCAACAGGGTCCGCGACGTGGATCAACACTGGCAGACCCAACTCGCCAGCCGTTTCCCAAATCGGACTCAAGCGCGCATCATCCACTTTGACCAGTTGCCCTTTATCATCTTTGACATGTAACCCAAATGGCTTCCAGATCTTCAATCCCTGCGCGCCCGCCTCTTTCTGGACCTTCAACCTGCTCGCCGCCCAATCAGCGAATCCATCCCCGTGCGTCTCCCACTGACTCCAATCCACGCCGCCGAAGATTTGGAATCGCTCAGGAGCACCTTCTTTGAAATGTTTCAAGTGTGCATAAAGAATATCTTCTCCCCACCCGCCATCGAGATCAACATAATGAGTCACACCCGCTTCATCGAGCAGATCGAGCAATTCACTTAACGGCTTTTTGTCCCAGCCACCACCGAATGGTTCGCGGAGATGATTATGCGCGTCAATGACAGGAAAGCGTGGTCTGTTCACCCATGTGGTCTTGGTCACAAGTTTGGATTGCGGGCGAAAGTTTTCTAATAACATTTCATTCCTACTTCGGTGGTCGAGTAGCCCTGAGCCGCCCATTGAGCCTGTCGAAATGGTTGGTTGCGAAGGGCATATCGAGACCACCATGAAAGCAAAATACTTCTTGTTATTTGTTGGTCTCGATATGGCGGCGGGTTTCGAGATGGACTTCGTTCTGCTCAACCATCGCCGCCTACTCGACCAACGGCTCTACATCACGCAACAATTACATTTATTCCCTGCTTCTTCAATGCCTGAAGAAACTTCTTATCAGCCTTTGAATCTGTCACAAACACATGCATGGAGTTCAACGGCGCAAGCAGCACAGTAGACACGCGATTTGCTTTTGTATGATCTGCCACAATGATGATTTCACGCCCAATCTTCAAGATGGCGCGGTCGGTGAGAGTCTCTTGTAAATAATCATTCGTCAAGCCATGTTCAAGGCTGACGCCTCGTGTACCCATAATCACTTTATCCACCCGGATTTCAGCCAATGTTTGTTCCGTGATATGCCCAATAAAGGAGAGTTCGCTTTCACGCAGCATCCCGCCTAAAGAAATGACCGTGATCTCTTTTATCCCAACCAGCAAGTTCAAGACAGGCAGGGAATTGGTGATCACGGTCAGGTTTTTACGATCCCTCAGATTGCGCGCCACTTCGAGGACGGTCGTGCCCGAGCCGAGGAACACGGTCTCTTTATCAGAAACAAGTCCAGCCGTCACACGACCGATGCGAGTCTTTTCATCTGGCTGTTCGCCCTCCCGTTCGAGAATCGGCAATTCAGGCGGGGC
>JAKEFL010000050.1 GCA_022616105.1 Anaerolineae bacterium | reverse complement strand
GGCCGCATCACCCATTCACGATTATCCGCATGCCAGTAAATCGGAGCGTTATCAAAGGCATGACTCCATTCCACCAGCGACCCAATCGTATGCGGATGCGAAGCTGCGATCGCTGAAATCCCACCGAGAGCACGGACAGCTTCCACAGTTGCATCATCAAGCAGACTGATAGAGTCCCATAGCACGTTGCCGTTTGGTGTTTGGATAAGAAGCGCCCGCTGACCGATAGCAAAACCTGGGACCGTGCCGATGCCCGTAATATTCAGGTCAACCTCTTCGATGCGGTTGTGATATTCCTTCTGCAATTCAGGGATGGTCGTCCAGCGTTGCCCTTTAAGCCCAATGTATTGCCTTTCATCCTCGCAAATGGGACAATGCTCAGGCGGCGTGTCGCTCGCTCCATGTTGGACTCCACAGGTGGCGCAGATGTAGTTTGGCATGGTTCTCTCCTCGTTTGGATTATACGGGCGAAATCATGGATTGACGGGACAATTCAGGCTAAGTTAACCCATGGATGCCAATTTCGACATTAAAATGTACCGTGAACGTTGGAAAGCCGTCGAAGAAAGCGAGCGGCAGGAATTGCGCGCCATGTCTTTGGAAGAACATTGGAGACAAATCAATTCTTTGTTTGGATTCGCTCTTGAACTTGGCTTAACTCGCGATGGTGATGACGGTGAAATGGAAGTATTCCTACTCTGGGCAAAATTGAAAGGCGCAGGATAAAAATGCAGGCAGGCATAGAACCTTTTCGAGCAGCCATAGAAGCTGTTCAACGTCTGCTTGTCAAATTTGATAGTGGTGTTGTCTCGTTTCGCCCACCAGCGGGTAACGCACCCGTTGAAAACTTACTTCTCCTAGAACCCCTCCAACACCTGCTCCTCCCTCGCCAGCCACGAAAATTTCTCCACATCGCGCCGCGCTTGCTTTCCCAACTCGATCCTGCGTGCTTTATCCTCAAGCAATGTCTCAATCTCAATTCTCCAATTACCAATTATTAATTCCAAATTACCAACCCCCGCTGGTTCACAAAATACTGCATTCCTTTCATTGAGCACTTCTCGAATCACAGGCAAGTCTGCCGAAATAATCGCGCGCCCCGCTGCCATGTATTCGAACATCTTCATCGGGCTTGCCACACTGGCTGAGTCCGCAGTTCCACTGGAGCCCATGATCGAACGCCTGTATGGCATAAGCAGTATATCTGCCGCGGCTTGATAGAGTGGAAGGTCATTGTTGGGGATGAAGCCTGTGAATGTAATGTTGGAAATATTTTGATCTTCTGCACGTTGTTTCCAACTTGCAATGTCTTCAGAGCGGCCACCCACCCAGACGAAATGTGCATGAGGAATTGATTGTGCAAGTGAGAGAAACAAGTCCGCTCCACGGCCGGCGTAGAGATGTCCCGTGCACATCACAGTTGGAGCTTCGCGAATGCCGATTTGACGGCGGGCAGTTGGAGGGTCAGGCAAAGAGGCGAAGCGTTCAAGGTCAACACCATTCGGAGCAATGACCACTTCATCTGATTGAAACCTCATGTTGTAGTCATGTTCAAGGATATTCACCAACGCGCGAGTGATGCAGACGAGTCGCTTTTTCCCACGCAAAGAAGCAAACGCGCGATGCCATGCAGCACCAAGCAGACCCGTTGGTTGGATGTGTATTTCAAAAATTACAGGCAACCCACTTAACAAACCAAAGACTGCTGATTGAGGAAACCAGGTGTAAAGCAGATCGGGCTTAAGCGCGCGGGCGCGGCGGACAGACTGCCACGTGAACAAACGACGACTTGAAGAGGAAAGCCATTCAATGGGGAAGTCAGTTTGAAGACCGTAGTGAGATTTTAGATTTACAATTGACGATTGGCGATTGACGATTTCAGATTTACGATTTGCGATTTCGCGCTGAGCGGAGTGTCGAGTGCTTTTAGAGACACGCAGACGAAGCGCGATTGGCGATTGAGGATTGTCTGGCACGATAAGGGTGAGATTGTGTCCCAGTTGCGCCAGGGCAGAGCAGGCCTTCATTACCTGGATGCTGTTGGCAGTGTCTGAGGGGATCGTTGAACCGGCAATTGCAACAATGTTCATACTGGTTTCGATTCTTGAACGCGGATCTCACGCAGACCGCGCAGTGTGATCAATCCAATCGCGACAATGAAATAACTTGAAAGTAAAGCGGCTTGCGCGAGGTAACCGAAGCGCGGTACAAGAAGGAACGCGAGTGCAAGTTCAATCACGCCGACAACAGCCGCAATAACGAGCGGATAAGATGGCTTGCCCAATGCCAGCAACAACGGACGATTCCATGTGAAGATGCTTCCGAAGCTATAGCCCATGAGCAGGATCAGAAGAGCAGGATAGGCGGGCGCGGCTTCAGGTGTATAGAGGAACGGGATGAGCCACCAGCCGATCAACGCCAGCCCTCCGCCGGCGAGTGCCATCCACGCGGCGGAGATTAGGCTGACGCGTCGCAAAAGGATTTTTGTTTCGCGCCACTTGCGCTCTGCAATGCTGCGTGTGATCTCCGCATATGTGGGCCAGATAAACGGCTCGATGGGCAATGTGGCTGTGTTGATGAGACTCAACGCGAGCCTAAAGTAACCAACTTCAAGATGTGCCACTTCCGCGGGTCGCAGCCAGACCAAAACAAGAGGCGCGCTATCGCGGGCGATCAGATTGACTGTGCCGTTCAAGTTTGTGCTGAGTGCAAAGGTGAAGATCTCGCGCCAGTTGGCGATTTTTTTGAGAGGCGTACGCCACCAGCCAGAACCGATGGAAATGTTCAATTCTCGTAAGGCGAATACTCCAATCGTAATTCCCGCGAAAATCTTCCCTGCAAGATAGGCAGCCAGAATCTCAAATATATCGCGTTGCAGTACAAAAGCGATCACGATCAGTCCGGCAGTGATCACGCCCTGGAACATTGTGATTCGTCCGATCAGATCAAAGCGGCGGGACGTCTGTAAAACACCGCGCGAGGTTTCGTAAACGAGATTGGCAAGGATCACCAGGCCATAAAACGCAAAGAGCGGAGCAGTCTGTATGTCCTTGCCGAGAGCGCGCGCTGCCCAGGGTGTAAGGAGGATCAATACAAGATAGGTGAGCACAGATGTCGCGATCTCAATGAGACCGATCCCTTTTGCAATCGCGGCGGCGCGTTCCTTTGCCCCGGCCTGCAAAGCATCACCATAAAACTTGACCATCGCCTCGCTCATCCGAAACGAGAGCAGGTTGTTGACATTGGACGCAAACATAATGATCGTACCATTCGCGAGTCCAAAACCATCCACACCGATCAGGCGCGTAGCAAGGATTCCCTGCACGAAAGCCAGCGCAGCGGATACAGCATTGCTGCTGAACAGGTAAGCGCTGTTGCGAAGGACGCGGCGCAAGAGATTATCCTGCCGCCACCTGGAAAATCGGTTTTGAATCATTAATTTTGTTTTTTTAGCCGCGAACACTTGCATGATTCGCTAAGCAAATCACATGTAGTGCAGGTGTTACGCGGATTGTTGGTGGCACCCCTTTTTGAACCACGGAGACACGGAGACACCGAGTCTTTAAATCTCCGTGTCTCCGTGTCTCCGTGGTTAGATTGGTCGAGAGGACTCAAAACCATATATTGCCTCCTCATCTCTTCAGCCAACGATAACGGGAAAACCTAAAATATTCCCGTTCAAGAATTTAGTATTCACTATAGTTCCATCTATGGCTCAACGCGTTGATACACATTGATCACAGATTGCCAGCGGCATCTTTCAGCCTTGGAAGAGGACATCACTTTTACATAATTCCCCGACTCCAGAATTTCATCACTCAAATAAATCCTTTCCTCGGGTTGGAACAAAATATAGTCCGCCTCTTCAAGCCATTGACGCGCCAGATCATCGTTCCAGTGGCTGAAGCGTAAAAGCGTATCAGAATCCCCGCCTTTATAAAATGAATGAACATGGTTCATTTGTGGAGGATAGATTTGCACATCCGGCAGATATAAAAAGATCGAGAGGAGCCGCCCTTCCCAATAAATCTTCGAACCGGGTTCGATGACGCCGCTCAACTCGCGCCCGGCCCTTTCGTAGGATGCGATGACATCCGACCCATCACAGCTGAAGAAATCACTCCCGCCTCCGAGAATGCCAGTTGGAGTTAATATCAAGCCCGCGATTAGGAAGACATTCAAAGCGACGACTGCGATCTTTCGACCCGCGGCCTGCCTGCCGTTTAAGCGACGATACGCCACCCACAGCCCGATCGCGCCAATCGCCAACACAGATAAGCCAACCAGCAAAACAAACGACACTCTGAATAACAAAAGTGGAGATAAGCCGGTCCTGAATAGCAGCGCGTTCCATACATAAACTTTATCCAGCTGCTCGATCATCGCTTTTGCAAAATCCGAGCTTAAGTCTTCGTGTGAACTAAACCCAACACCTACAATTAACAAAGCCATGACCGCAAAAACGACGATACGACGTAATGGAGTCAATTCTTTTAATAAGAAGGGCCAGGCAATCACCAAAAGCATCAATCCAAGAACATCAAAATAACCGACATATAAAAGGATGCAGGAAATACAAAACTCACCGAAAAACGCCGCCTGAATATGCGCGACATACAGAACAACCAACAGCACACTCAAAAAGATGGCGGCACGCATCCGTTCTGTGAATGGCAGCATTTTTTGAAGGGGCCACAACAGCCAGACAGTCACCGCGCTGACAAGGGCAACAAAATGCAATCGGAAGGTCAACAAGAAATAGAGGATCATCCGGTATAAATTGGACGCCTCAGGTTCTGGAATAGATTCTATAGTTCCAGTTACAGGACTTGGCATTTGCCAATCACGCATGAACTCTGCAAGAAAACCAGGAACGCGCGTCACCCAAAACTTTAGATTATTCGGGAAGTAAAACGCATTGCCTCCCAGAAATAAAATTCCAGAACAAAGCGCCGCGAGAAAGCCTGCCTTCCATCCGTGCTGCCAGAAGATGTAAAGAAAAAGGATAGGCGGGACAAAAGCCATGTTTTCGCGCGTCAATACAAGGGGCGCGGTGAGCGCAGCACCGAGCAATACCTGCCAAAGCGGACGCTTTTCACCAACCGTTAGAACCACGATCCAGACCAGCATCGCGGCAATGGGACCCTCAGAGAGCACCAGCGTATGGACTTTTATCTCAGCCGGGTTAAGCGCCATCACCCAGACTACGCCTGCCGCCCACCATAGATTCCCCCAGCGCCGCGCAAAGACCCAAAGCCCCAATAGCGTAAAAAGGCTGAGGAAGATCATAAAATAACGACCGGTTTCCAGGCCGGGTCCGAACCATTTTTGAATGTAGCCTGGAATTAGGAACGAAAGGATCGCATGGTTGGTCCAGATTCCGTAATCAGCAAAAGGAGTCTGCAGACCATTGACAAACAAATACCCCTTATAAAGATATAAGCCCTCATCAAGAAAAGATGTTTTAGTATGGGCAATATAAAGCGCGTGGATTAAATAAATAAGCCCGCCTGCCAGCGCTACTACATAAGGCAGCCAGGGAAGTGAAATGATCTTTCGTATCAAGACTGAAATCTGCATCGTTCGATTTGTTCATGCTCCTGCAGGGACTCCCCTATTCGGAGATAATAATGTGACCCTGCAGAGTAATCTGGCAAATACGGCGGTCATAGACCGCCTTTGAGCGGGAGGATGCAACATGAGTTACTGAGTCAATATCTCGCTTGCCCAGCCGCGTTCGGCGTTATACCATTCCACCAGTTTCTCGATGCCCGCGCGCATATTGAACTGTGGCTCCCATCCGAGTAGTTCGCCGGCCTTGGTCACATCCGCCCAATTCGAGCGCATGTCCGCCGGATCAGGTGGACCATATTCAACGACGGCTTTTTTGCCGACCACATCCTCAATCAACTTAATCAGATTGTTTATTGTAATGACCTCATGCCCGCCAAGATTGATGATCTCATAACCAACAGGCTTAAGTGCCAGGATCACGCCGCGCGCGATATCGTCAATGTAAGTAAAGCCGCGTGACTGTTCGCCATCCCCGTTCACGCGCACAGGACGCCCCTCACTGATCCACTGCACAAAACGGAAAATGGAAAGGTCCGGACGGCCTGCGGGCCCATAGACAGTAAAGAAGCGGACAACTGTTACATCAATGCCATGCAAATGATGATACGCGTGAGCCATGGCTTCCGCGCCTTTTTTGCTCGCTGCGTACGGCTGAAGAGGCTCACTGCTGGATGCAGATTCAGGCGTTGGATAAGGAGGATTTTCGCCATAGATGCTGGATGTGGACGCAACAACAAATTTCCTCGTTCCACTATGGCGACAGAGTTCAAGCATATTTAGCGTGCCGGTCACATTGCTATCAACATAAATCCATGGGTTGTTGACGCTGGCGCGCACACCGGCCCAGGCTGCCAGGTTAATCACACCATCGAATGTTTCGCCTTTGAATTGTTCAATGATCGTTTTATCGGCTATGTCAAGTTTATGAAATGTGTAGCTATCCATCGCCTGCAATCTTTTCAGGCGATACTCCTTCATGCGCAGATCGTAGGCATGATTGACATTATCAACGCCGATCACTGTATGCCCGTCTTTGACGAGCAGTTCTGCCGTACGCGCACCAATGAAACCCGCCGAACCGGTTACTAAATAGTTTGCCATATTGTCGCCTGTCATCCGTGGTGGTTGAGTAGTGTCGAGCGGTTTTTGCGAGACACGTATCGAAACCACATGCTTTATATTCATAAGTAATTGTTGGTCTCGATATGGCGGATTGCTTCGCACACCGCCTACTCGACCAACAGACTACTTTATAGTCTGACCACCTTCCCACTGTTCTTCACGAATTTCCGCGTCGCATTGCGGCTGTCGAAAACAGACTGCGCGGCTTCAACGATATCCGTATAGTCATAAGCCTTATGGTCGGTAATGATCACCACCATATCCGCTCCTTTCACCGAACTCATCATATCTGCTACGCTGTCCATATGCCAGCCTTCATGTTCATGATGAATATGCTGAATATAGGGATCGTGATATTCCACCATTGCTCCCTTGTTTTGCAACAGACCGATCACATCCAATGCAGGGGATTCGCGCACATCATCAACATCGGGTTTATAAGCCGCGCCGAGTATCAAAATTTTCGCGCCTTTGAGTGCTTTGCCGCGCTCGTTTAATGCCTCCATGACACGGCTCACCACATAACGCGGCATATTGGTATTGATCTCGGATGCAAGTTCGATAAAGCGCGCATTGTAATTGAACGACTTCATCTTCCAGGAAAGATATAACGGGTCAATGGGAATGCAGTGACCGCCCAAGCCGGGTCCTGGTGTGAACTTCATGAACCCAAAGGGTTTGGATGCCGCGGCATCGATCACCTCCCACACATCCACGCCAAGTCGTTCACACATGAT
>JAKEFL010000328.1 GCA_022616105.1 Anaerolineae bacterium | reverse complement strand
TGTGCGAACTTGGTCGTGCCGACGATCTCCCACACATTATTGGTCATAGCGCTGACGGTATTCCACTGGTGACCTACCCACATTACGGAACGGTCATTGCCATTCCACCTTCTACCCAAGATGGAGATGTAGTTTACTGTCGGGCTTGTCAGAGCGAGTTGACCCTACTCCGCAAGGACAACACCTTTGAGGCATCGTAGGATTTTCTATCAAAAACACTGAATTCGAGAAAATCGGATTGCAGTCCCAACTCCTTGGGCGCATACTGCGCGACTTCACTAATCGTGTCGGTGTCAGGCTCGGGGATCCATGTAAAATTCACGGTTTGGTCCCATTCAACTTCAAATTTATCTCCATCAGGGTGAACGTTGTAGTTGCTAAGGCATTTCGGGCAGATGACTTTGTCCCCACTTTGCCAGTGGACCGGGATAACAATGATTGGCCCACACTCAGGGCAGCCTTGCATTAAACGCTCCTCAGAGCTGTGACCCAAGATCTGGTCAAGTTCGCCGCGCTTTCCCAAGTCCAAAAAGGCGGACAAAAGAACAGGATCAAATTGTCGGCCGCTTTCCTGTGCCATGAGCTGATACGCCGTTTGCGCCTGCATGCCCGCCCGGTACGGACGCGCACTGGTCATCGCGTCGAAGGCATCTACAATGGCAACGATACGAGCAAAAAGACGGATGTCATTTCCGGCCAACCCTTTCGGGTAACCGCCTCCGTCAAATCGTTCGTGATGGGACGCAACGATGTCAAGGGCCAGCGCGCCGAGAGGATGCTCGCGCACAAGAGGCAGGCCCGTTTCGGGATGTTTCTTGATGATCTCGTATTCGACACTCGTCAGTTTATCCTGCTTGTTGAGAATTGGTTCTGGAACACTGACCTTTCCAATATCATGCAATAGACTTCCAAAATGGACGATGAAGACTTCATCCTCGGATAATCCCAAACTCTCAGCCAACAAGCGCGCATAGCGGCTAACTCGCCAGGTGTGCCCGCCTGTGTAAGGATCCTTCGCTTCGATCACTGTCGCGAGCGAGAGCAATGATTTCAACAATGAGATATTGACCGATACCGCTTGCATATAAATCCTCTTTCTTTAATGATAAATCTACACGTAGTTCGTTGTATGTATGCATGACGCAATAATGTATGTATGGTATTCACTCGTTACATCGGAATAACTTACGTAAATGAAATATTGCGCCGTCCTAACAGTATTGTAGAGTTGATTGGTGACCCTCTCCTAAAATAGGGCCCGTGAAAAGTGGAAACCTTCTGGCACAATAGAGCAAGGAGCGATCCACATGAAGAAGGCGAAGTTCACCGAAAGCCAGATCGTGAACATTCTGAAGGAAGCGGAAGCCGGTGTTTCGCTGGAAGACTTGAGCCGCCAATATGGGTTCAGCAAAGCCACCTTTTACAAATGGAAGGCTCGGTATGGCGGCATGGATGTGAGTGCTTTGAAGCGAAAGAACTGTAAGAAGAAAACCGACGCTTGAAGCAGATGTATGCAGCTCTGAGCCTGGAACACAATTTGAGAGCACCCGGGTCAGTCATTTGTGTGAACTTGGTCGCGCTGGTGATCTCGCGCACATAATGGGCCATAGTGCTGATGGAATTCCGCTGGTGATCTGCCCTGATTGTGGACCAGTCATTGCCATTCCACGCTCCACCCAGGATGGAGAGGTGGTTTATTGTCGCGCTTTTCAGAGCGAGTTGACCTTGCAAGAGAAAGGTGATACTTTCACGGCTGAGATGAATGGGAAGACCGACGATCCCGTGAAATTGGAGCACAAAATTGATTTCGATGCAATAAACGCCCTGCTAACACAAATTGTTTGACGCTCCGGGCATGATGCTATAAATGGGCGGCCCTAAACGAACGAGACACCCACTTGAAGAAATGGAGAAGCTCAACATGATTAGGGCAGAAGTAGAAGTTGAAATCAATCGCCCGCCCGAAGAGGTGTTTGACCTATGGGCCGATATGCGAAATGACAAAGACTGGCATCCCTCTGCGCTGGGAGTGGTCGAGAAGACGTCACCTGGCCCGCTTGGTATAGGGACGACTTTCAGAGGCGAATATCGCGGCACGGGAGTAGTGACCGAGGAAACCACGGCGTATGAGCGGCCTCACAAATTGGGACGGCGTGGGGTGACAAAAAACTTTCGTGTCGAATCGACGTTTACCTTTACGCCCACGGCTGCGGGTGGGACGCTGCTCAAAGCGCGGGGGTCAGTGGAACCAATCGGCTGGATGAAGCTCATGGAACCGCTGATGGGACTCATGAGGATGAAGCAACTGGCGTCCGTGATGAACGCCTTGAAACACACCGTCGAATCGCGCGTCAGGTGAGATAAGGCAGACCATCTCAGGCCGTCTGGTTTTGACTCAGGCGGGTTCGAGCGAAAGGTTCTACTGTTTATGAGCTGACTCCCTTAGGACAATCCCTGGAACGACCTATCCTGGAGGTAGACAAATGGGGCGCCCAGATGCTCCCGGGCTCGCTAGACGGTATCGCGCTGCCGAGTCTGGGAGCCATCGCGGTGGCACTCAAGGTGTTCTTCCGCCCTGAGGCGGCACAGAAAGTGAATGAAACCTACGGGCTGCACCTTGGTGAGGAAACCCTGCATGTGCATGTGAATGAAGGCGAGATTCAGGTTCATCAAAGCGAGTCCCAAAAAGCGGATGCGACTTTCCATATCGATATGCAGGTCTTCCTGGGATTATTTACAGGTCAGCTTAAACCGGAGGAGGTGATTGAGCAGGACCTGATTCAAATTGAGGGGGATCCAGGGGTGCTGGGCCGTTTCCTCAGCTTTTGCTACGTGCCTGTCCAACCCGCTTAAACTCAGCAACTTGCTGATAGCATCAAACCAATCGCAGGCACGAACCTTAGTATCACTTTTGGGGTAACATCGCGAGAGCGACACGTACAAGCACTGCATTGTCGGCAGCAGGGCGGCCATCTGGCAAGACCGTTGTGTCTTCCAGCCCGGTCCGGATGCCATGTCCCCGAGAAACAGCCCGCGCGCTGACCGCCCAACTGGGCATACCATCTCCATGATGGATTTGTTCCAAGACGATGCCTGCTGTACTTAGCACATCTTCCATCGCGGCAGCGTGCGCAATGGCAGTTTCTGGATGATTGTCCAGCGGCTCTACAAGGACTCTCACACAACGATCGGCCAACCCCGAGCGCACAAACGCGCGGGCATCCTCCAGGCTAAGCAGGCCTGCTTCAATGCCAACGCCCCGCTCGATCAGCATTTCACATAGCTCAAGAATCCCCTCCTCACCCTGGTTGGCCGTGACTAGGTCAGGTAGCTCTGTCCAGCCAGCGATTAGCATCAGACGGCGATGCGGGTCAGGCTCGACAGTCGCTGACGTGGTCAACGAAATAGGAATGCCAGGACAGGCCGCTCGTACCGCTCTGATCGCAGCCACACAAGGCTCGGCAGACAACGTCTCGATTCCTGATGGATCATACGGATGGAGATGCACGATCTGCGCGCCTGCATCTACTGAAGCGCGCGCTTCCTTGGCCAGTTCCTTTGGGCTACGCGGGATTTTTGGATGTTCGGCGCGAGACCGTGAGCCATTGAGCGCTACTTCGAGTAGTGGGGACATGGTAACCTAATTCTACAGCCTGATCTGCATCGTGCGTGAATTCTTCTGAAGGTAGTTAAGCCTTGCGGGTTCGAATCCCGTCGATGGTATTAGCACACAAGCCTGCCGCGCCTTGACTTGCCAAATGGCTCAAGGACACCCGCACCAGACTTTGCCCCGCTTCACCCAGCGTGCAGAAGTTCGAGGTCTCTTTTATGGCCGACAAATTGTGAGCACGACCTGTCTCTCGTAAGGGTAATTCAAAATTCGCAATTTTACGGTGACGAAT
Organism: Anaerolineae bacterium; assembly: GCA_022616105.1. Classification (GTDB taxonomy): domain Bacteria; phylum Chloroflexota; class Anaerolineae; order Anaerolineales; family Villigracilaceae; genus Defluviilinea. Next base: position 4,919 of record JAKEFL010000328.1, on the reverse strand, counting down.
CCAAAGAGGAAAAAACCGTGAGGACTACAATCTGGCCTCTAATTCTTATTCGTCTCACTGCGGACCTCATGGCTAGTTTTATGGGCAAGCCGTGAGGTCTATGAATCTGTCGGGAACAACTGAACTTCGGTTCTCACGGATAAGAGCCATGTGGACCGCAGTTTCAAGCCCCGTAATTCGTAGCCTACTAGAGTCCACACAGCTAGCCTTTTAGTGTACTTTGGCGAGCCAGTCGAGACTGCTGAATATCAAGCGAAGTTTTTAGTTTGGCTCTGTGAGCAGTCTGGAATCGAATTGCCAAGCGTAGAGAAAAAATTTCATCGTACAAGATTCGAAAAGAAGAACACTGAATAACGGCAATTGAAAATACTGCTGGTAACTCCGCTCTGCTCTTTTTATCGAACCAACGGCTATAAAGCCGTTGGTTTGGACTGTTGCACAATCCTGCTAAGCATTGAAGTTGAGAGTTCAAGTCTTTCCAAAGAGAGACTGGCTGGCACTCCGATTTCATCCACGGCATTCTCGATTTGTTGTATCGGGTCTGGCTGAGCAAACAAAGCCACTTAGCCGCAAAGCAGAAAATACACAAGAGTAAAAATTAAAAATGGCATATATCAAACATTCATCTTGACAATTCAGCCAGTTTGAATAGAATTAACCTTACTTTTTTATAAGTAAGGTTAATTCTGATGAGCGACAATTTTCAAACTGTGATAAAGATCTTCCAAAAGCATAATGGTGTGATGAAATCCTCCCAGCTCTTTAAGCTGGGAGTGCAACCGCGTATTCTATATGCAATGCGCGACCACGGACTTGTCCTACAGGAAGGACGCGGGCTGTATCGGCTGGCAAACGAGCAAGTGTGGAGCGATCCTGATCTGGCAGTTGTATCCTTGCTGATTCCAAAGGGGGTTATCTGCCTGATTTCTGCACTGTATTTTCATCAAATCACGACGCAGATTCCACATGAGGTGTATGTCGCCTTGCCTAAGGATTCGGAAAAGCCGCGGATAAAGTATCCGCCAACTCGATTTTTTTGGATTTCACCTGAACCGTTCCAGGCAGGGATCGAAAAGCATAAGATTGATAACGTAAGTATTCAAGTATATAGCGTTGCAAAAACAATAGCAGATTGTTTCAAGTTTCGGAATAGCATCGGAATGGACGTGGCATTGGAAGCCTTGCGGGAGGGACTACGTCAAAAGAAAGCCACTTTCAATGAGATCCAGCGGTTTGCCCAGATTGATCGGGTAGAGAAAATTATGCAGCCGTATCTTGAGGCACTGGCATGACTACTGAAAGGAAGAACTTACCCGCATCCATTCATCAGAGGCTTTTGAACAAGGCACGCCAAGCTGGACGGGCTTTTAATGAACTGCTTCAATATTACGCGATTGAACGGCTCCTATACCGGCTTTCCATCTCCGAATATTCAGAACTATTCACGCTAAAGGGCGCATTGATGTTCAATGCCTGGGGATTGACCAATCTGCGTCCAACTCGCGATATTGACCTACTGGGACACACTCAGAACACGCTTGATGCTGTCTTGAAGATCTTTCAAGACCTCTCCAAATTGGAGGCCGAACCCGATGGACTTGAATTTGACCCAGTTCACATTCGGAGCGAACGTATCAAAGAAGATGCAGATTATGAAGGCATCCGCATCACCATGACAGCTAGGCTCGGCAAAACTCGTCTCACCATCCAAATTGACATTGGCTTCGCGGATGTAATCACACCGGCACCTGAAAGATTGGATTATCCGACTATCCTTGATTTTCCTGCTCCCCACTTATATGGGTATCCACCCGAGACTGTCATCGCGGAGAAATTCCAGGCAATGACGGTGCTAGGACTGGCAAACAGTCGCATGAAGGATTTCTACGATATTTGGATGCTGATCACGAATTTTGAGTTTGACGGCATGGTCATCCAAACTGCCATCGAGAGAACATTCCAAAATCGCAGCACTGAATTACCTGATGAAAGGCATATCGTTTTCTCGGATGAATTTGCGGAAACCAAAAGGGATCAATGGATCGCATTTTCAAGAAAACTCCGAGATGAAAATGCGGTTGCGATCCATCAGATTGTTGCAAGCATGCGGGGTTTCTTTTTTCCCGTTCTTCATGCCAGCGAACAAGGAACAGTATTCAAGAAAAAGTGGAAAACCAAGTGGCGTTGACCAAAACTATGTGGGAAGTTTTCTCCTCCGCCTTGCACTCTAAATTATTGACCGGAGTTGTCTCACCATTATAGTCTTCGGCCATTCTTGTCCCCGGTTCGGCTGAAATCACGGCTAGACGAATTCCTGGGACTTCTTTCGTCATTTGTTCCAAAAAAAGCAGATGCCAGAAGGACACTGAATAACGGCAATTGAAAATACCGCTGGTAACTCCGCTCTGCTCTTTTTATCGAATCAACGGCCAAAAAGCCGTTGGTTTGGACTGTGACACAATCCTGCTACGCATTGAAGTTTAGAGCTTGGGTCTCTCCGCTCGTGCTGTATTCTTAGGGTCTGTATGCAAAATAGAAAATAGTGGATAAACTGGTTGGCATGGGAAACCGTGGCGACCTAACGAATGAACAATGGGAGCGGATCGAAGCGTTGCTCCCGAAAGCGAAAACGAGACGTGGACGACCTGCACAGGATCATCGAAAACTCCTGAATGGAATGGTGTGGGTGCTGCGGACAGGCGCACCTTGGCGAGACATGCCGGAACGGTATGGCAAGTGGACGACGATCTACAGCCGCTTTCAGCGCTGGCGCAAGTCAGGCATCTGGGAGAGGATGTTTGCTGAGTTGCAGACTGCTCTGGATGTGGAGAGCAATGTGGATTGGGAGATCCATTTCATTGACTCCACCACCGTGCGAGCGCACCAACATGCTGCGGGTGCAAAAAAAGCAGCCCGGAACGAGAAGCCTTAGGGCGTTCTCGCGGTGGATTTAGCACCAAAATCCACATTCGTTGTGAAGGTACGGGTCGCTTGATCACCTTTATGCTCACACCGGGTCAAGAAAGCGACATCGAACAGGCAGAAGAACTGATGGAGGCAGGTTCCATACGCAGAAGAACCGGCCATTGGCGATTACGACCTCGGCGTCTGGTGGCTGATAAAGGCTACACCAGCAACGCCTTTCGCAATTATCTCCATCGTTACCATATTCGTTGCACCATTGCTCGGCGCAGCAATGAACAACGCAGAGGTTCGTTCAACAAGCAACATTACCGAAAGCGAAATATTGTTGAAAGACTCATCAATCGCCTCAAGCAATTCCGTCGCATTGCCACTCGCTATGAAAAACGAGCTTCCAACTTTGCTGCTATGATCACCATTGCCTCTATTTTCCTCTTTTCAGATTTTGCATACAGACTCTAGCACAATGAAATCCATGTCATCAAGCTGAGTCATTGCATAATGATCTTATTATATAACCAACGGCTTTTGGACTGCTGCTCAATCCTATCCATTCTTTATTTCTTCGTCCATTCTATCCAAAAAGAGCGTATTTTGCCCATCCACATCGTTCAGTCTGGACGAAGCGTTCTATCGTGATTGGCATACTTTTGGCATACCTAAGCAGATCCTACAACCTCCTCTAAAGCGTTCGCAGCAATGCCCCTCATAGACTTAATCACGTGTGAGTACGTGTTGAGGGTTAGATTTATGCTTGCGTGTCCTAACAGCTCTTGAACGATTTTAGGATTGATTTCCTTTGAGAGCAGCAGGGTTGCTACGGTATGCCGTAGGTCATGAAAGCGAATATTCGGGAGTCCGGTTTCGCTGATCACCTTTTTGAAGTGTGTAATCACGTTACGATATTCAACGGGCGTTCCCACGCTTGTTGTGAAGACTAAGCCGCAGTCCTTTTCCCAACGTTCCGATTTTGCATATTCGGCGCGTCGCTGCAAAGTTTCCGCTAACACTTCCGAGACGAAAGGGGGAAGTTGGATAAAACGACGGCTACCGTCTGTCTTCGGTTCTTGAATGATTGCACCTTGTTTTGGTAGCCAATATAGGCTCTGTACAACCTGCAAGTAACTTTCATCAACATGAAGTGCGTTAAGAGGCACACCTAGAATCTCTCCTACTCTCATTCCGGTTCCGCAAGCCAAATAATAAATACCCGCCCAACGGTGATTCCGAACGGCAGCAAGAAATGTTTTTACTTGGTCAGCACTCCAAACAGTTTGTTTTGTCTTTGGAAAGGCTGGCGCGTCTACCAATTTCGTTGGATTTGATGTAATGTAACCCCATCGAATTGCTCGGTTAAGAGCTTGCCTCATAATCTTGTGAGTTTTGTATAGGATGAATTTAGATTGACCGTCTTTACGTTTTTTGCTATAGACATTAGCGAGAATATCGGGGGTCAACTTGGAGAGCGGATAATTCCCGAATTCGGGGAGAATGTGCAAACGAATGATATGCTCGTAACTTCGGTAAGTTGTAGGTCGCATTTGCGTTTCTACATATTCAGTCAAATATCTATTCATCAACTGAGCGACCGTAATCTTATCGTTGGTTGGGCGAAATCCGTTGGTAAGTTTTGTTCGTTCTTCCAAGAGCCATTTCTTGACAACATCTTGCCGCTTGTCGTATTTGGCGATTCGTTTCCCGTTGGGAAGAGTTACACGGGCGACCCATAGTTTCTTGCTTTCCATGTATCCTATCGAGCCTTCTCCATGAGAGCGATGTTTTGCCATAGGGCAGTCTCCTTGTTTGGTGTGATTGACGGCAGGGACCTTAATTTAGCACTATTTGGAGAAAAGAGCAACGTTTTTTTTGGCATACAAAGGTTACAATATTGTTTTTTTGTAACTGTTCACGCACGAACTGGTTGAAGCAAGAAAGGCAAAACCGGCGTACCCATCAATTGCGTCAATTTTTGAAAAGCGCTTTGGCCGTTGCGTTTT
>JAKEFL010000327.1 GCA_022616105.1 Anaerolineae bacterium | reverse complement strand
TGGCTACGCCAACCGAAAAGTGAACTTGAAAGTTATTACAGTAGAAATATTCTAACTGCTGAAAACAAAATCTGTTTTTAGTTTATATGGAGAAACAAAATGAACATGACATCCACACCTAATTCCACCACCCTCGCAATGGCAAGCACAAACAGACTTGCCCGGTTCTGGCAAGACCTGAGCCTGTCGCGCAAACTCCTTTTAGCCTTTGGCGCGCTGTTTATTTTCGGTCTGATGATCGCCGCATCCGGTTTGTTTGGGTTGAACCGGGTGCAGGGCTCATACGAAGATACGCTGGCAGGCGGTGTTGAAATCCGATACCGTTCCAACCAGTTGAATAGCACCCTGCTGGAAGCCCGTCGTAGAGAGAAGGATTTCCTCCTGCGCTGGCGAGATGAAGGGTTTGAGGCTGCATATGATAGTTATGTAAAGCCCAACCAACAACATACCGCCGAAATGAAAGAAACCCTGAAACAACTGGAGGCGCTGGCTCCAGTTGTAGGACGGGCTTCCCTTGCCGATTTTTCACAAGCACAATACGAAGCGGATATCGCGGTGATGAATCAGGGTGTGCTGACATACGAACAGTCATTTGCCTCTGTGGTTGATTTGATCGAACAAAGAGGTTTCGTGGATACTGGTTTGGAAGGCGAGTTCCGCGTTGCGGTGCAAGCCATTGAAGAAAAGATTTACGAACGCGAAGGTCTTGACCAAATGGTGATTACCATGCTTCAAATGCGCCGCCGTGAAAAGGATTATCTGTTGCGCGGTGATCAACAGTACGTGGAAAATGTGACCGAACTCACTGCCCAACTGAAAGATCAGGCGACGGCATCTGAAGTACTTACAACTGCCGAAAAAGCGGAGGTCAGAACTCTGGCGGATGATTACCTGACCAAATTCCTTAGCCTGGTCGAGAAAGAGAAGCACGTAGTGGACGCCACTGAAGTCTTTCGTGCCGCCGCCAGCGAGATTCAAACCGACGCAGCGCAACTCGAAGCCGCTGGTGTAGAGTTAGCCACGAAGGATATTGAAACCGCCCAGGCAAACAGCACAAGAACATTTACGATTACAGGCATCATCGTGTTGATTGTGCTGGCTCTGTCCATTTTGCTGGCGGTCGTCCTATCCCGACAGATCACACGCCCTGTTATTCAATTGACGGGTGCCGCCCACGAACTTGAAACTGGTAATTATGATGCCCATGCGGATATTACATCCGGCGATGAAATTGGTACGCTGGCAACCACATTCAATGGGATGGCGCGCCAGATCAAACAGACTCTTGCCACCATCGCCCGACGCGCTGCTGAGTTGCAATCTGTGGCTGAAATCGCCACAAAGGCATCTCAAATCACTGAGATGCAGGACATGCTTCAAACAGTCGTTGACCTGACCAAGAGCAGTTACAACCTGTACCATGCACATATTTATTTGTTGAATGACGAGAAAACCAATTTGGTATTGTCAGCAGGTGCAGGCGAGCCTGGTCGCATCATGGTGGGTGAGAAACGCACGATTGCCCTTGATCATCAACGATCCCTCGTTGCCCGCGCTGCCCGCACTAATGAGGGCGCCATCTCGAACGACATCACCAAGGAACCGGACTTCCTGCCTAACCCCTTATTGCCCGAAACAAAGGCGGAAATGGCGATCCCGGTCTCGATCGGTGACAATGTCCTCGGCGTTCTCGACGTGCAGGCTGATCATGTTGACCGGTTTACCAACGAGGACATCGCGATCGTTACAACCCTGGCGCAACAAGTAGCCGCCTCCCTCGAAACCCTTCGCCAATTCCAGGTTTCACAGAAGATGGCGAGAGAGTTGGGTGTGGTTGCAAGCGTGAGTACTGCCACTGCCACAATTACAGAGACCGACCGCCTCCTTCAAGAGGTGGTGAATAAGACGAAATCGGCATTCAATCTTTATCACGCCCATATTTACCTCATGAATGAAGCCGAAGACACCCTGGTGCTGGCTGCTGGCGCTGGTGATGTAGGTAAACAAATGGTTTCAGAGGGTCGCCAGATCCCGCTCGATAGTGAAAAATCCCTGGTCGCACGCGCTGCCCGAACCCGTATTGGTGCCGCGGTGAACGATGTACAAGCTGATCCGGACTTCCTACCCAATCCGCTCCTGCCTCACACAAGATCGGAACAAGCAGTACCCATGATCGTGGGCGATAAGGTTTTGGGTGTTATGGATGTGCAGTCTGAGCAACTAAATCGCTTTACTGAAATTGACGTGAACATCAACACGACACTTGCATCCCAGGTTGCTGTTGCTCTACAGAACTCACGAACCTTCTCGCAAGCACAACGCCAGGCGGAGCGTGAATCCAGGCTGAACGCCATCGGTCAGAAGATTCAAGGCGCCACTACAGTCGAAGCTGTTCTCCAGATCGCGGCACGCGAATTGGGGCGCGCGCTGGATGCTCCGCTTACCATCGCTCAATTAGGGATGGGCACAAAAGCCGCTGTCAACAGTAACGGTAATGGAAACGGTCATTAAGAAAACGATGTCACGAGGAATGCCATCCTTTCGTAATAAATGATGGTACTCAGGAGACAGTAATCTATGAACAACAAACAAGAACGCCAGCGGCTAAACGCACTATTTACAGAACTTGAGCGCCTTGCTGCTGATCCAGATAGTCATACACAGGAAATAAGCCAGCAACTCGAAGCGTTACGGGCGCGCATGGTTGAACTCGAAAAGAAATTCCTGGAAGATGAAATAAACGCATCTGCCCAGGATGACAAACTCGTGGATGGAAGTACCAATCGTCCTGCAGCCACCATTATCTATGAGAAGGATCAAATAGGTTATGGCTATTCGAATGACAAGCTGGAAGCTTTGCAGGGTTCAATGCACACGCTGCCAAATCTAAATGATGTCACCACCTCCCTATTAACGATAGGTGGACAGACCATTGGAGAAATGCAGATTGAACCTGAACCCGAGCGGCCACTGACGCAGAGTGATATGGAACTGGTTAACGTGATAACCCAGCAAGCCTCGCTTCAAATCCAGAACCTGCGCCTGCTCGCCGCGGCTGAACGTTCCCGTACAGAGGCTGAGACAGCCACCCGCCGCTTCATGCACGAAAGCTGGGACTCCTACTTGGATGCAATCAACCAGAGCGAACGCATTGGTTACGCTTACAACCAGGCATCCGTGACGCCTTATACCGATAAACTCCACGTCAATGGCGGGGTTCATGAATCAGTCAATGTTATGGACGAAGAAGTTGGATCTTTATATCTAAAGCCTGATCCGAATCGTCCATTGACAGATGCAGATAAGGAATTAGTGAGCGCGGTTGCAAATCAGGTCGCGCAGCAAGTGGAAAACATCCGCCTGCTGGCGGATGCATCCCGAGCCCGCTCCGAAGCGGAAGAAGCCATCCGCCGCCTCACCCGCGAAAACTGGAAATCTTTTACTACCGATAAGGATGAATCTAATCTGGGTTTTGTCTATGATTCTGTACAAGTAACCCCAATGGGAGAATCAACCCCGCCGCAGGATATTGTCCTCACTCAACCTCTTATCGTGCGCGGCGAAGCCGTGGGTCAGTTGGCTGTGGCAGGCTGGAAGAATGTTCCGGCAGAAGCCATAAGCCTGGCGGCTTCAATTGCCGCACAGGCAAGCATTCACCTTGAAACCTTACGCCTTTCGGAAGAACTTCAGAAGCGCGCGAAAGAATTGGAAGAACTTGACCGCCTCAAGTCGGCGTTCCTCGCGAATATGTCACATGAGTTGCGCACACCGTTGAACTCCATCCTCGGCTTCACAGATGTGATGCTGGAAGGTCTGGATGGTGACCTTACTGACTACATGGATAACGATCTGCGTCTCATCCAGAAAAACGGACAGCACCTCCTGCACCTCATCAATGACGTGTTGGATATGGCAAAGATCGAATCTGGACGCATGAATTTGCACCCTGAAAAATTCAAGGTTCATAGCGTTCTGGATGAAGTCACCAGTATCACCTCCACGCTGGCAAGCGAGAAGAATCTTGCGCTCTTCATTGATGAAGACTCGGATCAGGAAGTGGAAATCTTTGCAGACAACACCCGCCTGCGCCAGGTGATGATCAACCTGGTCAACAACTCGATCAAATTCACAGAAAAAGGCAAGATTGCCCTGCGCGTCGCGCCAATGGACGGCGCAAGAGTCCTCATCACCGTCAGAGATACTGGCATTGGCATCCCGCCAGACAAACTCGAAGCCGTCTTCCAGGAGTTCACGCAAGTGGATACATCCACCACGCGCAAGGTCGGCGGCACAGGGCTGGGTTTGCCCATCAGCCGCAAACTTGTTGAAATGCATGGCGGGCGCATCTGGGTGGAAAGCACGGGTGTGAATGGCGAAGGTTCGACCTTCTTCGTAGAGTTGCCTCTCGAAGCCAGAATCACTGAAGTGGTCGAAAAACAGGAAAAATAAGATGTCGTTCCCGAAGTATCTTGAGTGTAATCTGTGTGGCAATCAACAGCCTTACGAGCCGTTCAAACCTGCGGCTTGTAAAAAATGCGATTCGCAATGGCTGGAGGCGCGCTACGATTACGACGCATTCAAGCGCGAACTCCTGCGCGGGCTTCCTAACCGCCCTTCAAACATGTGGCGCTATCAGGATATCCTGCCGCTGAGGGACCCCGCCTCTTTGGACCTTTACCCCGCAGGCGGGAGTCCCCTCTGGCTTTCACAACGCTTCGCGCGTGGACTTGGGCATGACTCCGTTTACATCAAAGACGAACGCTACGGCCCCACCTCCTCTTTCAAAGACCGCCAGGCCGCTGGTGCGGTTGCGGCAATGTTGGAAAATGGCGTACGAGAAGCAGTCATTGCATCCACGGGTAACGCGGCTGTGGCATACGCGGCAGCTTGCGCGCGGGCTGGGATCAAACTCTGGGTCTTTATGACCAGCCTGGTTCCACAGGAAAAGCTGCGTGAGGCGGCGCTCTTTGGTGCTGAGGTCATTCGCGTCAGCGGAAATTATGATCAGACGAAACAGATCGCCTCTCAATTTGCACAACGCCGCAATCTATTGCTTGATCGTGGAGCCAGTTCGATCCCTGCACGTGAGGCAATGAAGACTATCGCCTATGAAATCGTTGAGCAACTTGGCTGGCATGCCCCTGATTGGTATATTCAGGCTGTCAGCGGCGGCTTGGGACCCCTGGGTGCTTACCAGGGCTTCAAAGAACTCAAAAGCATGGGATTAATTGATCGCATCCCCAAACTGGCGATCATTCAAACCGAAGGCTGCGCGCCGATGGTCAATGCCTTCAAAGCCGGTAAGGATGTTGCTGAGGCAGTTATTCCAGAGACAAGCATTATTATCCTTTCAACCGGTGATCCTGGCAAAACTTACACTTACCTATGGAATCTCACACAGGAATTTGGCGGTGTAATGGAGTCTGTCTCGGATGCCGAAGCATTTTCCGCAATGCGCGCGCTCGCCAAAAGTGAGGGAATGGCTGTCGAACCGGCCACCTCTGTCGCCTTCGCGGGACTCGAGAAGTTGATCCACAATGGAACGATCAAAGCTGATGAAAAGGTTGTTGTCAATTGCACAGGCCACACCTTCCCCGTCGAAAAACATGTCCTCGGCGATCAATGGGCAGTGGATGTCCATCTGAGCAAAGACCAATCTCCCGCCCCACGCGAGGGTCTGCAAGCCGCCCTTGAAAATCTTGATGAGAAGACAACTACAGTGTTATTGATTGATGATAATCATGATGATGCCTTGCTGGTTCGCCGACTCCTCGAAGGACATAAAGCCTATCGTGTCTTTCATGCGAAAGACGGATGGGAAGGTCTCTCGATGGCGCGACAGAAATTACCCGACCTCATCGTTTCTGATCTCACCATGCCCGGCATTGATGGGTTTGGATTGGTCGAAGAACTCAAGCTCGACCCGCGCACAAAAGATATTCCTGTTGTAGTTGTCAGCGCAAAAGATATTACCCCTGAGGAGCGCGGGCGGCTCAATGGTCATATTGAAGGTCTATACCAAAAGGGATCACTACCCCCGCGCAGGTTTGTTGATCAAGTTGTACAAGTGATTGAAGAGAAAAGTGCAGAATAAGGAGAGTAATTATGAACAATAACATTCTTTATATCGAAGACAATCCTGATAATATGCGGCTGGTCCAGCGGGCTTTGGAATCTCGAGGATATCGTCTGCTCCAAGCCAGGAATGGACTGGATGGTGTACGCGTCGCGGAAACTGAGCAGGTGGACTTGATCCTGCTGGATATCAACCTGCCAGATATTGACGGATATGAAGTCGCACGCCGCCTACGCGCCAGTGACAAGCGCGTATTGTCTTCAACGCCCATTATCGCGGTTACGGCAAATGCCTTGAAGGGTGATGCTGAAAGGGCGCTGGACGCCGGCTGTGATGTCTATATGTCCAAGCCAATCAATATTCGCGAACTGTGGGCACGGGTTGAAGCGTTTGTCCCCACGCAATAAAAATGATCGTGATAAACTCAAAAGGCAGCGACACGCATGGAAATCGAATGCACAGTTATCTGCTGCCGAATCAATGAAATTATCTTTTCTATCTTATCTCGAATGTTCTGGCTGCGGCGAAAATTATAACTACGCTGAACTTAATACCTTTTGTCCGATTTGCCAATCACCTCTATTATCGCGCTATGATCTTGAGTCCGCGCGCCAGCATGTAGATCGCGATGCGATCACACACCGAAAAAAAGGGATGTGGCGCTGGCATGAGGTACTCCCTGTTTTAAATCAGGAAAATCAGATCTTCCTCGGCGAAGGGGATACGCCATTACTTTCATTGCCTCACCTTGAAAAAGAGTTGAGGCTCTCGCATCTTTATGTGAAAGACGAAAGCAGCAACCCAACGGGCTCATTCAAGGCGCGCGGGTTGGCTGCGGCTATTTCCAAAGCCAAAGAACTGGGCGTAGAAAAAGTAATCATTCCCACAGCAGGTAATGCAGGCGGCGCCCTGGCAGCTTATGCTGCGCGTGCAGGTTTGCGGGCACATATTTTCATGCCAAAGGATACCCCGTTTGCCAACATCGAGGAGAGTCGTATGGCAGGTGCGGATGTCACACTGGTAGATGGCTTGATCAGTGATGCTGCGGGCATGGCAGGTGAAAAAGCACGAAATGAAGGCTGGTTCGATGTTTCCACTTTCAAGGAACCTTATCGCGTTGAAGGCAAAAAGATAATGGGTTACGAACTGGCAGAGGCTTTCGACTGGCAGCTGCCTGATGTAATCATCTATCCTACGGGCGGCGGGACCGGGTTGGTTGGAATGTGGAAGGCTTTCGACGAACTGGAAACGCTTGGCTGGCTGGAAAACACAAAGCGGCCGCGCATGGTCTCTGTGCAGGCTGATGGATGCGCGCCAGTCGTCAAGGCCTTTAAGGAAGGCGCGTCATTTTGTGACTTCTGGATCAACGCTCATACGATCGCTTCGGGCTTGCGCGTTCCAAAAAGCTTTGCAGATCATCTCATCCTTCAAGATATTTATGAAAGCCAGGGCACAGCCATCGCTGTCAGTGATGAGTCTATTCTCGAATCGCAGAGTCAATTGGCAGCGATGGAAGGCATCTTTGCTGCCCCAGAAGGTGCAGCGACATTAGCAGCCCTCAAAGAACTCATCAAACAAGGTTGGATACTTCCTGAAGAACGTATTGTCTTATTCAACACCGGCTCAGGTTTGAAATATATTGATCATAAGTAAGATATACTACATTACACCGGGCATCTCTTTTTGAGATGCCCTTTTTATTTCCAAGACTTGGTAGTATAAGAAGCCGCTAAAATTATGTATTGGAGACTCATATGCCTCGTACACTGTTGATTCTGATATTGCTCTCTCTGATTTTCGCAGGATGTGGAGGAACGCCTGCATCCACGTCTGAACTGACCGATCAGACTCAGGGTGGGCCTGCCACAGTTACCTCAACTCCTATCCCCGCTGCAACATCGCTTTCCACACCTACAGTTATACCCTCTCCGATCCCTGACATGCTTTATGTAAAACCATCACACTCTCTTGGGCCGATTAGCCCCCTAATGTATGGATCAAACTATGGTCCATGGCTGGTTGTATCATTGGATATGTTGCCTGCGGCGTATGATTCGGGCGTTACCATTTTGCGCTTTCCGGCAGGTTCGTGGGGTGACCACAATGATGTAGAGACTTATCAAATTGATCAATTCATGGCATTTGCACAAAAAGTGGGTGCGACGGCTATATTCCATGCCCGCCTTCTGGATGGAACACCTGAACAAGCCGCGGAAATGGTGCGCTACACTAATATTGAAAAGAAATACAACGTGCAATACTGGTCAATTGGAAATGAACCTACCTTGTTTAATGATGAACTAAAAGGCAGAGGCGAAACGTATGATGCGAAACGTTTCAACAAGGAATGGCGCGAATTTGCACTTGCAATGAAGGAAGTCGATCCGACGATAAAGCTCGTGGGGCCCGAGGTCCACCAGTTTAGTTATGCACTAGGAAACACCACCAACTATGATCTCTCTGTTGCGACTGATAAACAAGGTAGATTTTGGATGGATGAATTCCTGAGAGAAAATGGCGATCTGGTGGATGTTGTGTCCATCCACCGTTATCCATTCCCGCGTACAAGGGTCTCTGGGTCGCCAAGCATTGACGAGTTAAGACAGAATGTCCAGGAGTGGGATAAGATCATAGTAAGGTTGCGCGAAAAGATCCATCAACATACCGGGCGCGATATACCTGTTGCTGTTACTGAATTTAACTCTGCTTATGATAAATCGGTCGGTGGTGAGGCGACACCTGATTCACATTTCAATGCGCTCTGGCTGGCAGATGTTTTGGGGCGGATGATCAAAAACGGTGTGTTCATGGCAAATCACTGGATGTTGACATCCAAGGGCGGTCAGGGAGGCTGGGGACTGGTTGGGAATGCGGATGTTTATCCTGCATATTATGTTTATCAACTGTATAAAAAGTTTGGCAATGAGCTTGTCTATTCATCCTCTGATGACTCTGATCTTTCGATTTATGCCGCGCGGCGCGCGGATGGCGCTTTGACAGTTATTGTTCTCAACTTGTCGCTTGAAGAGAAGAGGAAGGCTATTCGGATCGAGGGCCAAGCCCCAGTCCAGGCGGAGGCGTGGCTGTTCGACCCGAGTCACAAGGCGGAAAATATTGTGGAAATGGATATATCCAATACGATTACCATTCCGCCACAGTCCATGACGTTGTACATCATTCCATAAGTGACCTTACGGACTTTTCTGCTCTCGCAGGGTCTGTGACCCTGCGAAAAGCGGCGGTCACACATCGTACCCTTTAGGGTAGACCGCCTTTGAGCATAACTCGTAAAGTGAGTCCATAAGTGTTTATAGGTTACCCCAAAAAGCCAGGCGCGATTTTTTAAGAGAAGCGTCGCTTGACTTTGGATTTGGGATGTGAAATAATGTAACCGTTTACAGTAACCGTTTACATGAATTATCTATGAGCCGCCGACGCTCTTCTTCAGTTACGATCCGTGATGTAGCCCGAAAAGCCGGGGTTTCCGTAGCTACGGTAAGCCGCTACATCAATCGAAATGCGCCTGTTTCCCAGGAAGTGGCTGAACGATTGGATGAGGTCATGATCGAAATGAGGTATGTGCCTCATGCCGCCGCCCGTCATTTGGCAAGCCGCAAAACTCGTGTGATCGGTCTTTTACTCAACAATTTGCATAACGATTTTTTCGTTCCACTGTTGAACGGCGTGGAGGGGGTAATCAGGAAGAAAGGATACAACTTGATCGTTGCAACCTACCACGCAGACATTCGCAATGAAACACCACCGCCGATCGGACCACATAATACAGATGGATTGCTGGTTTTTTCAGATGGTCTCGTTGATGACGATCTGATTAACCTGAACGCCAGGGGCTTCCCCATGGTATTGGTGCATCGGACACCGCCTCCATCAGTGTCCATTCCAAGTGTAACGGTTGAAAATACGGAAATTACACATAAGCTAGTGGATCACCTCATAAAAGTACACGGGAAACGTCGTATTATGTTCCTGCGAGGTCCCATCCATCAGGAAGATTCCTTACGGCGTGAAGTGGGGTATAAGTCTGCCTTGCGGGCAAATGGAATCCCGTTCGATGAAAATCTAATCCTGAACGGTGAATTCGACCGCGATATCGCTTATCAAGTCATGCACGGGTTTCTTAATAATGGCAGGCAGATCGCGTTCGATGCTGTCTTTACAGGGGATGATGACTCAGCCATTGGTGTTCTCAGAGCTTTGCACCAACACGATTATAGAGTACCTGAGGAAATTGCTGTCGTCGGATTTGATGATCTTGGTTTTGCTTCCTTTTTGAGCCCGCCCTTAACCACCGTCCGAGCCCCAACTGAAGCGGTGGGGCGAATCGCTACAGAGCGGTTGTTTGGTCTTTTGGAGAACCAGCTTTCAGATGAGGTGATGATCCTCCCTACTGAAATCATTTTCCGCCGCTCCTGTGGTTGCCAGTCATGAAACAAAAACTTATCACGAAGGAGGTGAGACCTTTCACCAATATCAATTACCATACACCAATCAATATTTGTCAAATCCAAATAGTAGTTATGAGGAGAAAACTCACCATGAAGAAACTATTGTACGTTCTGTCCCTTTTGGTCATCGCCTCGATGGCCTTGACTGCATGCGGTCCTGCCGCAACTGAACCGCCTGCGGCAGCCACTGAACCCCCTGCGGCGGCGACCGAACCTCCTGTGGCAGCCACCGAACCCCCCGCGACCAGTGAAAAGGTCCAGATCCGTTGGTTTGTGGGGCTTGGTACTGGCACGAATCCTGAGCAGGTTGCAGTTCAGGAAGAAGTAGTTGCAGACTTTAACGCTTCGCAGGATGCAATTGAACTTGTCCTCGAAATCGTACCCTTCGAGGCTGCTCGCGATGCTCTCTCCACGCAAATTGCATCTGGCGCTGGTCCCGATATCGTCGGTCCTGTAGGCTGGGGTGGCTCCAATGACTTCTTTGGCTAGTGGTTGGATATCACACCGCAGATTGAGTCAAGCGGTTTTGATACCAGCATCTTCGACCCGGCTTTGGTCAAGTTCTATCAAACCGAAGAAGGACAGGTGGGCTTACCCTTCGCTGTGTTCCCCGGTGCCTTCTTCTACCGCCCCGATATGTTTGACGAGGCGGGCTTGAATTACCCACCGCAAGTATACGGCGAAAAATACGTCATGCCCGATGGTTCTGAAGTTGACTGGAACTGGGAAACGGTTACCGAAGTCGCCAAACTTTTGACTGTAGATGTGAACGGTTTGAATCCCACAGAAGCTGGTTTTGACCGCACCCAAATCGTTCAGGTCGGCTACGAACCCCAGTGGCAGTCAATCCTTTCAGTCGGTACATTCTACGGCGGCGCAGCAAAGATGTACTCCGGCGACACGAAAGGCTCTTATGAGTCCACCATTCCCGATAGCTGGAAAGAATCCTTCCAATGGCTCTATGATGGCATGTACGGCGAACAGCCCTTCATTGCCACAGGTCCCCTCGCTGGCGCGCCTGAATTCGGCAATGGCAACCTGTTCAATGCCGGTAAATCCGCCATGGGCCTCACCCAGACCTGGTACACCTGTTGTTTAGGTGATTTCGCTAAAGCTGGCAATGAATTCCAACTTGGCATTCAACCAATCGGTGTGAACGGCGAAGTGAACGGCCGTATCGATGCAGATACTTTCCGTATCCTTAAGACCACTGAACATCCGGATGAGGCCTTTGAAGTGCTCGCCTACCTCATCACCACTGGCGCGGATAAACTTCTGCCTATCTATGGCGCCATGCCCGCCGTTCCTGAGAAGACTGATGCGTTCTTCGAGGCGAAATCCAAGGACTATCCGTTTGTAACCGAGGAAAGCTGGAATGTCTTCGTGCAGGGCCTGGCTTACCCAGACGCCCCTAGCTCGGAGCAATACCAGCCGAACTCCGTCAAAGCCAATGCACGCTTCTCAACCTTCTTTGACCTGTTAAGGAATACTGAAGGTCTGGACTTTGATGCTGAATATCAGAAGTTGATTGACGACATCAACGTCTTGTACAACGAGTAAGCGCAGGTTAAAATATAGATTGGGCGGGTCCATCAATAAGCTGATCCGCCCAATGTGTTTCCTGCTTCTCATTGTCATAAGGAGTGCCCCATGCTTGAGCAACTTTCCAAACTACCCAAGGTATCTACATTAACTTCAGTGCGCAAAATGATGCCTTTGGGCCGCCGCGAAATGAGGAACGGACTTCTGTTTCTCTCTCCCTGGCTCTTTGGCTTCCTGGCTTTTACTTTTTTGCCAATGATCGCGACCCTGATTTTTAGCTTCTTGAATCTAAGGATCACGGACGGTATCTTCGGCACTCCGAAATTTGTGGGTTTCGATAATTATGTTCAACTATTCAAGGACCCACAGGCCGGCATTAGCCCTGGATTCTGGTTGTCCAGCGAAACACCCAGTTCACTCTGGATAACGATTAAGTTTGCACTCTTCGCCCTACCCATTGGTATTTTTGCCCCGTTGGCGCTGGCGCTTCTCATGAATAATCCCAATGTCAAAGGGCAATTTTATTTGCGCTCTCTCTTTTATATGCCTTTTATCGTTCCCTTTGTCGCCAGTGTCTTCCTATGGGGAGGCATGCTCAACTCCGAGACGGGTTGGATCAATAGAGTTCTGCTGGCACTGGGAACACCCAGAGACAGCCTGCCGCTCTGGGCAAATGATGTCGATTGGGTTTATCCCACTTATGTCATCATGGGCATTTGGGGCATCGGCAACGCGATGCTCATTATGCTCGCCGGGCTGCAAGGCGTGCCCACAGAACTATACGACGCGGCGAAAGTGGATGGGGCAAATAGCTGGGCGACCTTCTGGAATATTACATTTCCCATGATCTCACCCGTCATTTTCTACAATCTGGTTTTGAATATCGTCGGATTGTTCCAATACTTCCTTGTACCGCTGGTTGTTAATAATGGCACTGGGCGCCCTGGCGGTGCGACGTTGTTCTATAACCTGTATCTTTATAGGACATTCTTCACCTTCCAAAACATGTCTTATGGGTCAACTCTGGCATGGTTTTTGTTCCTTGTCATCCTGGCTGTCACCATCTTTTTGTTCGCGACCGCCAAGTATTGGGTTTACTATGCGGGTGAAGCCCGCTCGTAATGGAGGCATCCATGAACAAAAATATTCGCAAAGGTATCAGCGCCACTTTCTTTACGGCTCTGGCTGTGGGCTTACTGGGCGTTTTTCTCTCCCCGTTTGCCTTCATGATCTTCACATCGCTCAAAACGCAGGATCAAATTTCCATTGTCGGCGCACCCATCTGGCCGGCGGCACCTTCCTATTACGAGCATGAGGGCAAGAAACTCGAAGTCTTCACAGTTCCTCTATCTAAATGTGCAGGTTATGATCCAAATAGTAGTGCCAATGTCAACCTCGCCCTTTTTAAGAAGGGTCGTCAGGAAAGCACTTTTATTGACCCATCCGACCCTGGTAAGGAACCTTTTGTTTGTAAGGTTTCCTGGCGTGCGCTTGACCGGCCCTGGCAGTTCTCGCCTACATGGGAAAACTATACAAGAGTTTGGGATACGATCCCGAATGGCTATTTGCGGCTTCTTGCCAATACTACCTTTTACGCGATCATTACGATGATCGGGACTGTCATTTCGTGCATTTTGGTGGCGTATGGATTCGCACGTTTCCGCTTCCCCGGCCGCGACCTGCTGTTCCTTATCCTTATTTCCACCATCTTCCTTCCCGCCGCTGTCACCATCATTCCCACCTATGCTTTCTGGCAAAGGCTTGGGCTGGTAGGCACATGGTTGCCATTGGTCGTGCCGCATTTCTTCGCCAACGCGTATAACGTCTTTCTGTTCCGGCAATACTTCCTGACCCTGCCACGCGAACTGGACGAATCAGCCATGATGGATGGTGCCAGTCCTCTGCGCATTCTCTGGTCCATTATTCTTCCTCAATCCTACCCGGTGATTATTGCGGTAGTCGTCTTCCATATCGTCTTCGCGTGGAATGATTACTTTGGTCCGCTGATCTACCTCTCCACAGCACGAGAGAATTGGCCCATTTCAGTTGCCCTTTCTTCTTTCAACGGAATCTACGGAGAGCAGCCGCAACTCATCCAGGCTGGTGCGCTTCTGGCTCTGATCCTCCCCATCATTCTGTTCTTTGTTGCCCAACGCTTCTTCGTACAGGGAATCGTTATCACAGGCGTCGAAAAATAATATGCTCAAAGTAGCGGTCATCGGTGGTGGCTCGACGTATACGCCTGAGCTTGTCAACGGCTTTTTGGCACGGGTGGAGAAATTTCCGCTCAACGAACTCTGGTTGGTGGATGTGGATGAAGAGCGATTAAAAGTTGTGGGTGGGTTTGCTCAACGCATGGTGGAAGCCAAAGGCGCGCCATTCAAAGTTATCCTCACAACCAATCAGCGTGATGCAGTCAAAGACGCTTCATATGTGACAACTCAACTGCGCGTCGGTCACATGGAAGCGCGTCGCCGCGATGAGTACCTCGGTCTGCGCCATGGCTTGATTGGTCAGGAAACGACAGGTATCGGCGGGATGGCAAAGGCTTTGCGGACCATTCCAGTTATTATAAAAATTGCACAAGACATCAAAGAAGTTGCAAAACCAGGGACAATGCTGGTCAACTTCACCAATCCCGCGGGGCTAGTCACGCAAGCCTTGAGCAAATACGCGGCGGATGTCCCCGCAGTGGGTGTTTGTAATGTTCCAATCACAACGAAGATGGGAATCCTTGAAGGGCTTGAACAAGCGACCGGAAAAAAGATCGACCCGGATCATGCTGAATTGAAGACACTTGGACTCAATCATCTATCCTGGCATCGCGGCTTCACAATCGATGGCGAGGATGTATGGTCCCAGGTCATTGAAGGATTTATTACGGAACTCAAAGCTGAGGATCACCCTGAATGGGAGCCGCGCACCATCGAAGTATTGCGCATGATGCCAAATTATTATCTGCAATATTTCTATCATACCGATAAGAAGTTGAAGTCGCAGGAAGCCTGGCCCCCCTCTCGCGCGGAAGAAGTGATCGAGATCGAAAAGGATTTACTGCGCGATTATGCGGATCCGAATCTGAACGAACCGCCTGCCGATTTGATGAAACGCGGTGGCGCCTACTACTCGACAGTTGCTACACAACTCCTGAACGCCCACTATAACGACTTAGGCGAGACTCATGTTGTAAACATAAAAAATGATGGAGCCGTAAAGGAATGGCCCGCAGATTGGGTGCTGGAAATTCCATCCACCGTTAATAAGACTGGCATCAAGCCCATTCCGACGGAACCATTGCCTGCATCCTGCTTTGGGTTGATCGCTGCAGTGAAAGCGTATGAGTTGCTGACTGTGGAAGCCGCGGTTCACGGAGACCGCGAAGCTGCCTACCAGGCCCTGCTTGTCCATCCGCTGGGACCGAAAGCAGACAAGGTTCAGGCAGTGCTCGATGATATGCTTGAAACGCATAAAGAGCATCTGCCCCAGTTTTGGAATTGACCTCAGACAGGGGCGACCCAACAGGTCGCCCCTGTATTTACTTTATTCAAGTTTTGTTGCCTTCCCTGAGTTATGTCATGCTGAGTGGCGCGAGGCGCCACGAAGCATCTCTAACACGACGAGCGAGACCCTTCGGTCGCGAAAACCGCTCCCTCAGGGTGACACAATGTTATTGTTTTGTAACAAGGCAGCAGTTCAGGTTATTTTATAAATATGCACTACTTCCTCGGCGCCGATATCGGCGCAACCAAGACACATACCCTCATCGTGGATGAAACAGGCCGCGCGCTTGGCTTTGGCGAAAGCGGACCTGCCAACCATGAAACTGTCGGTTATGATGGCATGTTCGAATCCATACACGATGGATTGGAGCAGGCTTTGCGCGGCGCGGGCTTGACCAAAGGCGATATAATGGGAGCAGGCTTCGGCGTGGCCGGATTCGACTGGCCCTCCGAATATGACGATACAGCCTCCACCATCAATCGCCTGGGACTCAACGCAAAACATAAATTTGTTAATGATGCCGTTCCCGGATTAGTAGTCGGTTCTGACGAAGGCTGGGGCGTGGTCGTCGTTTCTGGCACGGGGTCGAACTGCCGCGGCTGGGATCGTGAACGCAAACGTGAAGGGCGTGTCACGGGTCATGGTGTGCTGATGGGCGAAGGCGCTGGCGGGACAGAGCTCATGCATCGTTGTATGCAACTGGTTGGTTATTCCTGGAGTAAGCGCGGACCTGCAACCAAACTCTCCGACGCATTTGTTGAACATGTTGGCGCGAAAGATCTGGAAGATCTGCTTCACGGTTACACCACGAATGTTTTTGAGATCGGTGCAGATGCAGCCCCGATTGTGTTTCGCGTTGCAGAACAGGGAGACAAGGTCGCGCGCGATCTCATCCATTGGGCAGGCTGTGAACTCGGTGAGATGGCAAACGCAGTCATACGCCAGCTTGAGTTCGAGAATCTTTCATTCGATGTTGTGATGACAGGAAGCATGTTCGCAGGCGGTGAGATGCTAATTGCGCCCATGCGAGAGACCATTCAAAAACTGGCGCCCAAAGCCCGGCTTGTGCGTCTCAACGCTCCTCCCGTGCTTGGCGCGGTAATGCTGGGCATGGAAGCAGGTGAATTCGACGTGACACCCGCAATCCGCAAAATGATGATGGATACGATATCCCCGTTCAGAAACCTCCCGGTGAAACAATCATGACTACCATTGATTTTTCCTTGATCCCGGATGCAGATGATGATTACGAAGCGATCCTGCGCTTAATGTCATCATTCAAACGTGAAACGGGCATTGAAGTTAATCTCAAACGGATGGAGTGGGGAGA
>JAKEFL010000326.1 GCA_022616105.1 Anaerolineae bacterium | reverse complement strand
GACCGTGAGTTGACGCCCTTCATCACCGCCCTGCAATCCGCCGGGCCGGAGGCCATCTACGGCAACCTGTGGGGCGATCAACTGGTGACCTTCGTGCAGCAGGCCGCACCGCTGGGCGTCTTCGATGATACCCCCTATATGGGCTTGTTCGACACCGACTTCATGAAGATCATCGGCAGCGATCTGCCAGAGGGCCTGCCCGGCTACGCCCGCGCGCCCTTCTACGCCATCAGCACTGAGCAGATGCAGACCTTTATCACGAAGCACCTGGCGCTAACTAAAGAGTATCCCTCCGACTGGGCTATTATGGCGTATGATGCGGTGTATGCGCTGAAGGCCGCCGCCGAAAAGGCTGGCACGACCGATGGCGAGGCGATGGCGACTGCGTTGGACGATCTGACCTTCCAATCGTTGCGCGGCGAACTGACCATTCGCGCCTGCGACCACATGGCGAACGTGGGTGAATACGTCGGCACGACCGCGATTGACCCAGCCTACCCGTTCCCCATCCTCACGGATGTGCAGTACATCCCCGCAGAAGAAGTGTGGGACTCCTGCGAGGAAATTGCCAAGCTGCGCGGCCAGTAACCAATCAAGATTAGAGACTGGAGATTTTCCAATCTCCAGTCTCTAAAACCCCTGGATTAGATCAGATGGACACCTTCGTTATCCAACTCCTGGGAGGGCTGAGCAAGGGCATGATCCTGTTCGTGCTCGCCTCCGGACTCTCACTCATCTTTGGCGTGATGCGCGTTATTAACTTCGCGCACGGCAGCCTGTACATGCTGGGCGCGTTCCTGGCGGCCACGGTAGGGGCGCAGTTTCTTGGGATGGGTCCGAGCGGATTCTTTCTCATGCTCCTGCTCGTGCCGCTCATCGTGGCCCTCGTCGGCATCGTCATGGAAACCACGCTCTTCCGGCGTATCTATACTAAAGAGCACCTGTTACAGTTGTTGCTGACCTATGGCTTGACGCTGCTGTTGAGCGACGTAGTCCGCATGATCTGGGGAGGCGAATATCGCACCCTGCGCCAGCCAGACTTTCTGCGCGGCGGGTTCGAAATCGTCGGCCGTAAGTTTCCCATCTACGGATTGTTTGTACTGATCATCGGCCCGCTGCTTGCGCTCGGGCTGTGGTATCTGCTCAACCGCACACGCTGGGGGCGCATCATTCGCGCAGCAGTCGCCAACCCGGACATGGTGAGCGCGTTGGGCATCAACGTCCGGCTCGTGATGACAGGGGTGTTCGCGCTGGGATGCTTTCTGGCGGGCCTGGGCGGCGCGCTGGTAGCCGGCCAATCGGCAGTGGGCTTGGGCATGGACGTAAATATCATCGTCGAAGCCTTCGCCGTTGTTGTTGTCGGCGGATTGGGCAGTTTCGGTGGTGCGCTGCTGGGGGCGCTGCTGATTGGCATCATTCTTTCGTTTGGCATCCTGGTCTGGCCCGGCGGGGCGCAGTTATTGCCCTTTGCGGCGATGGCGCTCGTGTTGATTGCGCGGCCGTGGGGGTTGTTGGGGAGGCCGGAACGGTAATTGGTAGTTCGTAATTGAGTAATTGGCAATTACTCAATTACGCAAAAGGAAAACCACTATGCAAACACTCCGAACCATCCCCGCCTGGACTTGGGGACTCCTTGCCGCCGTAGCCCTGGCGGGCCTCAGTTTTGTGTTGGGCGAATTTCAGCTAATCCTTGCCAGCCAGATGTTGATCGCGGGGTTGTTCGCCATGAGCCTGAATATCATCATGGGCTTTGGCGGCATGGTACATTTCGGGCACGCAGCGTTCTACGGCTTGGGAGCGTACACTGTTGCCATCCTGGCCAAAAACTACAATATACCATTGTGGGTCGCCTTGCCGCTCGCGCCGGTAGTCAGCGCGGCGTTGGGCGCGGTAGTGGGCTGGTTTTGCGTCCGCCGCGTGCGCCTGTATTTTTCCATCCTCACACTGGCTTTCGGGCAGATACTGTACGTGATCGTGCTTTCGGTGGCGGCAGACTTCACCGGCGGCGACAACGGCATTCATGGCATCCCGGTGCCGGAGATCATCTCCAGCGCCCGCAACTACTATCTTTTCACCCTACTCATCTTTACCCTGTGCTTTGTTGCGCTCTTCATTATCACCAAAGCCCCGTTCGTGCTTACCTTGCGAGCCATCCGCGAGAATGCCGAGCGCGCGCAGTTCATCGGTGTGGACGTGCGCAGGCATCAACTGACAACTTTCATCATCGGTTCGTTCTTCGCCGGGATCGCAGGAGGGCTGATGGCTATCCTCAATCGCTTTGTTGGGCCGGATATGTTATTTTGGACGACCTCTTCCGAACCGATCCTGGGGAGTTTGATGGGCGGCATGTTCTCTCTGACCGGCCCGGCGGTGGGGGCAGCTTTGCTTCTTGGCCTGCACCTGTTCATCAGCCAATATACCGAGTTCTGGCCCACCGTACTCGGGATTCTCACCATTATCGTGGTGCTGGCGGCCCCCACTGGCTTGGTTGGCTTGACCGACGATCTGCCGCGCGCGGCGCGCTCCGCGGAGTAAGGGCGATGACCATCCTGTCCATCGAACATCTCAACAAGGCGTTTGGCGGCTTGCAGGCTACAAACGACGTCAGCCTCAGCCTTGAGCAGGGCGAGTTGAGCGCCATCATCGGCCCGAATGGTGCAGGCAAAAGCACGCTCTTCAACCTCATCACAGGCTACCATCGGCCCGATTCAGGGCGCGTGATTTTCAATGGCCGCGACCTCATCGGCCTGCCTCCGCACGAGATCGTCCGGTTGGGAATTGGGCGCTCCTTCCAGCGTTCCAACATCTTCCCCCGCCTGACTGTCTTTGAAAACGTGCAGACGGCGGTGTTGAGCCACTACCAGCAGAGTGGACACTTATGGCGCGGCACATCCCGCTTCGGCAAACTCAACGAACAGGTTGAACGGATTCTACACAGCATCGGTTTGTGGGACAAGCGCGCCCGGCTGGGCGGCAAGCTGGCCCTGGGCGATCAGAAACGGCTGGAGATGGGGTTGGCGCTGGCATTGGAGCCGAAACTCCTGCTCCTCGACGAACCGACGGCGGGCATGTCGTCGGAGGAGACTGCCAGCACCGTAGCCCTAGTCAAACAAATCTCAGACGAGTTCAAAGTGACCCTGCTCTTCACCGAGCATGATATGGCGGTGGTCTTTGGCATTGCCCAGACCATTCACGTCCTGTACTACGGCGGCATTGTGGCCTCCGGCAAGCCGCAGGAGATTGCCGACAACCCCGAAGTGCAAAAAATCTATTTGGGCGAAAAAGACGCCAAAAGCCGTTTCCGCGGGTGATGCCATGCTTTTACAAGTTCAAGACATCCATACCTATTACGGCCTCAGCCACATCCTCTTTGGCGTTTCGCTGGAGGTGGACCGGGGCGAGTGCGTGTGCCTGGTGGGGCGCAACGGCGCAGGCAAAACGACGACGTTCAAGAGCATCATGGGATTGGCTGCGCCGCGCACAGGGGCAGTCCTTTGGAAGGGGCAGCCGATCCAGGGGAATCCGCCCTTTGCTATCGCCCGATCAGGCATTGGTTTTGTGCCTGAGGAACGGGCTATCTTTCCTGACCTGACCGTGTGGGAAAACCTAGACGTAGCCCACAAGCTCGGCACCGACGGCCGCTCACCGTGGACAGTGGAGCGCGTGTACGAAATTTTCCCCCGCCTGGAGGAGCGGAAAAATCAAATGGGCGGTACCCTCAGCGGTGGCGAACAGCAGATGCTCACTATCGCCCGCACCCTCATGGGCAACCCCGACCTGCTGCTACTGGACGAACCCTCCGAGGGCCTCGCGCCGCTCATCGTGGATGCCATCGGCGAGTTGGTGCTGCAACTCAAGCAGGAAGACGTGACCATCCTGCTGGCCGAGCAGAACCTGCACTTCTCGCTGGCCGTTTCCGAGCGCGCCTATGTGATTGACGATGGGCGGATTCAATTCTCCGGCACGACGGCGGAGTTGGAAGCCCACCCGGAAATCATCCAGAAGTATCTGGCAGTGTGATGCCGTTTACTCGTGATTTCACTCTCCAGTGAGGATGTAAACATCATGAAACAAGAATTGGTTAGGAACTGGATGTCCCGTGAGGTCGTAACCGTCTCCCCGGAAACCACCCTCCCGGAAGCGCATAGACTGGTGATGGAAAAACGAATCCGACGCCTGCCAGTGGTCAAAGATGGCAAACTGGTCGGCATTGTCACCCGCTCGGATATTCGCGGCGCGCAGCCCTCGAGCGCGACGGTGCTGAACGTTTGGGAATTGAACTATCTGTTGGCGCGGCTCAAAGTCGAAGAGATCATGACGCCTAACCCCCATACAGTCTCGCCGGAGGCAACGATTGGCGAAGCGGCGCAGGTGATGCTAGAGCACAAGATCGGCGCGCTGCCTGTGGTTGAGAAGGATGGGCAGGTGATCGGCATCATCACCGAGTCGGACATCTTCAGCATGGTCGTCAAAGAATGGCATAAGTGAAGCGGCCCACCTGGCTTGTCAGCAGATGAAGGGGCGCGCCACTTTCAATCCCAGTAAATATAGATCGAAGGGGCATACTGATTCAGCCAGTTTATTAATGTCCGTTGCATTGCCCGAGTTCTCATAATTGCGTTATTGAAGAGTTTTGCTTTCAAGTATTCCTCATTGGCTACGAAAAATTCAATAGTCATAATTGCGGTGGTTGGTTTTAACTACTGCTGATTCAACACACAACGCTTGATAGTGTGCGCTTCTTGTTAGCACAGACCATCAAGTGTTTTAATAGAATCTCCACCTAAGTTGAAAGTTTTCTGGAGAAGTTCATCCAAAATACATATCCCTTTGCAGTCTAATGGACAGAATACCAGATTCTGGATTTGTAGGTCATCCTAACGATATAGCAACGTTTGCAGGCTCTTGTAGGGAGACTCTGGTAAAATTGTGACCATCGAAAATACGTTCCATGCTGCTTTACTACTGCTTACACACGGAAAACAATTGAGGTATTGGAAGCAGTGGAGAGATTGGACGGGACACGAATTTCAACAATTACAGAATTCGAACCAGTTGGACGTATTTTTCGTATTGGACATATTGCCCCCGTAGCTCAATGGACAGAGTAACAGACTTCGAATCTGCTGGTTGTCCGTTCGAATCGGACCGGGGGCGCCATAAAACAAGCGGCATGTTCTTCTTCTAAGTATATTCGCAGAAGGGACATGCCGTTAACGTTTCAATACTGAATTGAATTATACTTTTCATGCAATCGGTTCATCAACAAAAACGGAGGATGAAATGAACTTTTCTACAAGATTGCATAAACTTCTAGCTCCCATCATATTGGTACTTGCAGCGTCAGCATGTGGCGTTATACCAGCTGCAGAACCTACAATTGACGTTCGTGAAGTCCAAACCTCTGTGTTTTTCACGATGCTGGCAGATGTCACACTTTCGGCACCCGTGGCTACACCAGCGCCGGTGTTTACCGCAGCGTTAACCCCCACAGATGTTTCACAAGCGGACTATCCCAGCGTTGTCGCTTCACGCTTTCAAACCCTGCAGGAAACATTTGTCGAGTTTATTGAAATCCATACTCAACTTACAGCAAACCCCAACATAAGCCGCAACATGGATTGGTATTCTCAAGCGGTCGCAGCACTGGTAAAGGTAACAAATGGCGCGGCAGAGATCGCCCGCATGAACAATTATCCACCCGAATATGCAGCATTTCACCAGTACATGCAAAGCATGGCTGCCGAAGGAAATTTATTATTTTCGAATACCATGCTGGCACTCGACAACCAGGACCTCAACGCTCAGAATCAAGCCACCACGAATTTGAGCAACATGATCACCTCCCTCAACCAGGCTTTTGCTGAACTCAATAGACTGACGCCTGCTGCATCTCCTGTGCAAACACTCATTCCTTCCCCATCCAACTAGCACATTTATTGCGTTCGCTCTTGACGCTGCTCTATTTCGCTATGACAATTAGCCAACCGCAAGACCCTGTAATTCTTATATGGATAAAGAACCGCTCGAACTCATTCGACTCCTGCTTGCCCGCCTCGAACGAATCTCAGTTGATTCATACTGGGCGCACCGAGCCAGCGGCGTCCGCGGGTTACTGCTGAGGGCGTTGGAAAAACTGGAAACGGGCCACCCATCCCAAAAGTCCAGGCTGGATACGTTGATCGCAAAGGGGTTTGATATCCTTGAAAAAGCTGCGATAGAGAAGTCCTTATAGCGGATGCGAAAATCGTAATTATGTCAAACGGGATATCTATTCGCCACATTCGAAGCCTGGAAGAATTCGAAACTTTGCGAAATCAGTGGAATCAACTGTTCATAGCGCGCCCAGGGAAAACTGCATTCCTGACCTGGGAGTGGCTGACTGCCTGGTGGAAACATCATCTCGAAAATCGGGAGCTTTGGCTGATCACAGCATGGATCGATAATGAGCTGGTGGGCGTGGCTCCGCTCATGAAGACCAGCCTGTGGAAACATGGCTTGCGGTTTCGACTATTACATTCACTGGGATCCCCGAATTGCGATGAAAGCGATTTCCCGGTACGCGCTGGAAACCTCGAAATTGCCCGAGCTTTATGCGATTATCTGCATTCCCAGCGCGCTCAATGGGATGCCATCGAATTAAACGAATTTGAATCGAAGACTTCAATGCAGAGGTTTGTTCAGGATTACTTTATTAATGCAGGGTGTGCTATTCAAGTCAATACAAATTATCATTACCATATCCCAATCCAAAACTCCTGGGAAGATTACTGGAAGAAACTTTCGAAGAATTTACGTCACAACATCGAACGGCGTCTGCGGCGTGCACAGGAAAATCATCAACTTGAGTTCAGGCATGTAGAAGGCATCTCACTTGGATGGGCTGATTTTGAAACTTTGTTCGAGGTGAGCAAAAAAGGTAACTTCCCAGAAAAATATGCATTACAACAGGAACGCGGCTTTCACCGCGAACTACTGGACCGAATGCAGGATCACAATTGGATTCGGATCGCGTTTCTATATCTGGACGGGCAGGCAATTGCTTTCGAATATGGGTTCAACCTTGACGGAAGATTCGAAGATTGGAGGACTGGCTTTGATCTCCGCCATTCTGAACTGGCAGGCGGCACGCTCCTGCTCTATTACCTTCTCAAGCAGTTATACAGTGATGGTCATAATGATCTGGATTTCCTGCGCGGTGAATACGATTTCAAGGAAAAATGGATTCCCGAAAAGCGCGAGTTTATCGAGTTACGCATCATTCAGCCGCATCGCCTCTCTGCCCGACTAGCCCTGCTCTGGATACCAAACTTCTGGCACTGGCTCAAAGATAAAACAAAACGGAAAAAGAAACCGGGAAAGCATGAACTCTGATATTCACATCAAGCAGATCAGCGATATTAATTTCTTCGCAGCTCTGAAAGACCCATGGCAGCAATTGCTATCTGAAAGCCCAACGCAAAGCGCCTTTCTCAGTTGGGAATGGTTATATTCGTGGTGGAAAGTTTATGGTGAACATAAAAAACTTCGCCTGATCACAGCCTGGAGAGGTTCAGAATTGGCAGGCATCGCACCACTTATGCTGGAGAAGAAAAGCAAATTTGGAGTTGGACTCAGAGTCCTGACAAGCCTGGGCACTCCACAAAGCGATGTTGGCGGGTTTATTTATCGCGCTGGTGACTCTGAAATCGTTGATCGCTTATTTGATGATCTGATCAGAAATAAAAGCGAATGGGACATTATTGAACTCAATGAATTTTTAGGATCGTGCCTGGAACGGACTGCAATGAAACAGAAATTTCTACGCGACCTTTCGCCGATGATTGATGAAATCAAACAGCATTACCATATTCCGCTTGAGGGCAGTTGGGAAAGCTACCAAAAGAGTCTTCCAAAGAAATTTCGTTATAATCTCGGGCGCGCTGTTCGCCTTGCTGAAGAGATTGGTCCAGTGGAATGTAAGCATTACACAGGAGAAAACATGGATGAAGAGGTAATCCAAACGATTGTTGAAATCAACCGTCACTCGCATTATCCACGCTTATATAACCTGCCAATCGAACAGGCTTTTCTCAAAACCCTGGCTCACCAGATGGCTGATGCTAATTGGTTCGGAGCATATCTTCTCTTTGTCAACAATCAGCCAGTTGCCTACGAGTATGGCTTTCATTACAATAGCCGCTTTGAAGATTGGCGTGCAGGCTTCGACACGCGCCTGTCATCCAATATTTCCATAGGAAAGGCTTTGGCAATGATGGTGATTCAGGCATGTTACGATCAAACCAATACGGAAATTGATTTCCTGCGCGGCGACGAGCAATACAAGCTGGAGTGGAAACCCGCCGCGCGTGAATACGCAAACACGCGTATCTTCAATACGCGCAACCTTAGTGCTGCTGCTGCTTATCAATGGCTGGTCAATATCAAACCTCGTATCAGACAATTTAGAGCCCGAAAGTAAATATATGCAAAACAAGAATTCTCGAAAACTTCATCCGATAATATATTTTGTACTCATTCTGCTGACGGTCAACGCGATAGTTCTTGGAATACTGTATTTCAGATGGAACCCCCAAAGTGGACAGGTTACAACTGTTGAAAATTCACCTCTTACTACTCCCACCCATGGTACTCCAACCGACGCCACTGTACGCCTTGCATGGTTTACAAGCCTTCCAAAAAGCAGCGACGAAATCTTCAAAATTGCGCAATGGTTTGATTTGTATAT
>JAKEFL010000325.1 GCA_022616105.1 Anaerolineae bacterium | reverse complement strand
GTTGCGAGCGAAGAGTCTCGGCTGAAATTACAAGAGATTCTTCGTCGCCAGAAGAACGCTGGCTCCTCAGAATGACAAACCTGTGATTTACTGAATTTGCCTGACTTCGGCTATACTACTGAAGTAGACACGTACACAAGAAAACAAGTAAACATGTGTACTTGTATGCCAAAAGGATTGCCATGAGAACAGCCCTCCTCATTATTGATATCCAAAACGATTATTTCCCCGGCGGGAAGTATCCGCTTGTGAATCCACTGGAGGCTGCTCAAAGGGCTTACATGATTTTGCAGTGTTTCCGTGAACGGGGCGGTCATCATGTACACATTCAACATATCTCGCTTAAACCTGATGCAGCGTTTTTCATCAAAGGAGACAGCGGTTCAGATATTCATGATTCAGTCGCGCACTTCGAAGGCGAACCCATCGTTTATAAACACTACCCGAATTCTTTCCGCGAAACAAATTTGCTTGAGATGTTAAAAGAATGGGAAATCGAGCGCGTGATCATCACAGGCATGATGACTCATATGTGCGTGGATGCCACCGCCCGCGCCGCGGCCGATCTAGGTTTTCAGGTAATCGTCGCTGAGGATGCGTGCGCGACGCGTGATCTGACATATGGTGAAATGACCATTCCAGCAGAACATGTCCATAAGGCATTTCTCGCCGCGTTGAAGTCTTATGGCAAGGTGATGAAGTCGGAAGAAATTATCGTTTTACTTGCCTCTGAAATGGAAAAATCGTAATCAAGAGGATGTGGTCTCGATACGCCCTTCGCGGCAATCGTTCAGGGCTACTCGACCACCATTTGGAAATCGGCAGTCTCCAATCTCTAATCTCGAATTTTCAATCACTAATACAAATCGTAAATCCAAAATCGGAAATCCAAAATGACTACTCTCGACCCTGAACGACAAAAACAAGCCAAACAATATGCACGCATCCGCCGCCGCTTGTGGCTGGTGGATAATATCTTCAGTGCCCTTTATGCTCTCACATGGTTATTTTTTGGCTGGGCAATCGCGCTTCGTAACTGGTTCACTGATAACTGGTCACTATTCACTAATCCCTGGCTGCTTGTGCCAGCATTTGTTTTTGTCTTCGGCGGCATCTATTCCATCATCAATCTTCCCCTCGGCTATTACAGCGGATTTGTCCTGCCGCATCGTTTCGGCCAATCGAATCAGACTTTCAAAGATTGGGTGATTGACCAGCTCAAAGGATTGGCGATCGGCGCGCCTCTGAGCCTGATCCTGCTCGAACTGCTTTATCTGGCATTGCGCGTCACCGGCGACCTGTGGTGGCTGTGGGCAGCAGGGGGTATGCTGATCTTCATCGTACTACTCTCCAACCTGGCTCCGATATTCATCGCGCCGATCTTCAATAAATATGTTCCACTGGGCGATGAACACAAAGAACTTGCAGAGCGATTGCTCGCATTGGCGAAGCGCGCAAATACAAAAGTGCGCGGTGTGTTCAAGTTTGATATGTCCAAACGGACGAAATCTGCCAACGCTGCATTGGCAGGCATTGGAAATACACGCCGAATTGTATTAGGTGATACGTTAATTAATGAATTTTCAGCGGATGAAATTGAAACCGTGCTCGCGCATGAACTGGGACATCACGTCCATCGCGACATTCCATTATTGATCACGTTTGGCGCGATCAGCACGACCCTCAGCCTGTATATCGCATCCCTGGCTTTGAACTGGGCAATCGGCTATTTCGGGTTCACTTCTCCTGCTGATGTTGCTGCATTTCCCGCGCTGAGTCTCATATTTGGCGCGTATGGACTCGTCACTATGCCGATCGGTAACGCGGTGTCACGCTGGAGGGAGAAAATGGCTGACGATTACGCGTTGCAGGCCACAGGTAAGAATGAAGCGTTTGCATCCGCATTTACGCGGCTGGCGAATCAAAATCTTGGTGAAATAGATCCCGAAAAGTGGGTGGTTTTCATGTTCTATTCTCATCCCCCGCTTGGCGAACGGATCGAGAAGGCGCGGAATTGGAAAACGTATTCGCGCTGAGCGGAATGACGAGTGTAATGAGGAATGAAGTCGAAGTGCAGGCCTGCAAAAATAGTTGCACTTCGACTGCGCTCGCCTGGTTTCGACACCTGCACTTGCGTGCTGGTGCAAGTGTACGGCGAAAAACCATCGCCTACTCAACCAACGCTCACTACGTTCAGCGCGAATGTATATTATTGAGTGTGCATCCAGGATTTTCGATAAAGAAAGATCGGCACGATCACGATCAAGACAATAACACCGCCCAATAGGATAATTCCATCTGTTGAACCAATCTCTGAAACACCTTCCACTTGTGGTGTTGATGTAGGCTGCTGGAAGAATGCTGCGGCCGGAAAGTCTAACTGCATGGCGGGTGGCGTGATATATGTCAATGTCGCACTTGAGAGTGCAGCCATAAAGCTAATTCCAATCACCATCGCGGACCGCATAAGTTTTTTCATAATTTTTTCAAGTATATCATGCAGGGATTCCATCAAAATTCCAGCACTTATATGTACTTACATGTGCTTTTGCAGTATAATGCCCGCGTTGCTGGCAGGCAGGGTGCGGCAATTATTAAGAGGAGAATGATTTGAAGTTCACGTATTGAGATTCGCATTTGTTCACTCGTCCCGATCGTTTAAAAAAGTGATTGGGGCGAGTCTTGTATTTGTACTGCAAGACGATTTCCTTGTTAATGTATGTTTCGTTTTTGAGATTTGTTTGAAGTTTACAATTCTGATTTGATTGAGTATAATACTCGTGCATTATTTCACGAACAAATTTTGTTTTAGGAGCATGCATGATCAGGAATTTCTTTGAATGGGTAATGGGTCCAATGGGACGGATCGCTGTGCTGATCACTGCGTTGTCTTTGTTCAGCCTCACAGCGTTCGGGATTTACCAAACCCAGCAACCACCTGACCAGCCAATTGAATTTACACACAAATTGCATGTGGGGTTGGGGATCCAATGTTTGTATTGTCACCCAGGGGCATTGCGAGGACCATCGCCCGGTTTGCCGACCCAAACAAAGTGTTGGGGATGTCATCAACAAATGGAGAAAACTTTTGATCCAAATTTCCCTGAGCTGTCAGAAAAACTGGTGGGTTATATCGAACGAAACGAGCCGATCCCATGGGTGCCTGTGGCGCAGGTTCCTGATTTCGTCCATTTCACACATCGGCCACATATCGCGGCTGGGTTGAACTGTGAGAATTGTCATGGCGATATGACCCAGGTTGAGATTGCCGAAAATCCACAGGTTCTCAACATGGGCTGGTGTTTGAACTGTCATCGAGAGAGGGCGGCAAATGATCCGGAAAAACTCGTCAAACTTACCGATTGTGGAACGTGTCATTATTAACCGGGTGAGAAGGAATAGATCATGAGTGAAAATATTTCCCGGCGTGATTTTCTAAAACTTGCCACTGTAGGCGCGGCGACCACTGCTGTATTGACAGGCTGCGGTCCCGCTTCGCGTTATATCAAACGCGAGCCATATATGGAAATGCCCGAATATACCTACAACGGCTTGAGCACGTATTACGCCACGACATGCCGTGAATGTGCAGCGGGATGTGGGCTTATTGTTCGCACCATGCAGGGACGCGCGATCAAGGTGGAAGGCAACTCGAATAACCCAGTCAATTTGGGGAAGACCTGCGCACGCGGTCAAGCCACATTGCATGGTTTGTATAACCCGGATCGTGTACAAGGACCTCTCAAACGAACGCGTGGTACACCATTTGATCTTCGCACCAATGTGTCTGTTACATGGGATGAAGCCGTTCAAGTGGTTGCAGATGCAATCAATAACAACAACCCATCTGAGGTCGCTTTTCTTTTAGGGATGGCGCCTGATCATCTCTTTGACCTGGTGTCTGACCTTGCCAACGCCATCGGCGCGCCCGCTCCCATTCGTTATGGCGCGTTGAGCATGTTCGAAGCACGCGCAACACTGATCAAAGCCTCAGAGAATTTATTTGGCACGGCGGCTTTACCGTTCTTCGATATCGCGAATTCAGATCTTGTGCTTTCATTCGGCGCGAACTTTCTTGAAACGTGGCTTTCACCGGTTGCTTACACACGCGGCTTCGCCAAAATGCGCCGTGGGAACCCCAAACGCCGCGGTCATTTTATTCAATTCGAATCAAGAATTTCTCAAACTGCCGCAAAAGCGGATGAATGGATTCCGATCCGCCCCGGGACCGAAAGCCTGGTCGCGGCTGCAATTGGCAGACTCGTCGCTGAAGCCAAAGGTGGAGCCGTGTCCGAAGTGTTTGCTAATGTAGATCTAAATGAAGTTCTCTCTTCGGCTGATATAAAATTGGAAACACTGGAACACGTTGCAGAGATGGTCGGAGAAGCCGAAAGCGCAATCGTTATTCCTGGGGGTTCTGCATTGGGTCTGAGTAATGGATTGCAAACTGCGGAAACAATACTCACTCTCAATGCCCTGGCTGACAACTTCGGCAAACCGGGTGGTGTGTATCTCTCTCCATTTTTACCCAATCAAGACACATATCACAGACCAGCCAGCGCGCAGGAAATGGCTGAATTCATTGAGAAGATGAAGAGCGGCGATGTCAAGGTCTTGTTCGTGCATGGTGTGAATCCATTGTTTGAACTGCCTGAGTCGCTGGGCTTTGCCGATGCGCTTGGGTCTGTGCAGGAAGTGATTTCCTTTGCAGTCTTCCCGGATGAAACCGCTCTGGCTTCTGACTATATCTTCCCTGATCATCATGGACTTGAATCATGGGGCTATCAGAGAGTGGCGACAGGCACAGAGCAGTCTGTGCTTTCGGGTGCTCAGCCGGTTGTCTCGCCAAATTACGATACTCGTGCAACTGCAGATGTGCTGCTTGCTGCGTCGCAGGCATTGCCATTCAAAGACGAAATGGAATTCCTTCAGAGCAAGTTTGCCAGTCTTGTTGGGCAGGCGGATGACTCGTTCTCCGCGCCTGAGATCAATACATTCACGGCATACTTCCAGCAGCATGGCGGCTGGTGGAAAAAATCATCTGAACTTGTGTCACCTTCCGCAACAGATACGTTAGGAAGAAATTTTGCAGTTGAACAAGCTGAGTTCGCAGGTGAAGGCGAGTTCTTCTTCCTTCCATTCGTCTCGCCGACCTTAGGTGAAGCCGGCGCGAACAAGCCCTGGTTACAGGAGCTGCCCGACCCGACGACAACTGTCATGTGGAACACTTGGGTTGAAATGAATCCTGAAACGGCGCATGAATTGCATATTGAGAACGACGATGTTGTGAAGATCATCAGTGAGGCTGGGGAGGTGGAAGCGCCAGTTTATCTGTACCCAGCCATACGTCCAGATACGATCGCCATGCCTTTTGGTCAGGGTCATACAGCTTATGGAAGATACGCGGCTGGGCGCGGTGCAAATCCAGCTAAACTTCTCGGTCAACATTTCAACGAAGCAGGTGATCTCGCGTTTGCAGGCATGAGAGTACGAATCGAAAAGATCGAAGGCAAGAAACAAATGCTGTCTCGCCTCGAGAGCCGCATCGGCGTTTATAACGAAGGGCTTGAGGAGCATTAGGAGAATATTATGGGTATTGATCTAAATCTTGTGGGCGCGAAAGGCGCGATTGCAGAAGAGGCTGAAGGCAAATGGGGCATGGTCATTGACCAGGATCTTTGTACCGGATGCCAGGCATGTGTTGCTGCCTGCGCGATGGAGAACAATCTTTCATTCGTGGGTGAAGAAGATGCCGGCTACGGCCGCACACAGCACTGGATCCGTATTGAGCGGTTCTGGGAAGGCGCGTATCCTGAGGTAAAAGCTACAGCCTTTCAACCGATGTTATGCCAGCAATGCGGACATGCACCCTGCGAGCCAGTTTGTCCGGTTTTCGCTACCCCTCATAGCCCAGCGCAGGAAATTAACTTGCAGGTTTATAACCGTTGCGTTGGCACACGCTATTGCGCGAATAACTGTCCGTATCAAGTGCGTTCCTTCAATTGGCGTGATTATCATTTAGAGCCATTCCACGCGAATAATGTGGATGGGCAGCTTGTTTACCCGCTGCATAACCAGTTCAATCCCGATGTCACGGTCCGCCGCCGTGGTGTGATGGAGAAATGCACGTTCTGTATCCAGCGCATTCACCAGGCAGAAGATAAAGCCAAATCGGAAGGCCGTGAAGTGCATGATGGTGAGTTCACCACAGCCTGCGCGCAGGCCTGCCCTGCCAATGCGATCACCTTCGGCCGTATGGATGATCATGAGAGTTTGGTGAGTCAGTTGGCGCATCAGGATCGCGGCATAAAGCATCTTGAGGAACTTAACACCCTGCCGCGTATCACATATCTCAAGGAAGGTTAGATATGACTGCCGCATCCGAATCTCTCCCTCACCTCGAAAAAGGACACGCAGGACCTCACGAAGCGCACGAAGATATACGCCAATATCTGATGTTCGACCCCAAGCCGCGCGGCGAGATGAACGCGATGGTAATGGAATCCATGCTCACCACCTCGTGGAAGTTCTGGGTTGTGTTTGGTATTTTGGCATTCCTCGTTGCCACGTGCTTTATCTATGCCTGGGGCTACATGATTGCTGAAGGGCTTTGGGTGGCTGGCGTGATGCGCCCATCGTACTGGGGTATCTTCCTCGTCAATACAGTCTTCTGGATTGGTATCAGTCACGCTGGTACATTTATTTCAGCGATCCTGCGCGTCTTCAAAGCGGAATTCCGCCGCCCGTTCACGCGCGCTGCAGAGTTGATGACCACCTTTGGCTTGATCCAGGCTGGCGCCAGCATCTTCATGCACCTGGGGCGCGTCTGGCTCGCGTATTGGTTGTTCCCCATTCCAAACGTGCGGCAGTTGTGGCCCAACTTCCACTCGCCGCTCATGTGGGATTTGCTGGCGATCACGACATATATTCTGGGAAGTACAATGTATCTCTTCCTGCCGCTCATCCCGGACCTGGCAATGGCGCGTGACCGTTCCACCGGCTGGCGCAAGACCTTCTACAAAATCCTGGCGCTGGGTTTCCGCGGCACCGAAGGGGAATGGACTCACCTGCATACTGCCATGAATTTCTTTGCGTTTGCCATCATCCCGGTCATGTTCTCAGTGCATACCATCGTTTCATGGGACTTTGCGATGGCAATGCGTCCGGGCTGGTCGTCTACTGTCTTTGGTCCCTACTTTGTTCTCGGCGCGCTGCATTCGGGCATGGGCGCAGTAGCAGTCGTGTTGTTCATCATGCGCGTTACGATGAAACATATGGACTACTTCCTGCGCGCCGAACATTTTGATGCGCTCGGCAAATTGATGCTGATCGTTTCCTTTGCTTACTCCTATTTCTTCTTCAACGACTATATCGTTCAATGGTATGGCGGCGACAGGTGGACAGACACCCTCCTGCATTGGCTTGAAGAAGGTCCCATGGCGTGGATGTTCTACCAGTTGATATTCCTTAATATCGCGCTCCCCTGGCTCACTCTATGGAATAAGAAAATACGCCAAACCCCCTGGCTGCTTGCCCTTATTGGCTTATTGATCAATCTTGGCATGTATTGGGAGCGTTATCTCATCGTCCCGGTCATGTTGACTATTAACCGTATGCCCTTCACATGGAAGTTATATGAGCCTCGCATAGAAATCTTCCTGACCATTGGAACTTTCTCACTGTTCCTCCTGTTTTATCTGGCTGCCTCACGCCTCATCCCCTTGATCCCGGTTTGGGAAGTGCAGGAGGGGCAGATGGCGCATTCGCTGCGTAAGGTGGGCAAGACTCACCTGCCATCCGTCAGCGAAGTAGACCTGACCATGCAATAGCGAATAGGAGTTGGCATGTCTGAAAACAATACGATTCTTGCCCTCTTTCCAGATATTAACCCAGCGGCAGATGGCGTCGAGAAACTGCAGGAAATGGGCGTTTCTGACAACGACATAACGGTCATATCCGGCGTTCCGCTCACTCCAGCCATGCTGGGTCGGTCTCACCCGCACACGAATGTTTCGCTGCTGTCGTTGGGCGGCGCGGTGGCAGGCTTTTGCTTTGGAGTGTTTCTGAACTACGGAACACCGTACTTGTATACTGTTCCAGTAGGTGGACAGTACATCACGCCGATACCACCCGGCATGATTCTCATTTTCGAAATGACGATGCTCTTTGCTCTTCTTGCCACCTTTCTGGGCGTGTTTCTCGACAGCTACTTTCCAAATTATCGCCCCCTTGAATATACGCCGGAGATCAGCGATGGCAAGATCGGCGTTTTCTTCAAATGCCCAGCGGGTGAACAGAAAAAATTCATAGATGCTCTGAGTACACTGGGTGCTGAATCTGTCCAACCCGTGGAGGCGCAACAGTTATGATGAGACTACTCAGACAGCTCTTTTGGGTCTTTCTAACACTCGGGTTTCTTTTCGGGATCATCCTGTTATTTTCCTATGACATCATAAAGATCGAGTGGGTCAGTTTTATGGAGATCCAGCCCGCTTATCAACCGATGGAAGACCCGCTTCCGCCTCCCGAAGGCTCGATTCCGATTGAAGGAGCGATTGCCATTCCCGGCATGGGTGCGCCTGAGAATCCCGTCGAAACTGATGAGTCTTCCTTGACTCGTGGTGCTGAACTCTATATCATTAACTGCCGCATGTGCCATGGGCCGACCGGTGGAGGAAACGGTCCAATTGCTCCATTCCTGGCGAATAAGCCTGCGAATCTTACCTCTGAGGTTGTACAATCCAAGAGCGATGGTTCGTTCTTCCTTACCATCTCTAACGGCATTACGGGACGCATGCCTCCTCTCAACGAAAACCTGACTGTTCCCGAACGGTGGGATGTGGTCAATTTCATTCGGACATGCTTTGAACCACAGGAGAATCCAAGGGAGGAGTGCAGATGAATGATGTTCGTAAAATGATCTATGGAAGCCTGATATTTTTCTTCATGGTACTGGGATTTTGGTTCAGCGTCATCTATATCTCCGCCTGTGGGTTTACGCTGAATTGTATTCGAGCCGAGCACATCGTGATACGCACGCCAATCCCTACTTTAATTCCCAGGGGAGGTTCCAATCCTCAAGCTGGAGGAGGAATAACTGAATTCGATCAATGCCAGGTCGCTGCAACTGATTTAATTGGTGCGTGGGTTTCGGCAGGGCATCCAGAAACCGAAGTATTCCCATTTTCAGATGTAAATGGTCAACCCTGTGAAGGGACATTTGCGGAAGATGTACAGCCTCTCTTTGTCGAAAATAGTATCTGGTATCCTGGCGCCATCGGATGTATATCCTGTCATAACCCTGACCAGCCTGATCGTAACGCGGGCTTGGACTTGACCTCCTATGATGCAATCTCAGGCGGCAATGATATTTTCGGTGGTGATGATCCGCAAAACTCGTTGCTTTATGATGTGCTTGTCAACCGAAAGTTGATCCCCGAGGGTCATTCAGTAGAAAGCTCTGGGGATCTGGTGTTTATATATGCTGGTCACGCAGTCAACGATGCAGAAATAACGCCAACTCCGTAACAAAATAATTTCTCTTTGAGCTCCGCGCCAGTTGCATAATCCCGCAACTGGCGCTTCGTTGTCTGGGGTATTTGTTGAACGTAACCAATTCATAATTATTGCCGTCCTGTAGCCGCTAACAGACCAGTGCTCATCTTAAAGACAATGATCAAATATGACACAATCTTTCACATCTATCTAATACTTCTAATGAGGAATGTAATTTCAATGAATTTTGTCCAACAATCAAAAGAAACCTTGAAAACAGAAACTGGCTATACCTCCAAACCGCGGGGATATCGATTTTGGCTAAGTTGCTTCACTCTCCTGTTAGGATTGCCATTATTGCTATATTACGGTTACTGCTGGGGCTTGTGGGGACGGAGCAGTTTGCTATTGCAGTATCTGTTTCAATGCAGTTGCCCTAGTGCTAGTGAAGAGGCGCGCTATCCAGAACAGGTTGACGTGGTCGTTCCTGCCTGTCGGTATGTAACTACCAGATTGTTACCCGGCGGACGCTTCCTATATATACGGCTCTTTGGGATTAAGTGGGGTTGGGGCACACTCGACCAGGATGCGTAAGCGAAAGTGGTCGAAGTTAGTGAATCCGAAAGCACGCCGCTTAATCAGTTTGATTTTGTTGTTGACACCTTCTGCGAAGGCATTCGTCCAGCGTTCAATAAAATAGTTCAGGATGAGTTCGAACCAGTTTTTCAAGGTCACCAGAAACGATTGGAGTGCCGTCAGGCTCTGTTTCTCAACCTGTTTCATCCAGCGGATCAATGCGGTCTTGGCTTTTTCACGATCGGTCATCGTCTCAAAGATCGTACGGAACTGTTCTTTCAGTTGATGGCAGACTTTCAATTCGGGTGAGGCTGGGTATAAACTTTCCAGTTTGGCACGTTGTTTCTCATTCAGGTTTTTTTGGTTCTTGACCAACACCCAACGGCTGCCTTTCAGGTGTTCCTTGACTTCGTCAGAAGCATTGCGCTGGATTTCGCGGCGAGCCGTTGTCAGGCAATGGTTGAGGTTCTTCATGACATGGAAGCGATCCACCACAATGCGGGCATGGGGCAGTTTGGCTTTGACAGCCAGGGTGTAGGGCTCCCACATGTCCAGGTTCACAACCTTGATCGCCTTTTTCATCTCTGGAGCCAGTCCATCCAGCCATTTTTCGAGCGTTTTTCGCTCGCGATCTGGCAGAACCTCCACACCGTAGCCTTCTTCGGGTGCACTCAATACCAGCACAAAGTTGCCGTGTCCTTTTTCCAGCGCAATTTCGTCAATGTTCAAGACGCGGATCGGCCTCGTCTGGCGTGCCGCCGTCGTTTTTTTGCCCTGCGGTGAAAAATACCTTCGACGGCATCAGAGCCTAACTCTAGAAAGGCACTGACATCTTGAATGGTGCTTTTTCGACAAAGCTGGTAGACGTGTTCCTCAAAACGTTTGGTATAACTGCTGTCAAAGTTCAGCCATGCCACTCTTTCAGTAAAGGAGCGCTGACAGACTGCACACTCAAAACGACGGCTGTGATATCGCAGGTAACTCTTGCGACCCGATAACGATAAATCGCGCACCAACCGTGGATCATCATAATCATGGATTGTGGTGCTTGGTGTTTTACACGTCGGACAAATGGCAACTTCCAATGTCGATTTGATTTCCAGAATGACCGTTTCAGCATCTGGCATCTCATCCTTGACAACTTCCAGATTGGGCAGGTTCAGCAGCTTGGTAAATTGGAACTCTGGCATCGCAACACTCCCGTTTTTGCCAGATTCTACTCCTCACTTGCCGCCTACCCCACCAAACCCCAGAGAGCCATATATACTTGAAAAAAGATTTTGGCTTACTTCAACTTATCTCTTGGACATGCAAACGAACGAGAGATTCTCAATAAATCTCCCAA
Organism: Anaerolineae bacterium; assembly: GCA_022616105.1. Lineage (GTDB taxonomy): Bacteria > Chloroflexota > Anaerolineae > Anaerolineales > Villigracilaceae > Defluviilinea. The sequence goes on along the minus strand of JAKEFL010000325.1, from coordinate 128 downwards.
ATGGTCCTTTTTATTTTTTAACCGACAACTAAGTCATGACCGAAAAATTACTTTTCGGTTTTGCGGAACGGCTTGTGCGGGAGGATGGTGTAATTCCAATGCGGTAAAACAGGATGTGGTTTGAGATT
>JAKEFL010000324.1 GCA_022616105.1 Anaerolineae bacterium | reverse complement strand
TGGGTCATCGGCTCGTATCACAATATCTTCCGAGTGGGCACAATCATGCAGGATTTGGGTTTTTGGATGCTGAATGATGTTATTTGGGTCAAGACAAATCCGATGCCGAACTTTCGGGGGGTCAGGTTTACAAATGCGCACGAGACTTTGATCTGGGCGAGTACGGGCCAGGGCGCAAAATATACCTTCAATCACCAGGCCATGAAAGGTTTGAATGAAGAAAAACAAATGCGCTCTGACTGGTGGCTGCTTTCATTGGCAACTGGCTCAGAGCGTGTCAAAGATGAAAACGGCGACAAGGCACATTCAACTCAAAAACCTGAATCATTGCTGTATCGAGTGATTCTCTCTTCAAGCAATCCTGGGGATGTGGTTTTAGATCCATTCTTTGGGAGCGGCACGACTGGCGCAGTTGCAAAACGACTGCACAGAAACTGGATCGGTATCGAGCGTGAAGATAGTTATATCAAGGTGGCACAAAAAAGAATAGATACCATTCAACCAGAACTGTTCAATGAAGAAACTTTTGACGTAAGAAGCAAAGGCAAAACGGCTCCCAAGGTGGAGTTTTCAGCCCTGCTAGAAAATGGATTTCTCCAAGCAGGTCAAAAGTTATTTTTCTCAAAAGATAAGTCTCGCAGCGCGACCATCAAACCTGATGCGCGCCTGCTAACAGCAGATGGGTTTGAAGGAAGCATCCATAAGGCAGGTAGTCATTATATGAATGGTTCGCCGTGCAATGGTTGGGAACATTGGTATTTGCAAGAAAATGGCGGATTAATAAGCCTTGATGAGGTTCGCCAAAGGTACAGAGTTGAAATGGGGCTTGTAAATGAGTGAGCAGGTAAAAGAGGTTATTCGAAAAACTGTAATACAAATGTTAGACGGCAGTGTGTCGCCGATTAATATTCGCAGAATGGCACGCAAACATGAAGAGAAACCTCACTTCATACCTATTCGGTATAGGATCGTGGGTGGAATTCTGCAAGGATTAAACATTAAGCTCGGAAATTTCATTGAGCAGTTGCTGAGCAATATAGTTGAGTTGGACACTGGCGTAAGAGCCATGGAGGATTCTGGCAGGAAAATTTTGCTATCCTTCACTCCACAAACGGATGCCCTCATCGACTCATATATCACAAGAAGACAATTACCCAACAGCCCAGATGATTGTACGCAGCAATTCGAAGATTTGTTGCAAAATATACTGAAAATAGAAAGTGCCGTCCCTGACAGCGAAAGAGGAGGGATCGTAAAAGATGTCGATGGATTATTTCAGACTGCTGATGGTTTGATCGTTTACACCGAGTTGAAATACAACGATGACCATGACACTGGAAAATTTGTTGATATAAATCGTAAATTCATAAAGACCTGGGCTGGCTTGGCAGTCCGCTATCAAATCGAATCAACAGATCAATTGCTGCCAATCCTCTATTATTTCAATCCCAGAAAAAGATATGGGCCAATTTATGTACCAAGCAAAAACATCATGCGTGGATCGCAATTGTTTGAACGCTTTTTTCACATAAATTACAAGGACGTAGACAGGTATTTAAAGGAAGTTGGTGACGACCCTGAGATACTCGCAATATTTGATAGAATATATGATCTGATTCGCAATCAAGATTTACCATGAGGGATAACCAACAACAGTTATCAATGCCTGAATCTATTGAGGAAAAAGAACTATGCCAAACTATATCTGCGCCACTTGTGGAGTTCAACAAGCGGATACGGACGCGGTCAAAGGACACAACGGGCTTCCAAGCGCTGAGGGAGGATCCATAGTCCGTGTGTTTTGTATTGCTTATTGAATTAGGCAGGAATGATTAACTTCTGCTATCTGAATTTTGAGGTACAGCTGTTCCCAGCAGTGTTTCCGAGTCAACGTAGCGCAGCCATTCTAATTCGTTGAGCAAATTTGAATGTTCCTGGACTGCTTCAATGTTGGGGTATTCTTCCACACCCCAAAACCACCACTGCTCCGAGTTCCAACTGGAATCACAAATGAGCATGGATTTGCCGCGTGCGGTCTGGATCAACCCGCCCAAGAACACCCCAGCCCAAAATGAAAACGAGAACAGCCGCTGGCAACGCGCCGTTCCCGTTTCGTTGGGGGTCGACCTGATTTTACCTGAACTCCGTCTACAAAAAGACTTTCGCTTCCAGGAGTGACTAAACTTTCAATTTGCGTGTCTCAAATCATTGACACATTCCGAAGGCTTCTCGAAACCGAATCAACCCTCGGCTGAGTCCGAAGCGGTGAGGGTCAAAACATCGTGCTCGTAGGGTATAAAGACGGCATCAAGGTATGGTAATTACCAGGGCCACTCGTCCCTTCATAATCCACCATCGCCGGCCTGTCTTCATCTTCCCGATCGTTCAAAAGGAGAGGGATGGCATAAGCCGCGGCCTCTTCCGGCTCAAGGTCGGCATCCATGTTTTTCTCTCCATGCATGTACGAGCGCACCCATCCGGGATGATACACCCGAAAGGTATACCCCGCTGGATGCAGATCACTGAACAGGATTTTGACTCCCATGTTCAGCGCCGCCTTCGACATGCAATAACCAAACCAGCTCGTTCGTTCCGCATTTCCAATACTGCCAGCCTCCGAAGAGACGAAACACAATCGTTTGGCTTGTCCCCGCTCCATCAAAGGCAGGAAGGCCTCCACGGCGCGCAGTGCCCCCAATGCGTTGACGTCATAGAGGCGGTGCATCTCGTCATAGTCCTGAGGCTCACGGATCGTGGCGATAGACGTTTCCGAAGTGACGCCGGCGTTGCTGATCAAAACATCCAGATGATTTGTGCGTGCTTTTACGGTTTCCGCGGCGGCTTGCACAGATTCCCTTGAACTGACATCGAGCGGGAGGATGTGAAGTGTTTGGGAATATTCATTCATCAAGCCGTTTAACTCGTGCCATTCCGGTATGTATTGACTGGCAAAAACGTGCCAGCCTTGTTTGAGCAACCCGGCACACAACCCAAACCCCAGCCCGCGGTCCGCGCCTGTAACCAGAACCGTTCGTTCCATCGGAAAGCTCCTCGATGAATTAGAGGGTCGGAAAAGTCAAAATATTGTTTAGTTATGTCATTCTGAACCATGCCAGGAAAATTTCTAACGGGAGGAGGGATTCTTCACTTCGTTCAGAATGACATAACCGTAGTTTTCAGACAGTTATATGATTTTTCCGCACCAGCGTAGGGCATTCAGCAATAATGCCTGATAAGAGGGATGCAGCCAGACCTCCAGGTTATGTCCGGGAGTCAGGACTGCGACGCGCCCGGCTCCTTCGGT
>JAKEFL010000323.1 GCA_022616105.1 Anaerolineae bacterium | reverse complement strand
CGAGTTACCAATCCAGCGGCCGGCAGGGTGAGGATTTCATGTTTTTCGATCAAATACTCACTGCCATCGTGCAACAAGTGAAAGGGCAAAAAATGCAAAACGCCATATGGCACGAACACCAAACGGCAGTTATCCTTCTTCAACACAAGCGGCTGAATCAGTGAAGCGTGCAATCTTTGAAGAATCCGCTGCGCAAGCATAGTCAACTTTCGCGCTCCGGCGGCGTACGGATCCATTTTGAGCGCGCCTGCAATATTTGCCTGCCATTGTTCCACCACCTGACTCAACGCCTTCATTGTCATAGGCAGACGATGGACCTGAATCTCATTCCGGTTCAGCGTAAACGCCCAGACTGAGTCTCCGTTGGTGTAATACTCGATAAGGGTCGAGTCATTATCCAGTGCCTGTTGAATGTTGTTGAATGATGGCGCAAGAGTCTGTTTGGAGTATGGGTCGTCCTCATTCCGAAGATACAACTGTTCGGTGATCGCTCTCATACGCTGTTCGCGGTTTGTCATTTCAGCAAGCGCCTGTTCAGGAGTGATTGCCTTCGGGTATTCCTCACTATTGCCTGGCAAATGATTTGACAACCGATAGAACCACTGATGCTCTGCCCGCAGACCTTCCAACTCTTCGATCAGTGCCCGGCTCGCAGCATCCTCCTGGGACCAGTGCAAACGCTCGCGATTATTGAGGTACGCCAGCCAGTTTTGCGCCTTAGCATTCTCCAGCGTTTCAAAGGCATTCACCGTGTGGCCTGTTCGCAAATACAAAGAAATCAAGCGGCGCAGTGCTTCACCCTTGTCTTCGAGAAAACCAGGACGAAGAGTGATGGTTAATTCGCGTTGGACACGTTCGATGGTTGCCGCTGCCGCCTTATAATGATGCATGGCACTTGTATGCTTACCTCGCGCTTCAGCAATTTGACCCAACAAAAGATAAGCTTCATAACGCAAGGACGGGAGGTTGTAGCGTTGGGCAAAGAGGCGAGTCTTGTTCCCAGCGGATTCAGCTGTCGGGTAATCTTCCAACGCAAATAAAGCCTGGCCCCTTAATAAAGTTGCCGCGGCATCATTGACCTGTTGATCATCCGCTTCGAAAGCAGCGGCGGCAGTGACTGACTCTTGATACGCAAGGGCCGCGTTGCCCTGCTTCAGTGCCATGCGGCCGCGCCACAGGCGAATCGTTGCCATCCAACTGGTTGCCCCTCGGGAAGCGAAGATCGGTTCAGCCTCCAGTAGTGCTGCCTCAGCAGCGGCGAAGTTACCAGATGTGGCCTCAATCGTTGTCAAAAACAAAAGCGTGCGGGCAAGTTCATACTCCGCATTGATGGTCCGACAATTCTCAATGACGATATGTGCCAACTCAAGCGCGTCCGCATTGCGGTTCAGAGAAAGATAACACTCCACCATATGATATTGAATCAGTGTGGCGTCAAACATCAACCTGTTCTTGACTTTTTCCAGCCCACTGTTCAACAAAGCAAGCGCACGACGATAATGACCCTGTGCTTGTGCAATTTCAGCAATGCTCGATTCGATCCGGGCGATATTGCGGGTTTCCTGCTTGGCGACTGCAAATGCCTGAGCCTTTTCGTAATACGCCAATGCCTGATGAAAGTCTCCCAGGGCATTGAAAGTTAACCCAATGTTTTCATATAGCGTGCCAATATACTTCTGCCCTTGGTCCCCAAGTCCTTTTGCCCTTCCCATGGCAGAATTGAACAATTTCAGCGCGTATTGTTGATTACCCAAGGAATTATGCACCAGTCCAGTTTGCCATTCCAGCCGCATGAGCTTGTCTTCATCATTGTGGCGGCTGAATATTTCGTGGGCGCGGGCGGCATCTGCCAGTGCTTCTGAAACTCGATTCAGGTTTGGGCTTAGATAGACACGTCCGATACAAGTACGCGCCCAACCGACTTCATTCCCTGCCTTCTCAAACATGCTTCCAGCCTGTTCGAGCATATCCCAGGCTTTGTTTATCTGCCCCAAAAATTGGAAGGCATCTCCTTTTGCCATGAGCCCTAAAGCTATTTTGGATTCATCGTTTCGGGCCTGCCCAAACGCAAGGATTCGTTCGGCATACTTCAAAGAGTAATTCGCGTCGATCGACCAGTATCGATCAGCTTCATTCTTGAGAAGATCAACGATGGCTTGGGCACTTTCCTCGGACATAGGAGTTAAAAGCAAATCAGGCGGAAGGTCATCCGCCAGCCACTCTTCCAAATGATCGTTCGATTCGATGAAAGTGCTCATTATTTACTTTCAGGCAGTTATTTCGATATCTGGACTTTGAATTACAACTCCACTAAGCGATGTGACTGTAAACTGGATTGAACCCGGACGAACTGCCCCAAAGCGAAAGGCTCCCAAATCATCCAAAGAGGCAGTCAGTTGTGGCGACTCGGCTTGCTTTAGTTCAACCTTTGCTCCAGTCCACTGATCTTGATCATCAGCAGCCACCTGACCAAGAATCGACACCTGCCCCTTCGGACCCGGCTGGACATCCAGGGTGATCACAACACCCTCTGCCTCAAATATGAGTGGACCTTTACTTTCGCCACGCAGCGCTCCAAGAGCCGGTGTGGCTCCACTACCAACCAGCCGCGCGAACAGTACCTTTACCGTTTCCAATAAGTCAGGTTGCGCATCCGGTTCTGTCAAAAACTCCTCTAACTCGGCAACTTCGCGCCTGCAGTGTGGGCATTCACGTATATGCTGTGCCATCACCAACACCTGGGGAGCCGGCAACAAGCCCAGGTGATAATCACCCAATTCAATTGATGACGGGCAATTGGATCGATATAGTTGCGATCTAAGCCCGTTTTGCCACACAGTCAGTTGCCTGGCCCTTTCACTGCAAAATGGACACGCTATGATGTGGGCGGTTACATCGTTATCCGCCTCTCCATCTACATAACTTATAAGCTGGGTGTCATCCAGGGCGGGTGGAGAGATGCAATTCATGCTATACCCTTCGTATCGTTAAACATTGTTACCTCCGATCAGAATGGCTGGTGGTTGGTGTGGTTTTCCACACATCACACCTATTTCAGCAAGAATTACACTCTCGCATCTACCATCTATAAACGCTGAATTTTGATTTTTTCAGGCACCCTTTCGGAGCAAATCTCGAAGGTCTGAGTCCCGTCCCAGGCGGGCCCACACGTTCGCTTTGCACTGGTAAACTTCTTTGATATTAAGAAACCTGCCCGGAAATTCAGTAAATATTTCGCGAGGTGACAGTCCCAAAAAAATTGAGGCATATACAATGATATGTTCGGTTTCATCTTTCAAACGCATCCGGATGAACTGCCAAATTTCACTATTTAGGATATTCTCTTCCGGTGTGGATTCGGGCTCAACAGGACCGTGCTCCTCACTTTCATCCTTGGTCTCAAGTTGCCGATCGAACTGCTCGCGACGCAATTTCCGCCAAGTGTCTGTAATTGCACCATTTACGCACATTTTCAGGTATCTTAAAATGCCCTTGAGTTCCTGAGACCTGCCTAATTTTTCTGGTGTGAAGAATTTCCAAAACCTTTCGAATGCCTCCCAAATAAAATCCTCCTGCGCCTGGCTGGAAAGTGGAAAATCGGGATGCCTATCTGCCCAGCGGTTCACCCATCTGGCTACTGAGGGTCGATATTGATCCATAATAGCTTTCCAGGCAGGATCATCGCGTTCCGAGATCGCCCTTCTAAACAACTCGAAACAATATTTAGTCTCATGACTTACATAATTAAAAAATAGTTTCGTCTCTTGCGCGCATCGTTGGGCAAGATCTTCCAACGTCATATACTGTAAATTCGTTTCGTGAGTCATAAAGGCCCCTGAGCCATGGACTTATGGCGGGATTCGCCCCGCTCAATTGGTAACATGCTTAACCCTGATAATTTAAAAGGGGTACGGTGATTTCTCATCTGCTTTAGTAAAGCGACCAGGGAAAACACATTGCATGAGACCTATGATGAAAAACTTTTTTCTAGTATGGCTTGTGTAACATCATCACTCACGACCGCCCTAACCGCTCAAACTCATTCAAATATCCCGTTTATCAAGTGGTCGCGAGTTAAATCCCATTGTAAATCCAAATTGACAGGAAGTGAAGTATGTCAGATAAATAATTTCCTACTCATCATCTATACTTTACGCTTGCATAAATGGACTCCCTCATAGTGGTACACTTTCGCATCATATTCTCTCGCGAACATAACGATGTTACCGCTTGTCTCATAAATTACTAAATTTTTGAAATGATTTGCAGACTAAAATTCAAAGTTCAAGTTTAAATAATTATGCGGCACTCCGTAATCGATGAATTACTCACCTACCTCTTCGATGGGCAGTCCCACCTCCTCGCTGCACCAATGGGGACATGGTTAGCCTCCTCGCGTCGGTTCACTGCTTTCGTCAATACCCATCACACCAAAATTCGCAAGAAACTTCGCGTCGCGCAGGGAAAAGAAAACCTGCGTGATCTCCAGCTTGAACTGGAAACGGCTTACCTGCTCCTGCGAGAGCAATCCCTGAGTCTGGAATATGAATCGCAGCATCCTGAACTTGGGCGCAGTCCTGATTTCGCAGTCACCTTTACCACCAGCCTCGTCTTTATGGTCGAGGTCACCCGGCTGCGGTCACCCGGACCGAGAACACCAAATACCACGCTGCCAGGTGATCGTTTCACTGACATGCTGTGCAGCAAATTAGGACAACTGCTGCCGCAGCGCAGCAATCTTCTGATCGTCGGTGTTGAAACTCCGCACCTGACTCACAGTGACATCCTCGCCTCAATGCTCCGTATCCAGCAACGCGCGGAAGGCAATGATTCAAATGTGGTGCACAAGCACGGGTTTCGCGACCGCGCCGACTTCTTCCAGCACTATCAGCGGTTGAGTGCACTACTCGTGCGCGGCGGAACACCCCTACAAGCCGGCGAACCCGTAGTCATTTGGGTCAATCCGCAGGCGAAATATCCGTTAACTGCTAGAGTACGGACTGCACTCTCTCGCAGCCACACCCTGTAATTCATGCTTGACCAGCCACAGTGTGGAAATTTTTCATATATACTTTGAATCAAAGTGTCGGTATACTATCCAATTAATGAAACTTATGCAGGAGAAGTATTGAATGATTCAGCCGAGAAAATTTATCCCACCTTCCTTCTTTTTACGTTCATCTTGCCCTCATCATGACTATTACAATCTTTGAGTGAAAAGGTTGGCGCCATGCCCGAACCGACCACTGACTTTCAATCCCTGCCAGAAGAATACCAGCATGTCATTCGTTTGGCACAGAACACACATAACGTCACCGTCACTCCGCTTCAGTTATTGATCGGAGGCTGGTCGGGCGCGGTCGTATATCTTGTCAGCGTTTCGAACAATGAAACCAAACGCGTCGAGCATTGCATCCTCAAACTGGATCGCAAGGGCAAAGCCGCGAAATCGGACGAGGTCACCCGGCACAATGCCGTGATGGACAAGTCCACGCCTGAGTTTGCCCGCGCGCATATTGCCGAATTGGTTTTTGACCGCGTCGAGCAGGAAGGCGTCATCGCGATTTTTTATCGGATCGCCGGTCAATCCCTGCTCAAGTATCTGCCCTTATCGAAATACGAACGGCAAAGTCAGATCAAGACTCTCTTTACCCAAACAAACACGGTTCTGCTGGATGAGTGGAATGGGAATGCGGCTTTTGAACAAGCTGTCCACCCTCAAAAGGTATTGCATCACTGGCTCGGCTTTCGCCTGGATGCCGGGGGCAACACAGAACGTTTTCTACAAGATACGCGCGGGGTGAATCCGGATGTCGCGGGCTTGCTCATCAACGGGCACATTTTTCCAAATCCATTACTTCATGCGCGCAAGCCTGAATCCTGGGGTAAAGCGCGTCTTATTGATGTGGCGACCGGCTTTATCCACGGCGATTTGAACACCAATAACATCCTGGTTAAATTTGCAGATAATAAAGAATCGCTTGAAGGCTACTATCTAATCGACTTCGCGCTGTTCAAAGAGAACATGCCGCTATTATACGATCATCGCTATCTCGAAATGTCCTATCTGTTGCATGCCATGTCGCAAATCTCCTTTGCAAAATGCGTGGACTTCCTTACACTGATTGCCGTGGCGGATATTCCCGATCCACATAAGGTGCCGATCGAAATGGCAGGCGTGAGTGCAGTGATCGGGTCAGCACGAGGCGCATTTTCCGAATGGGTCGAAGAGAATCATCCGAGTTTGCAGGATGATCTGTGGGGGCAATACTGGCTTGCGGGCGTCGCCGCCGGATTAACGTATTGCCATAAAACGGGGATGTCAGATGAACAACGCCTGGCTGGATTAATTTATGCCGCCGCCAATCTCAAACGTTACGCCGGGACTTTCAAACTGCCACAAGCAACAGAAGTTGAACTACTGTACGATGAAAATCAATCCAATGCAGACTCACCCGGCACACTGCAGGCAAAGAAACCAAGGCACAATCTTCCCACTCAACCAACTCTGTTCATCGGCCGCCAGGCGGAGGTGACGGCTGTGAAAGACCTCCTGATGCGGGATCCACAGGATGTACGCCTGGTTACCCTGACTGGTCCCGGTGGTACAGGAAAGACTCGTTTGGCGCTTCAAACTGCCTCGGAACTGACCGATCGCTTCACGGATGGGGTTTACTTTGTTGCCTGGCTCCCATCCGTGAGCCTGAAGCCGTCCTCGCCGCCATTACCCGAACAGTCGGCTTAAGGGAAACAAGTGATCGGTCGTTGCTCGATGAGATTAAAGCACAGTTGCGGGCTCGGACGATGTTGTTGCTCCTCGATAACTTTGAACAAGTCACCTCTGCGGCGCCCATGATGGGGGAACTGCTCCAAGATTGTCCTCACTTGAAACTGCTGGTAACCAGCCGAGAAGCGCTGCACCTGCGTGGCGAACATATCCATCCAGTGCCCCCGCTCGGGCTGCCCCGCGCCGACCTCAAACAACAGTCTGTCGAACAGTTGACTCAATCTGAGGCGGTCCGGTTATTCATCGAGCGAGTCTTGGCAGTGAAGCCAGACTTTGAAGTGACGAACGAGAACGCGCCAGCTGTCGCCGAGATCTGTTTCCGTTTGGACGGCTTGCCTCTTGCGATCGAGCTTGCCGCCGCCCGCATCAAGCTGTTTTCGCCCCAGTCTCTGCTGGAGCGAGTAGGGAGTCGGTTGAAACTTCTTCG
>JAKEFL010000322.1 GCA_022616105.1 Anaerolineae bacterium | reverse complement strand
TCTTCTGGCGACGAAGAATCTCTTGTAATTTCAGCCGAGACTCTTCGCTCGCAACGAGCGCTCGCTCAGAGTGACATTGAAATCGTGATTTACTGAATTTCTCTGACCTTCCGAAATTGACAGCCTCCCAACCGGGAGGCTGTTCATTTGATTGACCCAGTCATCTTTCAAAAAAGCTCAAGCCGCTGTCCACCTTCGGCTTTTCAAGGCGGCGGCGTATTTCAGGTAACGCCTGCGCCGAGGACGGCACAGGGAGCGATTTCATATACAACTTTTTAGTGAACCAGTTTATTTGATTGACCCAGTTGTTGTTCTGTAATAAACTATTCAAAATTCTTCATAGCGGAGGTAAGCATGTCAACAGAGCATTCGCGTTATCGCTGGTTTGTTGTCGGTGTGTTCTTCTTCTTCATGCTCCTGCATCAAACAGACAAGTTGCTGATCGGTCCGCTTGAAAGCCAGATCCGTGATTCGTTCCAGATCACTAAAACACAGATGGGCGCGGTATTGACCGGCTCGCTCATTGTCGGGACGATCTTTTATCCGCTGTGGGGCTATCTCTATGACCATTACGCTCGTTCAAAATTGCTCGCGCTCGCGTCGTTTATTTGGGGTGCCACAACCTGGCTGAGTTCTGTTGCAAGGACGTTTCCCCAGTTTGTTGCGACGCGTGCATCCACAGGTATTGACGATTCATCCTATCCGGGCATCTTCACACTCATTGCCGATTACTTCGGTCCCAATTTGCGCGGCAAAGTCTATGGTTTATTGCAGTTGAGCCAGCCCATCGGTTATTTGTTGGGGACAGTGCTGGCATTAATGATCGCCCCGATGATTGGATGGGACTGGCGGACTTTATATATTTCAACGGGTTTGCTTGGCATCGTGCTTGCAGTGATGATCTTCTTCGGGGTCAGGGAAATGCCGCGCGGCAAAGCCGAGCCTGAGTTCGAAAATATGGCTGAAATGGAGACATTCCATTTCTCATGGGCGGAGGCAAGGGAAATATTCAGGAAGAGAACAATGTGGTTCATTTTTCTACAGGGTTTTGCCGGGGTCTTCCCATGGAATGTCATTGTCTATTGGTTCTTTACGTATCTTGAAGAGGAGCGCGGCTATGACCAGAGCAGTATTCTCTTTACGATGGCTCCTGTGATCCTTGTGCTGGCTGTGGGTTACTTCATCGGCGGCGCGTTGGGTGATTTCCTCTTCAAACGAACAAACAAAGGACGCATCCTCATCTCAAGTACAGGCGTTTTGCTTGGCGCGATCTTTCTCTATCTTGCGATCAATACACCCATCGAAGCGCGCAACCAGTTTTTTACGCTGATGGTCATCACCGCCATTTTCATCCCGCTTTCTTCAGCGAACGTCATCGCCACCGTATATGACGTGACTGTTCCAGAAGTGCGTTCAACCGCGCAGGCAGTTGAATATTTCATCGAGAACACGGGTGCAGCTTCCGCTCCATTTCTGGCAGGCGTCATCGCGGACGCGACCAACCTCAAGACATCCATCCTTCTGATCTGCGTTACTGCATGGATACTTTGTTTCTTCTTCTACCTCGGCGCGCTGTTTACGATTGATAATGATACAAACAATTTGCGAATGCAAATGGCGGAGAGGGCGAAGGCGATGTGACCTCTTAAACAACAACCGTTCAAAACGAGCGTTGTTTTAATTGGAATAAGAAAGCAGGTCGGGCTCATAGTCCGACCTGCTTTATCTTTGGAAAGCCTTACTTCTTTTTTGCGTTTATTTTGATCCCCCAGACGTACGGTTCATTTGGGTTGACGGAATTGTAGTACACCTTCAATGTATACAAGCCTTCTTTCAGACCTTTCGTTTCCAGATTGTAATGATATTTCTGGTTCTGGATGACGATCCCATTGGCAGGATTACTGCTCAGGGTAACGAGGCCAAGCACCACGTTTCCGTTTGAATCCACAAGTTCAATTCTCACACTTTCGTCTGAAACGAAGTTGCCCTGAGTATCTGTGAGCCCGAACTGGATGGGAATGTCAGGACCAGCTTTGGTCTCGTATGGATTTGAGTTGGAAACAGGTTTCAGCCATTCAAATTGATAGCCGTTCAAATATGCCCAGGCTTCATTCATTGTCATGTCAATCATTTGTTCAAGCGGCCTGCTCAATTGCTCGTTTTCAATAACCGCTTGTAGTTCAGGGCTACCAAAGGACTTAAGCTGATCAAGGAAAGACTGCACAGATTGAACATCTTCACTTGTAATGACTACACTGTCACCATTTCCATCGATCAGAGCGCGTAAATGGGGTTCCCAGCGCTGTAAAACATCAACCGCTTCATCAATCAATTGAGGGTGTGCAGCAATCGTCTCTGCAATTTCAGGAGTATACATATTATAGAGATCAATATAATGTTGTCCCTGCGGATTCTGATTTAACAATTCATCGCGGACGCTGTAGAAAACATTAATATCGAACTCAGGGGTTTGCCCAGAAATGCTTTCAGCATTGGACTGGATAGCAAATCTGCTTGCCGAAACAGTTGGCTCCACACAACCTCCTCCTAGTATTTGTAGCAGCCGAATCAATGCGCAAGTCGAACATTCGGGAAGAGGATTGGGTGTCGGAGGAATAGGCGTCGGTGTATTGGTCGGCACAGGCGTAGGTGTGGATGTCACAGGTGTACTTGTGGGAGGCGACGTGCCATCAAGAGAATAAGTGATTTCCAATTCGGCAGGCTCCAATTGCGGATCGAAATCTGCCCGTTCATAGGCAATCACGCGGCGCACGTTTGAAGAGCCAGCATTTTTGACAATAATGGAAATAGGTTGACCTGAATTCAAATATCCCTGGGAAACTATCTCCCGAATAACAGATGAAATATCGGGTGTGGACCGCGATTCCCCAAGCACCCATGTGTCCCTTATATCCCATAAAACGGAGTTGGACTCGGAGGTCGTGGAACGGTTTGCAGGCGGATTTGATGCGCTATACGTCAGTGGGTTACCACTAGCTTCCGCATATATCCTAACCTTGACAGGGACAGTATATGTTCCATCAGCAGTAAAGTGAACATACGCGCTTTCAATATTTGCGCCTGTGGGATTTGAACATTTTCAAACCGAAAGCCGCTGGTGATGTCGTTCCCATTGAAACAGGCTCCAAGATAGATTTCATTGTCTGTTGCGTTCGAGACACACGGAGTTGGATTCGTGCCCGCATCGTCGCTTCCCTTATTGATGGAAACACGAATGGTTTGTGTATTCGGCGGCGTTGTTGGAGTCGGAGTAGGTGTGGGTGTATTTCCTGTAGTTGTCGGGACAAATTTTACGGCATCGGCGAGAACAACAGTGCCTGGTTGTATTGGCTCTTCTGGAACATTGCTCACATGAATACTGTTATCTTCACCTTGAATAAAGTAGTACTTGCCAACATAAATCCAAGCAGAATTAACTGTTAAATCCTCACTACTAGCGGCTGATTCGAGGTAAGATTCAATTTCTTTTTGATTAACAAGCACCTTAGCCACCTCTTCTCCTCCCGCATATACACGGTATACTACGCTATTGACTAGGGAATTGTATGACCCAGGTATGTGTACATATATGGCGTAATTGCCAGTCTGTCGATCGGCTGGCAAGGACCATTCCGCTATACATTCTGTCGCAGTAGTAAGGGCAAGCAATTTGTATTGATCCTCAGCAATATATAAGGGATCTATATTAGTTATTAAGGGATCTTCGTTTGGCACAGTCCAACAGTTTCCCGCTGTGAAGTTTGGAGAGCTGCCAAGTGGCACCTGACCATTTTCAGCAAGCAGTCTTCCATAGTCATCGACAAGAACGCTATTGCTAGAGCCAGGGAAAAGAGGAAACGTCAGTGGATCACCTTCATTAGTTGCATATAGAAGAGAGTCTGAACCACTGATCTCAGGATGGTCTACCCATAATGATTGATTAGGGTTCGCTCGCCAGGCATCTTCCCACGGGTCAGCGCCCGCGCCTGTCCACCCGTATGGATCAATCCGTGTCCTATATTCGCCATTTACCGGGTCCGGTATCGGATTTCGAATTTCAAAATGTAAATGAGGACCTCCTGAATTCCCTGTATCTCCGCTGATACCAATCACATCACCGTGTATTATGGTGGCACATTGAAATATAGGACAAGTGGTCACCGCAATTGCACTGAGGTGACCATAGTAGGTTCTATAACCATTCGCGTGCAATAGCCCTACATTCAGTCCTAAACCACTATTATGATTCAGCGGATTACTCCAGCCAGCAGCAATAACCTGATCGCTATCCGCCGCTGCAAATACTGGTGCATAGTTTACATCGTAGTCAATTCCCTCATGTTGGTCGTATGATAAAGCGAATCCTAAATCATTGTTCCAATAAACACCCTCATCAGTAATGGGATCGCCACTAGCCTCATTCCCTGTAAAAGCAATAATTACGCCGTCGCTGAGCTCTCGAGCATTTACAGGAGTTTGGTGGTCGAATATAGAGATTTCTTCCACAGTTCCAGGATAAGGTGGATAAAGGAAGGGATGAACATACGGTTCTTGCTGTACACTGGATGCGGATACAGTTTCGACCCTAGCCCCGCTTAAGAATAGTGGAATTGTAAAAACAAACAGGAAGACCAACATAGAGTATTTGCGGAATTGTCGGAAGTAGTTCAACATGCTCAATTCTCCTTGATATAGAATATTATTTATTTCCAGAACCAAAGAATTCTTGTAAATCAATACCAGTCAAAGGAAACCAGGCAGGCCGGGAAATCACCGAGCCATCACCTATTTTCGTTGGGTTACTGCCATCTGCATTCATTACATAAAGAGCTAGAGTCCCTTCTCTGTTTGACAGAAAGGCGATGTAACGTCCGCTGGGCGACCAGACCGGACTGTAATCAAACGCCGGGTCGTTAGTCAGGTTGACCATGCCGGTTCCATCTGGTGAGATTAGGTAGATTTCTCTATTCCCTTCACGGTCACTTACAAATGCCAGCCTACTCCCGTCGGGGGACCAAGTCGGATTGATGTCAAGCGCTGGATTAGCTGCCAGTACGTGCGTTTCGCCACTTTCGATGTTGACCAAGGTAATGTCAGGTTGCTCATCACCAGTCAAAACCGCCAGCCACTGACTATCTCGTGACCAGGAGGAAGTGTTATGAGGTAGGTCGAATATTCCTGTATCGTCATGAACTAGATAAGCAGATTCCAGCAACCGCATCTGATCAGTGCCATCGGGGCGGATAATATACAATTCGGTCTGATTGCAACCAGGAACGCGGCTTGGAAAAAATGGACCGCAACCCCGCTCGTCCTCCGTATATCGAAAGAAGGCAATCCACTGCCCATCAGGAGACCAGGTGGGATAACTATCACTGTACGGATTCGTTGTCAGTCTTGCATACTCTTGGGTGTTGACTGTGTATATAAAAAGATTGAACCCCTTCGCATCTTCTCCTTGAAGCAATAATTCTACCGGGAGTGCAGTGACAAAATGGTGACTGTCAGGTGACCAAGATGATCTGCCCAAATAGGCTAAAGAAACTACAGGACTTGGGCTTATGCCTGAAATAGTGCCTTCCACGGAATCGAACATATAAAGTCGCGGATCCTGTTCTCCTCCATCAAATTGGATGAACCGGCCATTAGGTGACCAAGTGAAAAATAAACCGGGGAGGCGTTGATAGGATTCGAAGAACTCTGGCTGGGTTACAACGTTTCCGTCACTACGGGCAAAGAATAGTGTTTGGTTATCCCAATATTCGGAACTCTGCTTTAGGAACGCCAGCCACTCTTCAGGGAAAGGTGTTGCTGAGGTAGGGAATGGTGTAGTGGAGGGTACTAGAGTGGCGATTGGAGTCACAGTCACCGTGGTCGTTGGTATTGGTACTAGCGATGAAGATGTAGTAAGCGTAGCGGCCGATGTGTCATCTATTACCGTTGCCGGCGTGGATGGTTCCGAAGGCTGACAAGCCAATATTATGGGAAGCAAACCCAACAACAAGATGAGTTTCGAGGCTGGTTTCTTAAATCTCATTCCTTCACCTATGGAACAGACAACCATGTTGAATAACGAGCATTCGCACCGTGAGTCACTTGATTCAATGTATTATTTCCAAAGCCGAAATATTTTTTCAAATCCACACCGATCAAGGGAAACCAAGCTGGTCGCGTGTAGACTAAGCCATTATGAATTTTCGTTTGATTACTCCCATCAGTATTCATCACATAAAGAGCAGATAACCCATCCTGAGTGGAAAGAAAGGCGATGTAGTGCCCGCTGGGCGACCAAACCGGGTTGAAATCAATTCCAGCATTGTTGGTCAAATTAACTAGGTCGGTTCCGTCTTGGGATATGAGGTAGATCTCCTCATTCCCCTCTCGGTCGCTGACAAATGCCAACTTGCTGCCATCTGGTGACCATGACGGATAAATATCTAGCGCAGGGTCTGGCGCTAACACACGCGTTTCTCCGGTCTCGATATTTATCAAGGTAATATCCGGTTGCTCCGTACCGGTCAGCACTGCCAGCCACTTGCCGTCCGGTGACCAAGCGGGATTGTTGTAAACGCGATCTCTTTCATACTCATA
The DNA here is from genome assembly GCA_022616105.1 of Anaerolineae bacterium. Classification (GTDB taxonomy): domain Bacteria; phylum Chloroflexota; class Anaerolineae; order Anaerolineales; family Villigracilaceae; genus Defluviilinea. The sequence continues at coordinate 7,151 of JAKEFL010000322.1, read as the reverse complement.
CCTATCCATGTGAATATAAACCGATTTAAGCAAGAGCATGGGATCACTCCCATCTCTACGAGCTATATAAAGATCGGCATAGTTGCAACCGGGGATATAATCTGGAATCCAGTTACATTTTGTCCCGTAGCCCGGTTTTGGCGTCATAGACTCGGGCGTAAAGCGCAAAAACGCAATCCATTGACCATCGGGTGACCAGCTTGGATACAGATCGCTAGACGTGCTGGTAGTGATCCTGTCTTTTTGGAATGTATTTGAATTCACTCGAAAGAGGTTGTAGGTGTCCTGCTCTTTTCCGTCCTGGGTCGTTACAGTGGTTAGCAGAGAAGCCGCAAACCATTCACTGTCAGGAGACCAGGATGGAAGGACCCAGGCATTGTTCGCCGCTACCAGAGTTACTTTTCTTCTTAGAGGATCTGCCACATGAATAACTGGTATCCTGGTCATCGTTTGACCAAAATCGCTCCAATCAAATAACAAGTATTTTCCATTTGGCGACCAAACTAACGAATGTTCAACCAGGTGATAGAACTCTTCAAACATCTTAGGCTGAAGTAGGCCGTTTCCATCCTGACGAATAAACGAAATAAAGGTATCTGGAAAATACCCCGAGGGTTTTTGATCAACAAATGCCAGCCATTCTTCAGGGTACGGCGTTGCAGGAGTAGAAAAAGGAATGGCTGATGGAATTGAAGTAGCAGTCATGGTAGTGATGATAGTCGTAGGCGTTAATGTGGACGCTATTGAGGTGGGCGTACTGAGAGCAGCAGTCAGCGGAGTTTGCGTTGCATTCGGTAAAGCTGGTTCAGCACGCTGGCAAGCCAATAACACAGGAAATAGACCTAATAACGACAATGTTATTGTTGTAAACACCGATTTTGTTACTCGCATTCTCTCTCCTACGGGATAGACAGCCAAGTGGGCTGACGAGCATTCAGACCATGAGTTATTTGACTCAATTTGTCGTTGCGCTTGTCAAGAACCCATATATCCATTCCACTGCCGCCTGCAGTTGTGCTGAAAGCAAGATATTCCCCATCCGGTGACCAAAATGGAGTCTCGGTTAGCGCACCATCAAATTTCGTTACAGAGAATATACTCTTGTCGTTTACATTGGCAAGATAGATATTGCTCACCAACTTCTCTGCGACATAATTGGCTTCATGATCTATTGAATCGTTCTCTTCGCCATTTTGTTCTCTTACGACAAAGGCAACCTGCTGACCATCTGGTGACCAGACTGGCCTGTAACCGTGTCCAGCGTCAGCACTGCCCAACAAGACAGGCTTCTGCCCATCCTCATCCATGATCCAGAGTTCGCCAATCGTAAAAGGAATATTTGAATCGGGCATGCGGATAAATGCAATCTCTTTTCCAGATGGCGACCAATGGGCAAAGGCAATGATGTGGTTTGGCTCTGCCAACACGCGCTGGGCATTCCCGCCGTCAGTATCTGCGATCCAAGTCTCACTACCATACCCCAATCCCTGCGTGAGAGAATATATCATGCGTCTGCCATTCGTTGACAAGGCAATATCATACACATTGCCTGGAACTGGTAATTGATTATACTTTCCGCTATTGACTTGAAGCAGGTAGATTCGGGAATTTGGCAGACTTCCGACTCTCAAAATGATTTCGTTCCCGGTCGGCGCCCAATTCACGAACGTGCTATCCTGAATTAGATTTGCATCCAAATCAACAGGCTTACCGGATGAAGCATTTATTACTTGTACGAACCCGCTTGCCTCGCAGGTAATATCAATCGCGACCCATGGTCCGTGCGGAGAGGCGTACATTCCGAGCGCAGTGCACCCGGCTGGAACAAAAGGTTCTGCTATTGTAGAATCTTCACCGCTTAATGGTTGTGACTTGTGTTTTATTTTTGAGCGGCCGGGAGCATCAGATTGGAGGTAAAGCAAATCATTACCAATAGGTTCCTGCTGTTTGCCGTATACTTTTTGAGGAACAAATAAAAGTCCCAATCCGATTACGAGCAGAAGAACCACCCCTAAGATGGCGGAAAGCCTTTCCCTGAACTTAAAATGATCATTATGTGTTTTCTTTTTTGAACTTGATTGGTTTCTCATAGATTTCTCCTTAATATCGAAAATTTGTTGTCATCATCGCTGGACAGCATATTGAGCTCCAAGTGTTGTAACAATTGGCTTAATAGTTGTTTTAGTAAGGAATTGTTCAATCATTTGTCTCCAAAATTCGATGCAGTGTAGAGATGGTTGTTTGCATAATTGTGCTCTTTAAACAGAATTTATTCTTCCAGTTGTTTTGTGTCGCGGAATTTCCGCCTGGCTGGATGGAAGAGATTGGTCGTATTGACCTATTCTTAATCACCTACACCCTGACGTATCATGATTGCTTTAGTTACTTACATTGATGCAGTCACCAAACAAGCGTTTCACAAGGTGAGTCATGTATATTTTTCCGAATGGTATAATCCCAGTATACAAGTGTAATTTCCCTACGAACGTGTTTTTGCAAGGAGTTCCCCATGTCAGGTCATTCAAAATGGTCAACTATCAAACGCAAAAAGGGCGCGGCAGATGCCAAGCGCGGCGCGATTTTTACACGCCTTACCCGCGAACTTGTGCTTGCCGCGCGTGAGGGAGGAGGCGATCCTGATTCCAACTTCCGTTTGCGCCTGGCAGTGGACAAAGCCCGAGCTGAGAACATGCCCAAGGATAATATCGAGCGTGCCATCAAGCGCGGCACAGGTGAAGATAAAGATGCCGCGGCATTTGAACAGATCATGTACGAAGGCTATGCTCCGCATGGCGTGGCAGTGATGGTCGAAGCAGTCACCGATAATCGCAATCGCACCATATCCGATCTGCGTCACGCGTTTAGCAAGGCTGGCGGCAACATGGCTGAACTCGGCGCAGTTGGCTGGCAATTTGATCGCATCTCCTATTTTTCCTTTCCCTCCAGCGCGATGAATTTTGACAAAGCCTTTGAACTCGGCATCGAAGCAGGCGCGAATGATGTCATTGAAGACGAAGGGCACATTGAAATCATCGCACCCGTCGAATCATTCAAGATCATCGCAGATGCTTTGCACAAAGCCAACGTCCAGCCTGAAGAGGCAGGCCTGCGAATGAGTCCCAAACAGGAAATGGAACTCAGCCCAGAAGATTCCGTGCAAGTGCTCAAGGCGCTTGAATCCATTGAAGACCTCGATGATGTGCAGAACGTCTACTCCAACCTCAAAGTATCAGATGAAGCGTTAGCGGCTCTTGAGGCAGCGTAAGGATTAGCCACAGAGTCGCAGAGACGCGGAGAAAAAAAATTCTCTCTGAGTCTCCGTGTCTCTGTGGCAAATTATTTAAATGACCCTCGCTCTTGGCATTGACCCCGGCACTGCAACTACTGGATACGGACTCGTCCGCATCGAGCCTGATGGAAGCATGGTCGCCGTTAAATATGGTGTGATCCTAACCCCCAAGGAAGCCTCTGCCTCCGCCCGGCTGGTAATGCTGTACGACCAGCTGCGTGACCTGCTTGATGAATACAAACCTCAACTGGCAGCCGTCGAAAAATTGTTCTTTGCCCGCAACGTGACAACCGCCCTCGCCGTCGGACAAGCACGCGGCGTGGTGATGCTCGCAATCGAACAGGCAGGGATCGAAGTCTTCGAATATACCCCCAAAGAAGTGAAAAACGCGGTTGCAGGATATGGCTCTGCTGAAAAAAGACAGGTACAAGAAATGGTGCGCGCTTTGCTCCAGCTTGATTCCATTCCCAAGCCCGATGACGCGGCAGATGCGCTGGCAATCGCGATCACACATTTGAACACGAAGCGATACGACTAAACACAAAGGACACGACGGGCACGAAGGATTTAAAAAAACTTTGTGTACTTTGTGCCCTTCGTGTTTAAAAGGGTTAAAATAATCCCATGATTGCAACCATCCGTGGAGAAATCTCTCAAATCGAAGAAACCGCCCTCATCATTGAAGTAGGCGGTGTAGGACTGCGTGTCTTTGTCCCTGCACCAATTCGGGCGCGCGCCAAAGTGGGGGAAGCCGCGTTTTTGTTCACCCATCTGGTCGTCCGCGAAGACGCGTTGACTCTCTATGGCTTTGAATCCCAGGCAGACCGCGAACTCTACACAATCCTCCTCGGTGTGGATGGAGTCGGTCCAAAGGTGGCACTCTCTGTATTATCCACCTTCACTGTGGATGCCATTCAACGTGCGATATTTGCTGATGAAAGCGAAATTCTGGGCCGTGTCCCTGGTGTAGGAAAGAAGACTGCTCAAAAAATGGCTATCCATCTGAAAGACAAGCTCAAGCCTACGGATGCACTTGCAGGTGTCGCCTTGATGTCTGATGTCGACAGCGAAGTCCTGGCTGCGCTTACCGCGCTGGGTTACTCTGTTGTAGAGGCACAGTCTGCAATTCAATCCATTCCCAAGGACGCGTCGAAGGATGTGGAAGAGAGACTCAGGATCGCGTTGCAATACTTCACTGGGTAGCCATGCCTCTGCCCGATGCGCTTGCCAAGCCAATTTTTCACTTAATCTATACCGCGAGTGTGAAATACCCGTTGATACGTCGCAAGGTGATGCGCCTGAATGAAGCACGAAAACAGGTATTTGATGATTTATTGGAAGAGGCACTTGCTGGCAACCCGCATGATCCCATGAATTATGAGCTCCCATTTCCCAAATTTGAATTCCTGAACTACATTTGCGATTGGCGTGGATTTGTATTACATGGTTCGCCTCTGCACGACCTGGAAGTTCTTCAGCCTATTCGCAAAAGTGGGGATGATAATGAATTTGGAAACCGCCAGCAGATATTTGCCTCGCCAGATGCGATCTGGGCAATGTGGTTTGCAATCCTGGATAAGGATAAATTCAACCTGACGAACAACGGATGTGTACGTGTTGGGCGCGGCGACAGGCGTATCAAGTATTACCATTTTCAATTGCCGAAGATAAACAGAGAAATTCATCCTTTTACTGAAGGCATGATTTACATTGCACGCGCCGAAGATTTCCCGGATAAACGTCCCTATCCGATACTGGATTGGTTCAATGGAGAGATCGAAGAATGGGGGAGCACGCAACCCGTTTCTCCACTTGCACGAATACGCGTCTTGCCGCAGGATTTTCCATATTTGGATAAAGTCCAGTTTTCGCTTTGAAAGATAATCTGTTATGGTTGAATGAATACCGCAAGTCTACGTACTGATGGGTCATTATGTTCGTATATGTTAACATGATGAATTAATCTAAATCAGCAAAACTTGTGGTAAAAAATTGTAACGAATGCCGTTGGTAAACGGATGGGGAGAATGTAATAAATAAGAGAATTATTCCGTTACGAGAGTTAGAGGAATAATCAAATTCAAATTTACTATGGCTAATCTTCTATCCCATCTTACCTTCCTTTATGGAGCGGAGAAAGCGCCGCAATATCTTGATCGCGCACAAAAAATCATAGCGAGTTATCGCGAGCGAATCCATATCCGCGAGGACAGTTTGACTGAACAGGATTCGATCCTGATTACTTATGGCGATCAAGTGCAAACGCCTGGTCAAAAACCATTGCAAACCTTAAGTGAATTCTGTAAACAAAACCTGGCTAAGGTGGTGAATGGGATTCACATCCTGCCATTCTACCCATGGACCTCGGATGACGGCTTCTCGGTGGTGGATTATCGCCGCGTTGATCCTCTATTGGGAGATTGGGAGGATATATCTGCCATGCAGAGCCATTTCCGTTTGATGTTCGACGGAGTGATCAATCACATCTCATCACAAAGTGACTGGTTCAAGGAATTTTTGAACGATGACCCGCATTACCGCAAGTATTTTGTTGTAGTAGAGGGTTCACCAGATCTTTCACAGGTGGTTCGTCCGCGTGCGTTGCCATTGCTTACCTCGTTTTCCACGCCTTCAGGTGAGAAGCGCGTTTGGACGACATTCAGCGAGGATCAAATTGACCTGAACGTTCAAAATCCCGAAGTCCTGCTGGAGATACTGGATATCCTCCTCATGTATGTGGAGCGCGGCGCAACGTTTATCCGTCTCGACGCGATTGCTTATCTATGGAAACAGATCGGGACGTCGTGTATCCATTTGCCGCAAACTCATCGCGTGATCCAATTTCTGCGCGCCGCGTTGAATGAAGTTGCCCATCATGTACAGTTGATCACCGAGACCAACGTGCCGCATTTAGATAACATCTCCTATTTTGGCGATGGAACCAACGAAGCGCAATTGGTTTACAATTTTGCCCTGCCTCCGCTGACTTTGCATGCCTTTCACACAGGCGACGCGCGTATCCTATCTGATTGGGCAAAGACGCTGACGCTTCCCTCCGACAAAACGACCTTCTTCAACTTCCTCGCCTCACACGACGGGATTGGGCTGAATCCCGCTCGAGGAATTTTGTCCAACGCTGATATTGACTCACTTGTAAATAAAACGCTCGCACATGGTGGCTTGGTCTCTTACAAACACAACCCGGATGGCACACAAAGTCCATATGAGATGAACATCAATTATTTTGATGCGCTATCCAATCCACACGGGGATGAATCTCTGGATTTGCAAATAGATCGCTTCATGGCGGCACAAGCCATTATGCTTTCACTTGTGGGCGTACCGGGTATTTATTTCCATAGTTTGCTTGGCTCGCGCGGATGGTTGGAAGGAGTTCGACAAACTGGTCGCAATCGCACGATCAACCGGGAGAAATGTGATCTTCAATCCCTGCAACGTGAACTCGCGGATCTGCAATCGCTGCGTGGACGGGTCTTTGCTCATTATCGTGAGCTGCTTTCTGCTCGCAGCCGTTCATCTGCATTTCATCTGCATGGTAAACAAAAAATATTGGATTTGCATCCTTCGGTCTTTGTATTGGAACGCATTTCGCCGGATGAAAGGTCACGTGTATTATGTTTGCATAATGTCAGCGGCAAGGAAATCCGTTTCTCCACAAATTATGAATCGGGAACGGACCTTCTCACCGGACAGCCTTTGGAAAGTTTGAACATCACGCTCAACCCATATCAAATTTCATGGATGAAACTATGACATCTCATTCACATCATATCGGTTTTATTTCCACTCGTTTTGCGGGGACAGATGGCGTCTCGCTTGAGACAGAAAAATGGGCAACTGT
>JAKEFL010000321.1 GCA_022616105.1 Anaerolineae bacterium | reverse complement strand
TGAAGCGTCCATTTTTTAGATCTTCCGCGACGGCTTCGCGGATAAAGTCGGTGGGCTTGGTTTCCTCTGAATTCATCTAGTGCATACCTTAATTTGAAATTCGCTTCTTTGTAGCTACAGAGTCACGGCACTCTTCGAGTATGCTTCGCGAAGACGGTGAGAAAGAAAAACAGAAAGACTCTGTGACTCTGCGTCTCTGTGGCAAAATTTTGAGACTTTCGCAAGAGGTCTAATTATAACAAACGCAAGTTAGTTGTTATATAATTCCCTGTGGAGGTACTCATGAGCGAATCAAATGAAAAGCAGTCAACATTTTTAGGCACGTATTTTGACCGCGACTCGGTCATGCGCCTGTCGCGTTGGGCGGAGACATTTGCATGGGTCATCCTGAGCCTTTACCTCCTGTATTGGGTCTTCTCGGTTCTGCTGTTTATTGGGCAATATACAAGCGGCCTTTTCTTCGACAAGGGAATGACATTTCTGAGCGCCATCAATATTTTCGCGCCATACTTTTTACAGCCTTTACCAGGCATTGCTTATTTCTTTGGCTTGCAGACCGTATCGAAAGCCCTGTTGATCCTGATGGATATGGAAGATAACACGCGCCGCGCAGCACGCAAGTAACTGACTTGATTACGCCAACTGCCACTGAAAAATTACAACGGATGAATCAAAGTGGTTCCGAGGGAGAAGTGATTGCCTCAAAGTGGCTAAAAGGGTAGGTTGACATCCTCCACCACGGAGCACACAGAGTTCACAGAGATTGTTTAAAGCTTTTCTCCGTGCTCTCTGTGCACTCAGTGGTTAAATCTTTGGACAAACCCACAACATTAGCCACTCCCTGATTGCCTAATGTTGCCGGATACTGCCGAATAGATGGTAAAATATGCGCGGTATTGGGGAGTGGTGTAATGGCAACACGTCACGCTCTGGACGTGAAATTTGAGGTTCAAGTCCTTGCTCCCCAGCTAAAGAAGATCCCCGAATGGGGATTTTTCTTTTCTTAATGTTCTGATTACAATACATTGTCTATTACATCTTAAGGAATAATGCAGATGACATTTCCACCTGACTATGCCGAACGAGTCTACGCCGGTGTACTCGGCAAAATCATCGGCGTCTATCTGGGCCGACCCTCTGAAGGTTGGACCCATGAGCAAATCATGGCGAATTTGGGCGAAATTAACTGAGGGGTGTGCATAATGATCTCAAGAGAAGGCGGTCAACAAGTTAGAAATCTGTCTGAGTGGCAAAGCAAAAGCATTGTTGACAATCATGGTGATTTGGAGCGCCAAGACGCCCAGAGCCAGAAAAGGCTGAATCTTGGCCAGCGATTGCAGTGGAAGTTGTTTATGGTTATGGGTCGTGCCGAGCAGTTTAGAAAACAAATCAAACACAGGTTCGATAGGCGTCTTGCGACATTGGAGCCAGTCCCGGAAAGGTGCTTTGGCAAGCCAGCGATGATAGGCGACAGCATAGCGACCCTTTGTGCCCGCTTGCCAGGCTGCGGAAGAAGTGGTCAATGGGTGTGCGCCTGCCCTGCGGTTCATTGAACTCAACGGTCTCCAGATGGCTGTCTGCCATGAGGATGCTGCGGTTGGGTGGGATCACATACACGTGATCAGATTCCACTTTGATCTTCTTGTTCACCTGCGTGGTGGGCATCTGCGTGTGTTTTTGCAGAAGCTCTGCCATACCTGTATCTTGAGGCAGGGACTCGAAGAAGGATCGCAGCGCCGGCAGTCCGCCAGCCGAGGCGCCAATGCCCACGACAGTTAATACTTTCGATCTGTTCGTGGGTTCGACAGGGGCTATTGCTTCCGCGTTTTCTTTGTGGGCTTGGGGGATTTCTGCGATTTCTTGCTATTTTTAGATGCCATCTTTTTGCATAGTCGCTTTCTGATCATTCATGAAGCAACATGATAATTAAAACATTGCATTTTCATCATACACCTTGTCAACATCATGTGTCCGCATTTCCAGAAAGCTGCTTGATTCTCATAAACCAATCGCAATTGAGGGTTATAATCCTGCCGAATTACCCAACCCAAATCAGCGCGAAACTTTCAATCGAAATGGGGGTTTGGATGGTAAGCAAAAAGGAGTGTACGAAATGACCATCGAGACTACGAAAATATCCTTCTTTGATCGCCCCAATATCGAAAAGGGGATGATCGATGTAGGAAAAGGGATTCCTTTTGGGATCGAGCGCGTGACCAACCTGTCTGTTGGAATTGGAGGCGTCTACGGCACATGGGGAGATAGCTACGATAACGAAACCCTACCTTTGTTTTTAGAGGAGCGACTCGGCCACCCGCTCCAGCCGAACGAGAAGCTGAATCTGTCCGAATTGGGTTTCCGCAACCGGCACCACATCCCGTTAAATCTTACAACTGAAGAACACACCAAACTCGAAGTTGAGGTCGGAACCAAATTCCTCAGCGAAGCCATCCAAGCCTGCAACTGGCAGCCCTCCGAAGTGGAAGCCGTGCTCATCGGCATGAGCGCGCCGGTCTCAGAGGATTATCTCAATCAGATCACAAGAGCTGCAGGGATTCCCGAAACCGCGTTGAAGGTCGCCATCCACAAAGCCTGTGATGGTTCCACGAGCAGCCTGCATCTGGCGTTGAACCCTGACCTGCCTGAGAACAGTCAGCTTGAACAAAATATTGCAGAGTCGCTTTATGGAAAGAAAGTGCTGGTTGGCGGAATCGAGGGCTTGAGTCGTTTCATTGTTTCATCGCATGATGCCAACGCTTTGCAGTTGTTTGGCAACGCTGCCGGCGTAGTGGGTGTGATCCCTGGCAAGACGATGAAATTCCTTGCAGGCAGATCACGCGAGGTATTCGATGATGAAGGTGTGCTGCAGGTGGCAATGTATTATCCGCACTCGAGGCAAAAGACAGATGGCAGCTACAATGTGGATGTGACTGAACCACTCGAAAACAACATTCGTGTCGCTGGCTTGATGCATGAGCCAGAGGATGGATCGTCCATCGCGATGGCTGGACCCATGGGCATGGTCAAGTTATTCGTACGCACAGGTGTGCAGGTGGTACGCGATGTCTATGCCGCGTATCAGTCCCGGCTGGATGAGTTGGGAATGGCTGGCAAGTCAGTTGCGGTGGCAATCGTCCATCATGCGAATTACAAGATCAACAAACTCAAAGAGAAGCATTTACAGAATGAAGGGATCGTTCTGCCGATGCCCTGGCTGTTGAGCGAATTTGGGAATGTGAGCGCCGCCTCGAACATGATCGCGTTCCTGCGCGAACTGCCAAATATGAAACCGCTCGATCATATTTTGATCGATGGCTTCGGCGCGGGCACTTATTATGATGCACTGGCGGTTGAATTAGGTGGGTAACTGGCAATAATTCGCGCCGATACGTCTCAGAAAATTTTCAGTCCTGCCTGGCGAATAGTGCTAGACGGGACTTTTTGTAAGCAATTTGTAAGTTTTCTGTAACTTTCAATTAAATCCTTCGTCTAGTATTACAGCGCAAAGTAGGTATTTTCACGAAGGTAAATCAGACCTCGTTAGCGGCTTTTTACTCGCAACCTTGCGCTGTAATACTAGTGGTCTGTTGGATAAATACTGCAACGAATTGAAAATTATGCACCTGCTCATGATGTTGAAACCAAGTTTGAAATCACGTCTAAGGAACCATTGGC
>JAKEFL010000049.1 GCA_022616105.1 Anaerolineae bacterium | reverse complement strand
TTTTTTGACTATTATGCGCAAACTCATGCAAACGAGCCGCCACATATAGGCAATTCTCTTTTGCAAAACCACCAGATATGGTACTAGCACCAAAGGTTATTTAAGGACAGCTGCGTTCGCCCTCCTGCGGAACATAGAGCGCGATCTCATGCAGAGGATAAACAGCCTCCTCACGGTAATTGCAAAGAATTGTTCTCACCACCCGCCTTACCCACACATTATTTTCCTCCGGAAAAACTCTATCCCTCCTCATAATGGCGTCGTTCAATGGGTCCACAACAATCAGGGCAAAACGCTGATTCCCAATATCATCCCTGAACCTTGCCAGATATGGCAGGTTATCTGCCATGGCCATCTCCATCAGATCCTCCCGTTCATATTCTGGGACAAGTGTTACGTTGTTCAACATGTGCATTGAGATCAGCTGCCTCTGCGTAATGAAAAGCACCTCGCCACCCTGCGCATTGACTTCGTCCACATGTTCCTGCAGCCATGTCATGATCTTTTGAGTTCTGACCCTATCAACCGATTTAAAGTCAATCCCGAATTGCAAATACGACCAGGCAGGCATAATAATCAACGCCACCGCGAGCATCCACGGCAAAGGAACGGGCTGAGCCAGTTCGCCATTTTCCGCGCGATAACGCGCGAAGATCAAATACGCAAACACGATCAACAACATGCTCATGTAGGCATCCATATTATGCAAGTTCGCGCCGCCGCCGATTTTCAAGCTCACAGCCAATCCTCCCAGAAAGAGAAGGAGCAGAGCCGCAAATATAAATGTCAAGCGTATAGGATGCCAGTGTTCTTTTCGCGAACGGATCACGACATACATTGCCAGCCATATTGGAAGAGAAGCCAGAATCGCCGCAGGCAAGATACCCAAAAAATAAGACGCGTTGGGCAGCAGCCGATACCATAATAAATTGGATGTAAAGCTTGTATAAAAGAGTCCGCTATCAGGCACGCCAGACATGGTAATGTAAACGCGCTGCGATGCAAATGCGATCAGCGTGCCAATCACAAACCATAAAGCAGGCGTGAGCAGGTATCGCCAAATGTTTTTACCGCTGAACGGGACTTCCAACAGATATAAAACAGCGGCGATCATCCCAGACATGGGATACCAATTCACGCGACTCCATCCGCACCAGATGGATGCCAGAATGACAGCAACCCAGGTTCGTCTATCGTTCTGATGCGAAAACCCCAACAAGACCAAAATAACCGGAATAGTAAGATGGAAATAAACAGGTCCCATGAACAGGAAGAGAAACATCCATATCCCGACCAGCCAGCGAGTGACAGCTCCCTGGATGGAAAGCCGCATCATCAACGCAGGGACAACTGCCGCGAGCAAAATATACCTGATTGCCACCTGCCAGAATCTATGGACCCAGAGCGGCGCATCGAATAGATACGGCGGCGTTAGGAGCAAATGTAAGGTGGGATGCAAAACCGGCCATGCATATTTCTGTCCATAAACACTTTCAGAGAGGAAGAGGGAAGGATGATAAAAACGACTGGTTTCCGACCATCCCATGGCGAAGGGATAATCAGTGACACGCGTCCAGTAAAAGAGCAACAAATGGAAGACAGCCTGACAAAGTGCAATTGAAATTAGCGCCATGAGCCAGGGTACGTCGCGGCGAATGGATTTCAGCGCGAAGATACCAAGCAAGTTAAAGTACCAGAACACCAGAAAGCGAAACCAACCGACTCCAGCCAGGAAAATAATGAAGGGAAGCTTTATGGCAAATGTGAATCCAACGACTGAACCAATAAGGAACAAAACACGGATCCAACGCGTCCCCTCTGGAAGGCGTTCCGGGAATTCCACAAGAGATAGGATTCGCTCCTGATAGCGGGACCAGGTCAACGTCAGAAGAAGAAGCGGTGGTATTCCCATTAAGCCCAGCACAATAAGCAACTGCATCCATGATCTACTGGAAGGGATATCAATACCAAATCCAGGCGCCAGATTCAGCAACTGCCAAACAGAGAGGAAAGGCAATAATGCAGTGAGCGCAAAGACAAGCCGCCAGAATGTGAGACGTGATGGTTGGGTAATTAACATTCGATTTTGGGACAGAAAGCAGATGATTTCGTTGTCAGCAATTCACACAGGATGATTAGCTTGCAGGAGACCCAGCATGAGATCATAATATTTCTTGCACATGTCATCCACCGAATGGGTTTGTAAAACATGCGCCTGCCCTGCTGCTGCTAATCTCTTCCTCATCTCTGCATCCTCAATTAATTGTAATATGGAATTCCCCAGCCTCCCTGCATCCTCCGAAGGGACCAGCAAGCCATTCACGCCATCGGTGATTAGATCCCTGATTCCATCTACTTGAGCTGCAATTACTGGCAGACCTGCTGCCATCGCCTCCATCAACGCTCTTGATAATCCTTCCCAGCGTGAAGGAAGGATAAAAATTTCTGTAGAAGCCAGCAGAGGAGAAACATCTTCCCATGCGCCTAGAAGTCTTACATGATTCGACAAGCCAGCCTGTAGTATTTGTTTCTCCAACTGTGAATGTAGAGGACCATCTCCGCAAATTCCAGCCTTCGCATTTGGAAAATGGTTAACTACCTCGGACATGGCTTGAACCAGGAATTCGTGTCCCTTCTGATAAGTAAGCCTGCCAATGGAAAGGAGGAATATATCACTTTCGTTTAGCCCCAAATCTTTTCGAACCACAACTCTATTTACCAATGAAGTATCAAGGGGCTTAACTCCATTTGGAATGACAGTGATTCTATTTTCCCAGACGCCTTCATCCATGGCTTGCTGCCGGGTCTGCTCCGAGACTGCGATCAAAGTGTGTGCAATCCCGATATTGATCAAAACACTGTGTAGAATCTGCCGCCACCGGGGAAACGCTTCGATCTTTCCGCGATGTGTTGCGATTCGCACAGGAACCTGCGCAAACCAGGCAGGAGGCAATCCGAGAAGATTGCTGTCATGAGTGAAAGTCTCAACAACATCAAACCGTTCGCGTATGAGCAAACCCCATAACCGCCAGAGACCTCTTAACAACAACGTGCTCTGACGTAATAAGCCGGCGCCGCGTTTATAAGCCTGAAGATTATGAACAGGAAAATCAACCAACTGCTTCCATTTTTCATGAAAGCCTTCCTTATCATAAAAAAATGCGACGACGACTTTACAGCCATGTGACTTAAACCAGCGTGCCTGATCGAACAAACCTCTTTGCGCCCCGCCGATTGCCATCTGTGTGCCAATAAGCAGGATTGAAAAATGTTTTTTTTCGCTATCAGGAAAATCTTTTGTCATCATGTTTATACAGCAATCTACACGTTCGCTCAAGCCGCCGCCGAGAGCAGACTTTCTTAAATACCGAAGACCGCTTTATATTGTGGGATAACTGCGCCAATGGTAAATTGCTCCAGCCAGTTTTTGGGCGGCTTGCGGATATTGCCTATCAGGACTGCCTCCATCGCTGCTGCCATTTCATCCACATCTCCAACAGGGACGAGACGTCCGTATTCTCCACCGTTTAGAATTTCAGAGGGACCGCTTAAGCAATCTGTGCTCACTACGGGGCAATCACAAGCCAGCGCCTGAATTAATACACCTGGCAGACCTTCCCATTTGGAGGATAAGACAAACACGGATGCCTTCTTCATAAATGCAAAAGGATTGATGTCAAACCCGGGAAGATCGACCAAGTCTTGTAAACCGCACGAGCGAATCAATTCTTCGAGAGAAGGTCTTTCCTCCCCATCACCCAGAATAATTAATCGTGATGGAATCTTTTTACGAAGAATATCGAATGCCCTGATCAAAGTGGAAAAATCCTTCTGTTCCGCTAATCGCCCTACGCCTAGAACAACAGGATATTGACCTTCGGCAAAAAACCGATGATGGACAGGATGTTCTGCTACTTGCAAGAGTTGCTCCGAAATAACAGGGTTGTAGATGACTTTTATGCGCTCCAGTGGTATCCCTGTATAAGCAGAAAGGTCTTCCGTTACTCCCTTTGATACGGTGATGATTCCGTCCGCCAAAGGATATACCCTCGAAACCACAAGTCGTTCAAGGATCTTTTTCCACTTTGTTGTACGCTTGTTCCTTGAAATATGCACAGAAACCCGCACGACGATCCTTGTGGACGCGCCGGATATTTTTTTAGCCAGAATCGCGATCACACTGGTCACTTCAAATGGAGACAATAGCGCGCTGGGTCTTTCCGCGCGAAGATACTTTACGAGCCTTACAAACATCACAAAAGGTTTTCTCGTATTGAAGTCAATAACCCGTGTACCTGCGGGCGTTTCAGAGAGAAGCGGACCCTCAGCGCGCGCCAGTACCAAGTCCACAGGATGCCCTGCTTCGATGAATCCCTGCCCAAGTTGAAGCATCACCCGTTCCGCCCCGCCAATTCCGAGATCATGGAAAAATATTGCTATATGATATGGACTGGTGTTGTCGCGTTGCATTATTTACTTCCAGTAATTTTACAGAATTCCAAGGCTTTCGATTTTATTTGTCTGCTGGCCCAATTGAAGTTTGGCTTTCCTTTTGATTGCTCAATTTCAGTCAGGCGTTGGAGATATCATTTTTCTGTGTTCAATGCGGCTCAACCAGATTCGTTTGCCCAGGAATATCAAAGCGATGCCTAACATACTGATCGATAAACTTATCCATTGCCAGAGGGGCTGAATGGGATGCGGCCATTCCAGTTCATAAACTCGGCTATTGAAACGTGGGTCAGTGTTGTCGGAGGATGAGAAATACAATTGTCCCTCCCATACCGAGTAACGACCATTGCCCTTTTCTCTGATCTCTTGGTGTAGAGAGTTGGGCATCTTGAGTGGAATTCCATTTTCATAGACAACCGCAGGTGATTGGCCTAGGGTTTTGTGACTCATCCAATTGATACCCAGCGGCAGGATAAACAGATTTCCATCCTCAGGATATGCATGTTTCACTTCTAACATCATTCGCTCCTCGACTGAGATGGGAACAGATAATAATTGTCCGTTTACATATAAATCAACGAATAGCCCCGGCAGGATAAGGATCATGACCCCTGCTGTATAGAGAAAATCGATCAGCCCATGATACTGTAAACTGATCGATCTCATAACCAACAGGAACAACATGAATCCAGTAGCCATTCCCAGGATTAATCGGATTAAACGGGTTGCAAATGTGTTTTCCTGTGAAACTGTGAGGTCAGATGCAGGTACAGACGATCCTTTCAAATAGTAAAAGTTGTAAGGCTTGAGTTGCTCGTTGTCAGTGACAAGGCCGCATTCGTGGAATTCATCTATGAGTGGAAACTTTGAAATTATCCATAAACCCTGGGAAGGCACTGAATTATCAATTCTCAAACCAAATGAGAGTTGGTCGCCAGCTTTAAGATTTAACAGTTCATTATTCAGGAATGGATAGAGCGAAGCGGTAGTTTTGCTAATAGTGCTTTGAAAATCGCCGATGCGGATAAAAGGCATATAGGATTCGGCCGCGGCATCGTCTCCAATGATGACAATACTGGCATCCCTGAATTTCATTCCATTGAGCGCTTCTTCTCCAGGTTCGCAAACAGGGATCGAAGATGAATCCAGGGAGCCAGGTGCTGGCGCCAATGCTTTGCCCAGAAGAGGTGCAGGTACTGTCAAAAAAACAAGAAGGATCGAAAAAAACAATGCGGGTTTCTGAAAATGCAATCCTGTTTCAGTTCCCGCATCGTTCTCATCCTTTGTAACAATCTTTCTCCCCCAATTATGTAAAGCAGAAACCCCAGTTGTAATCCACAATATGGAAAAAGGGATGGTAGCTGCATAAACGCGCATTTCGTCGGAATCAAGGGGAGGCAATAGAGGGACAGACGCAATAACTCCAAGAAATGAGGCGAGTATAAAACCCTGGAATCCTTCCTTCCGTTTCAAAATGGAATAGGCTAAACCTGATGCAACCAATCCCCAGAGCATAAGATTTATTTGTTGTTCGAACAACCCACTGTAAATAAAGTTGAAAGCCCCATAGGTTGGTTTGAAATAATCCCCAAAAGAACGAAGGATACCTTGGAAAAGCAGAGTCGGTTCGGAGCGGATTTTTTGAATCGCCAGTGGCATCACTTCACTTTCAGTAACACCAGGGTGATCTTCCATAACGTAGGTCCATCCTTTATTGCCACTTGCCAGTCCATATAATGTATAGGAGTAATTGGAAAAGGAAGTGCTTTGTGGATCTGCAATTACTCTCACGAGAACAAGATTCAATAGAAAGACCGAAATTACTACAATGATTGCAAGACCTGCGGATCGCCAAAAGCCAGCACGTTGACGAAAGGAAAACGCCAGCCATAAGCTAAGTATCGGGAGGATAAAAAAAGCTCCAGCACGGGCGTTCAACGCCAGTGTGAGCAGTCCCAACCCAAACAGTGCTTTACTCAGACTCCCTGTATGTGCCCCAATCAGCAGAAAAAAAAGAGCCAGATTGCCTGCTGCAAATCCCAATTGTTCGCTCAACGTAGTGCCAGAAAATCGCGTATAAAACTCGAAGGATATAACGAGAAAAATTGCCGCACCTATTGAACCATAAAGTCGCTTAACCATTCGAACTACAAAAAACACAGCTAATGTGTTTAACAGAGTCAGAATACTTAAGGTGATCATGAAATCTCCGGTGAGACGGAGCAGGACAGCCAGGAATCCTGAGAACAGTGGACGACGACCACCCCATGTGCTTAATAATGCTCTATTTACCAGCCGATGAGCTTCCCAGTTGTAAGCAGCGGCATCTGACCAGGGGAGCAAGCCCCCGATGATCTCCCCGCTATGAGTAATTTGCCACTTATAGATCAGAGTCATTGCAAACAAGGCAAATACAAATACAGCTTGTATTGTTTCCCATCCATTGCCATTCTTATTCAGCAATAAGATAAAAAACACCAACAGGAAAAGAATCATTACCATGCTATCCCCATTGGCAATAATTTCATTCATCAAAGACGATGGGGGAAATATCAATAACAAAAAAAAGACCAGTATACCAATTGCTAACTTGGCATACTCGGTAATCATTGGTTTTGTTGAGAGCTTCTGGACCAGGTAAGATATATTGTGATCTAATAGTAATCGAGTCGTTCTCATGTCAATTCATATCACCCTTTGTAATATGCCCCAGCCAATCCTGAAACATCAACACATACCATAGCGGATATTGCCAGTCTTTTTGCTTTTGGAGATGTTCCGTCCATCTTTTTCGAATGGGTGCTGGATTCAGATAACCTTCCCCGCGAAGTCGGTTTTCAGCCAGAAGATCTTCAGCCCATTCGCGCAGTGGTCCGCGCAACCATGAATCAATCGGCACCCCAAAACCCATCTTTGGACGCTCGACCATCCTTTGGGGGATATATTGATGCAACACCTGCCGCAAGATCCATTTGCCTTTCCCTGAACGAATCTTCATGTGAAGCGGAAGCCGCCAGGCAAACTCAACCACGCTGTGATCATCTAAAAATGGGACTCTCCCTTCCAGGCTTGTCGCCATGCTGGCTCGATCCAGTTTGACCAAAATATCATCAGGCAGGTACGTGTTGAAATCCAGGTACATCATCCGCTGGGCGAACTCGGGCAGTAACCGAGAATTCTCAGGTGACATGTGGAAGGCGGGCGGCTCGCGCCCGTCAATCACGACCTGTCCCGGGTATTCCCAGTTTGAACTGAACCTCCAATATAGTTCATCCGCACTTCTCATTTTGGAAATCTCAGCCAGGTGGTAAAGTCTTGTAGAAACCCGCGCGTGGGATGTGATCTTATGCCACTTCAGTTTGGATGCTTGATCAAAAACAGCACCTGCGACTTGGCGCATCGGTAATGGGATGCTCCCTACAAGGCCCCAAACATTTAATGAATTGAAATAGCGGTTATAACCGCCAAATAATTCATCGCCTCCATCGCCCGAAAGAGAAACTGTAACAGATCGGCGCGCGAGTTTTGAGACCAGATAAGTGGGTATCTGCGATGAATCACCAAGTGGTTCGTCGAACATAAAAGAGAGTTGCGGGATCACATCCATTGCATCACGCGGTGAAACGTACAGTTCCGTGTGATCGGTCTTGAGATGGGAAGCAACTTCCTTTGCATATTCTGCTTCGTTGTATCCCGCCTCCTGAAACCCAATAGTGAACGTTTTAACCGGACGTGTACTTTGGGCCTGCATCATTGCAACGATTGTCGATGAGTCGATTCCGCCTGAGAGGAAAGCGCCGAGAGGCACATCCGCGATCATACGATCCCGAACGGAGGCTCTGATTAATTTATCCAACTCGGAGATTGCATCCTGGTCATCCCCTTGAAATGGATTTTGCAACCCTCTCTCAACCGCTTCACGCGCGGACCAATACCTGATCCTGCCTCCTTCGGCTTGACGCGTCCCCTCATCGAACGACAGGATCATACCCGGTTCCAGTTTCTTTACGTCCTGATAAATGGAATGCGGCGCGGGGACATAGCCATATCGGAGATAAAGGGTCAGGGACTGGCGATCAATCTCAGGCTTAAAGTCTGGATGCGCAGTCAATGATTTCAGCTCGGAGCCGAATACCAAAGCCCTGCCACACCAGCCATAATAAAGAGGCTTGACTCCAATGCGGTCGCGAATGAGATGGAGTTTTCTATCCCGACGGTCCCATAAAGCAATTGTGAACATTCCGTTGAAGCGCGCCACCGCCTTTTCCAAGCCCCATTGCAGGATTCCCGCCAGCATTACTTCCGTATCTGATGTGCCGCGAAACTCACAACCAACGGAATCCAATTCAGACTTTAACTCCGCGTAGTTATAGACCTCACCATTGAATATCATCACATAGCGCTCGTCTGCAGAGAGCATAGGCTGGTGTCCCGTCGGGGATAAGTCTAGAATCGCCAGACGCCGAAAACCGAGAGCAACTCCAGATGTCTGATCCACCCATTCCCCACTATCATCCGGACCTCGATGCCGCAAAATATCTCTCATTCTGGTGACAACAGATATTAGCTCATCTTGTGTCTCCGAATTTGTGAAATTCCAAAACCCAGTGATACCGCACATTAAGGATTATCCCTAAAGCCGTTTGAATAAATATTCTGTATTTGCTTCCCCAGTCTTCATCGTTAGCATTTCCAAGCCATGCTTTTCCGCCCATTTCTTTACATCGGCGCGCTTGGCAAATTCCATCGGCCAGCCGCCCAGCCAGTCTTTCACATCATTATAGAATGCCATGCCGCGTAATCGTTTATAACCAAAGACCTGCACCAGAAGCAGCGGTAAAGCAAGGATGGTACCATGCAGGGTGAATCTCCAGATATACCAGAGTTCCATTTTCCTTTTTCCCCATTCACTGCTCTTGTTGTAGCGCTGTTTTACATCCAGCCAGAATTCCGGCGTGGGATCAACATGGATTTCATAATCATACAAAGCAATATAGTACAGGCTCCCCTTCGTCCCAAGCCCAACGGTATTGTCCATTGCTTCCCACATACTCCCTGTATGATGGAGTACTCCCCATGAATAAACAACATCTGCAGGTTCGATGGTGCGAAGAAATTCTTTATCCAGGATCGAGCCTTGGCGCACTTCCCAATGGGAGGGATTCCCGGCAAACTCCTTTAGTTTTCTTGTCGTTGCAACCGAATCCGCATCGTAATCAAAACCATAGATTCTTTCAGCTCCCGAGCGTAACGCGGCTAGAGAGTGTAGCCCACTCCCACAGCCGATATCGAGGAAGTATTTTCCTTTGAGGTCATCGAGTTTTAAAAACGAGAGCAGGTGCTTGCGCGAAATCTCGACCCTTTCCTCACTGAAATGTTTTTTGATGTAATCCTCCCAATTCTTACCAAAACCAAAGCGCGCAGAATCTGTCGACATTTTCTTATTCTCCTCACAAGCCAAGAGTCAATGGATCACATGATGTTATTAAATCAAATTCGATAGACTGTTCATTCCAGTCTGCCATTTGAAAGAACAGCTTCCAGCGCCTGTTCATATTTTTGCGCAGCCTGGTCCTTATCATGATATTTGCGAACATATTTCAGGGAGTTCTGGCTTAATTCCGCGTAAACCTTGTCGTCTGTCATAAGCTGCCTGAGGCTTTCCTCACATTGATCGAGATCGTTCCCACAGACAAGTCCGCAGAAGTGATGGGAAAGCATACCATCAGGGTCAACAACCATTGCTACTGTGGGAACGCCATATTTGGCAGCCTGCAAATATGTATTGGGAAAGCCCTCAAATGCAGATGTATTCAAATGTATACGTGCGTTGGCAAAATAACTTTCGATCTCTTCAAACGGCACATGTTCGATCAGGGTGATGTTAGGCAGTTCTCCCGCCAGGCGCATGGATTCCATGTGCGATTTAATGAGAACTGTATTCATGACCACTACAAATTGAAATTCCGGCATGCGCCGGGCAAGTTCGAACACCAGAGATGGACGTTTGACACGCTCATCAGATTTTCCCACCCATAATATTGGCTGTGGATTTGGATTTCTATCGAATTTTTGATGGATGTCAATTGGGTTTTTTACGACAGTGCAAGAGCGATGATATGCATCGTGAAGCATTTTCGCCTGGCGTTCGGTCTGAACAATGTGTGCGTCCGCCTGCTGGATACAATATAGTTTCAAAAAATGCGGCATTCCATAAATATCCTTGCCGCTGGGGTCTTCCTTGAATTCAGGATAATAGTCAATGTCTGAGCCTGAGAGGAAGACATATTTTTTCCCCTGTTCCGAGCAATAACTGGCTGTCTCTGCAGAGTAAAATGAATTACCCGGAACAATATAGATATCAGCATTGATTTCATCGTAGATGGCGATGTTTTTTTGAAGAACGCGAAATTTGCCAACGTGACTAAATATCTTCCCGGGAAAGTAAACAGATAATGTGGAAAAAAATCTTTTTTGTGCGCGATGCCAAATATTATAAGGAATTGAACTGTATGGGAAAGGATTCCAGGAAGCCAGCGAATTTTGATTTCTGCGCGGAGGAATGCCCCAAATATCACGATCCTTCCAGGGGATCAGCTTGACTCCGTCTATCGATTCAACATGCGGCTGCCCATAATCGCCAACGATAAGGACAACTTCGAAGCGACCGCGTTTTGCCAGTTCACGGGCAATTAAGGAAATACGAACTTCCCACCCTCCGAAATACCCCTTGAAAGAATTGTTGAACAACGGGTAGGCGAGGGGAAGGTTAATACAGACTCGAGGACGGTGATTGGCGTTCTGCATGCCTGATGATTTTCTCAATATCAAAACACGCGCTCATGTTCTGACGGGACAGGTAGTGCTTTATCAATAAACATTAAGTGCCACAATTCCAGCATGAGCAAATTCCAAATCAGATATTGCCAGGATTCGCTCTCATTCTGATGGCGGTCCAGAATCCCCTCAATATAGTCCCGGCGAAAATAACCGCGCTCAATGGCTCGCTGGCTCAACAGGATATCCCGCACCATCTCGCGCAGTTCATGGCGGAACCAATGGTCAATGGGCACACCAAATCCCATCTTTTTGCGATAAATAATATCGTGTGGCAGGTAGGGTTCGACGGCCTTTTTGAATATATATTTGCTTTCTACCCCGTTTTTCAATTTCAATTCAGGTGGAATGCTTGCTACAAACTCAAGAAATTTATGGTCAAGCATGGGCGCGCGCGCTTCCAATGAATGTGCCATGGAAGCGATGTCTGTTTTTGTCATCAATGTATCTGGCAGGTACAGTCTCAAGTCCAGATCGAGCGTGGCATCCAAATAGTTACCTGCGTCCGACTGCCGATAGATATCCAGCATCCAGTCCACAGTGGTAAGTCCATTCAATCTTTCCCAAAACTCTTGACTATATAGTTGAGATTGATAACCTTCATGGAAGTGTGTGATACGGTAGTAATAGAGTAATTTTTGCTGATCCAGATCTTTAAGTCTGTTAAAGTTTTTCGCCCAACCTCCTCCATGTCGTGAAAGTGTTTGCATCAGACCCTTGGGGCGAAGCAAACGATACAACAGCGAAGGATAGTTTTTATTTAAAGCATGTTCTCCCTGATTCTGATAACGCGGATATCCTGCAAAGTTTTCATCCCCGCCATCTCCTGTCAGAACAACCGTGACATATTCCCTCGCCAATTTTGATACATAGTAGGTGGGAATGGCAGAAGAATCTGCGAATGGCTCGTTGTAATGCCAGATCAGATCCGGGATGATGGCTTGCGCGTCTGGCGTGACGATAAACTCGTGGTGCTCCGTCTTGTACTGTTCAGCCACCTGACGCGCATACGGCAACTCGTTATACTCCTCATAAGTAAAACCGATGGAGAACGTCTTTACCGGCTGATCCATGAGTCCGGCCATCAAAGCAACAATAATGGAGGAATCGATCCCCCCGGATAAAAACGCGCCCAGAGGCACGTCACTCATTAAACGGAGCCTGACCGCTTCACGAAGACGTTCGATAATTTCCTCCTGCAAATCAATTTGATCCTGCGGGGTTTTAATAATACGCTTTTCCTTATAGGACAACTTCCAATAACGGCGTAAAGTGACCTGCCCATTCTTATATAACAGAGTATGCGCGGGAGGAAGTTTCTTTATACCTTTGAATGCACTATAAGGCGCGGGGACCGATTGATAGGCAAGATAGAGATGAATGGCTTCCAGGTCAGGGCAGGCCTGAAGAGTGGGATCCTGTAGGATCGCTTTGATTTCGGAGCCAAAGAGCAAACGGTCCTGCAGTTCGGCGAAAAAGAGCGGCTTTTTTCCCTCACGATCACGTGCAAGCAATAATGTCTGCTGATTTGAGTCCCAAATGGCAAAGGCAAACATGCCCCGCAGTCTTTCCACACAGCGCTCACCTTCCTCCTCCCAAAGGTGGATGATGGTTTCAGAATCTG
Source organism: Anaerolineae bacterium (assembly GCA_022616105.1). Lineage (GTDB taxonomy): Bacteria > Chloroflexota > Anaerolineae > Anaerolineales > Villigracilaceae > Defluviilinea. The sequence continues at coordinate 16,068 of JAKEFL010000049.1, read as the reverse complement.
TACGTGAACGATATGTATGTCCCTTTTTGAGAAGTTCTTCCCGCAGTTCGAGGTGGTTGTATATCTCGCCATTAAAAATAATCCACACTGAACCATCTTCATTCGTCATGGGCTGGTGACCGGCAGGTGACAGGTCAATGATCGCGAGTCGGCGAAAGCCCAACCCCACGTTATTATTTATGTACACACCGCTATCATCCGGACCGCGATGCTTGATGGAATCATTCATACGGTTAATTAAGTTTCCATCTACATTTCGCTCCGGATCAAGGTAAACTATTCCGCAAATACCGCACATTATTTATTTCCTCTTCAACTGCAGGCTGTAATGGATGACGTATTTAATCTCCCCAAGTAGTCTAAATTTTTCGGCAATACTAAAGTGCTGGGTTACCAGATCCTCAAACCATGCCTCGCTGAAATTAAATAAGTGATATTTATCAATCAACTCTGGAGACTTGTTTTCTGGATCATAAGGTTCAGTTTGTTCGCCAAACCAATCCCAGACTAATAAATATCCGCCAGGTTTCAATACCCGCCTGATTTCCGAGAGCGCCAATTTTAGGTCAATCGTGTGATCCAAAGATGTAGCCGCAATAACGACATCGAAGGTGTTATCTTCCCAGGGTAAAAATTCCGCAAAACCGCGCACGAACTCAAAAGGATGAGCCTCAAAGGGTTCAAGTGGGTCCAAACCAGATATGAGATCCACCGGATAATTTTCCAGGTAGTTAGGCATGGCATACGGACCACAACCCACATCCAAGACTCGTCCTGACAGATATGGTGCAATAAAACCCGAAAAGGTTCTTGCATCCGGGCGGCTATGGTTTGCGCAACTGAATTGAGGTCTGTTTTTATATTCCTCAACATTTGCGCCAAAGTTTGCATTTGCCCAAGCATCATATAAATGAGGGTGGAGTTTTTTGAATTTCTCAAGGTATAGGTCAAATGATTCAGCTTTGACTGGCTGATGATTGATTTTCGGGGACGCGCTATCAAAGTTGTACGAACCGCGAGACAACAACATCCTGGATTGCATTTCCAGCATCAGTAATCGGTTGCCGATCTCCACATTCTGTTCAGTGAGTCTGTTTTCCAGTTCACGTAAATTCTGTTTGGCAATTATCGCCGTGGATTTATAAAGTAGCCTTCTGATCAGAGCTAAGCTTCGGGCCGCAATATTTCCTGTCATCGTCTTCGTCCCTTCATTCATACATTGCATCCATAAAAGGTTTTAATCTCGGGAAAGTTGATTGAGCTTCACAATGTAAGCGCGTCCGTTCGAGCGAGGATCCGTATTGTCGCTTGAAGAAAAGTACAAGTACGTGCCCCAATGAGAATAAGCTCCCATCCCATTCTGACGGATCGTTTCGTGAAGAGTGTGAGGAGGTCCCAGTTTTTTCCCATCCTCCAAAATAACGATTTTCGATTGATTGGGACTGCCATGTGAATCCCCAGAGATTGGAAAGCCCGAAAGGTCAAATTTCCAGGCGACACCTCCATCCGGCATTACCCCGTCTGGGTCAAGCACCATTTCGACATTCAAGCGATCGATGGAGGAAAAATATTGTGAAAAGACCTCTTCAGTGGAACCATCCAGAATTAGTCTTCCAGATTCGAGCAGAATAGCCCGTTGACACAAACGAGCGACTGCATCCTGATTATGGCTTACAAACAGGACCGTGCGCCCTCCCCCCGTGATCTCAGTCATTTTGCCCAGGCATTTTTTCTGAAACTCAGCATCTCCCACCGCGAGAACCTCGTCAATGATTAAGATTTCGGGTTCCAGGTGCGCCGCCACTGAAAACGCCAACCGAACATGCATACCGCTCGAATAATGTTTTACAGGCGTATCCAAAAATTTTTCAACACCTGAAAAATCCACGATTTCGTCGAATTTACGATCGATTTCGCGGCGGCTCATGCCCAGGATTGCGCCGTTCAAATAAATATTCTCCCGCCCGGTTAGTTCTGTGTGGAATCCGGTCCCAACTTCAAGGAGAGAACCGGCGCGCCCAAATAGCTCTACTCGCCCGCGTGTGGGTTTCGTTATTCGCGAAAGGATTTTGAGAATTGTACTTTTCCCGGCCCCGTTATGACCTATAATCCCGACCGCCTCGCCATGCTTTATTTCAAAGGAAACATCATCCAGCGCCCAGAACTTGCTTTCATTCGAATTTGATCTGATGTTGAACCATTTGAGCGGGGCACGCAACGAGGAAGTAATCGCCTCGCGCAGAGTTAAGTTAGCAACGTGAACACCGAGGTTATACTGTTTCGAAAGGTTTTTTACGCGGACGGCAAAATCACTCATTAGATCACATCCGCAAAATTATTTTCCATTTGACGGAAATAGTAGAGTCCGCTGATGAACATTACCAGCACAACAATGGCTGAAATTCCTATCATCAAACCACTCTGTATTTCCATACCCAATAACGCCCAGCGAAATCCATCCACCACTCCTGTCATCGGGTTTAATCCATATAATAGGCGCCAATCTCCCGGAATAAGTGAACTGGCGTAGGCAATTGGCGTAGCATACATCCAAAATTGAGTAAGGAATGGCACAATGTAACGCACGTCGCGATATTCCACGCTTAGCGCCGAAAGCCAGATTCCCACTGCCAATGCACTGAGTAAAGCCAGCAACAAAAAGAGGGGAAGATATAAGATCGCCAGCGTAGGAACGATATGATAGTATGCCATCATGCCAAGCAGAACCATGAAAGCAATTACAAAGTCCATCACACCAGCCAATGTAGAGGCAAGAGGAATAATCAAGCGCGGAAAATATACCTTGCTAATCAAATTTTGGCTGTTAATAAGACTGTTGCTTGAGTTGGTCAGCGCGAATGCAAACAATTGCCATGGCAGGAGAGCAGTGTAGGTAAAAATAGGATAAGGAATCCCCTCTGATGGAAGGTTTGCCAGTTGGCCAAAGATAACGCTGAAAACCACCATCGTCATCAGGGGCTGCAAGATTGCCCATGCCGCGCCCAACACCGTCTGTTTATAACGCAGTTTCACATCGCGCCAGGCAAGGAAAAATAACAATTCATGATAATGCCAGAGTTCTTTGAGATCCAGTGCTGCCCAGCCGCGCGGAGGTTCGATGATAATGTGTGCTTCAGATGAAATCAGGGATGTGGACGGATTTGGAGATATATTTTCCATATGGATTAATCTTTGTGCTGAATCAGTTCGTAATCCTGACCTGTGGATTTCAGAATAATATACTTTGGAGTATCCAGCACAACTATTCCGTTCTCTATGCAAGTCAACCGCAGGATGTCCATGACCTCATCATTGCCTTGCAGATAGACCTCCGTAATTCCGCGTTGCTTTAGTTCGGATACCAATAGCTTGGCTTTTTCACGCAGTGAAACATAAACCTTCAACGAATCACGCATGTATAGCAGGGCGCGTTTTGAAAAGACCCTCATGCCTTCGGGGGTCAGGTCATATTGCAGGCGCGTACGGTCCAGGTGAGAAACCTTGACCCAGCCGCGATTAATGAGCCGCTTGATATACCAGTTCACACTGCCAACCGCAATCCCAAGGCGTGCAGACAGGCTTGCCTGAGTCACCTGGGAATCCTGGGCGATCTCGTTCAGCAGGGCGTATTCGTGTTGTTTTACATCTTCCATGTGAGCATTCAGTTTCTGAATTCTCACATGGAATGTCCCCGCTGTCAAGGAAAAAATACAGGTTATCGAGCTATGCTAAGAACGTACTCCCCATACGAATTTCCCGCGAGTGTTTTCCCCAGGTCGCGCAACTGATCCAGCGAAATATAGCCCATACGGTAGGCGATCTCTTCCGGGCAAGAGATCATCAATCCCTGCCGCTGTTGAATCGCTTCGATAAACATCGCCGCCTGAAGCAGTGACTCGTGTGTGCCGGCATCCAACCAGGCAACACCGCGCCCAAAAAGTTTTGCCTTCAATTGTCCATTTTTCAGATAGGCTTTGTTTAAATCCGTTATTTCCAGTTCACCACGTGCGGACGGTTCAATAGACTCTGCCAGCCTGACAACCTGATCATCATAAAAATAGATCCCCGGCACAGCATAACTTGAGCGAGGTTGAATAGGTTTCTCCTCGATACTAATGACGTTATCCTGGTCATCGAACTCGACAATGCCATAACGATGAGGGTCATTGACTTTATAACCGAAAATGATCGCACCCTCTTTCAGCGAAGCACATTCCTGCAATAACGAAGCCATGCCCTGCCCGTAAAAAATATTATCTCCCAATATCAAGCAAACCGGACTTCCACCAATGAATTCGCGTCCAACCAGAAACGCGTCTGCCAGACCGCGCGGCTCGGCTTGTTCAGCATAATCAAACTTCAATCCCCATTGAGAACCATCCTTTAAGAGGTCTTTGAAAGCGGGCAGAGCATCAGGCGTGCTGATGACCAATATCTCGCGTATCCCTGCCAGCATCAACATCGAAAGCGGATAATATACCATCGGCTTGTCGTAGACAGGCAATATTTGTTTGCTGATGGCAATTGTCAGCGGGTAAAGACGTGTACCTTTTCCACCTGCCAGGATGATCCCCTTCATTTGGATTCCCGCTGCGCGTCAGCGCGCCAGGCGTAATTCTTTTCGATCCATTCGCTATACGAACCGCCGCTTGCCTGATCCACCCACTTCGGATTCGACAAATACCAATCAACCGTCTGACGGAGTCCCGCTTCAAACCCCACCTCTGCCTGCCAGCCCAACTCGCGCGTGATCCTGGCTGAATCGATCGCGTAACGGCGGTCATGTCCGGGGCGATCTGTTACAAATTGGATCAGTTCGGTATAACTCTTCAAGCCGCGCTCTCGCAATTGTGGGACTTCAATCGGTGGTGCAATGTCATCGAGAATACTGCATATCTTGTTTACCAGATTGACGTTTTTCTGTTCATTGTTTGCGCCGATAGCATATTCTCCACCCACTGTTCCTTTTTCAAATGCAAGTTTGACGGCTTTACAGTGATCCTCCACATAGATCCAATCACGGACGTTCGAGCCATCACCATAGACAGGCAAAGGCTTGCCAGAGAGCGCATTCAAGATCATCAACGGGATCATCTTCTCAGGGAACTGATAGGGTCCATAATTATTGGAACAATTGGTGATGATCGTTGGCAAGCCATAGGTATGATGATAAGCACGCACAAAATGATCGCTGGCTGCCTTCGACGCCGCGTATGGAGAATTCGGCGCGTACGGAGTCTCTTCGGTGAAATAACCATCCGCCCCAAGTGAACCAAAGACTTCATCAGTAGAAACATGAAGGAATCGAAACTCTTGCTTCTTTTCTTCTGCAAGGGTTACATAATAAGCCCGCGCGGCTTCAAGCAGGCGATATGTGCCGACTACATTGGTTTGCATAAAATCTTCAGGACTGACAATCGAACGATCCACATGCGATTCGGCTGCGAGATGAAATATGCCTGCAGGTTGATATTGATCGAACAAAGATGAAACCAATTCGCTATCTGTGATATTTCCCTTTACAAATACATAATCCTGACTTCCTTCCAGATCTGCCAGCGAGAGCGCATTCGCCGCATAGGTGAGCGCATCCAGATTCACCACGCGATAAGCCTTGCTGTTTATCAACAGCCTTACCATATTGGTTCCGATGAATCCATTCCCACCTGTAACGATCACTGTCTTTTTTTCAACCATATTTTATCCTTTCTTACACCGTTCATATTTATGCTTCAAATTTAGTCTCAACAAGTTCACTTTCTTTCCCGGTCATTCCTAAAAATATATTTTCATACTGATCCACAATATGGGCAATCTCAAAAGACTTTGCTTTTTCCAAACTGGCATTACGTAATGATAACAGATGGTTTGGGTCTTCGAGCAAGCTTCGTAACCTCACGGTAAATTCGGCAGTATTCTCTCGCTCAATCAAATACCCATTCTGATCTTCATCCACCAGATCGACAAATCCACCGACGTGACTGGCGATAATAGCGAGCCCTTTGGCTAACGCTTGCACGCCAACCACAGGCAAGCCCTCAGAAAGCGATGGCATGAATAGAATGTCACTCTGATCGAACCATTTCATCACATCTGCCGGTGGTATCCAGCCGGTGAGCGTAAAACGATCTTCCAAATTAGATTCGGCAATTATTTTTTTTACATCCGGCAGCAGGGGACCATCGCCGATCATCACACATTTCCACCGCAAATCCATTATTTCCTTCAATACTCGAACTACCTGTATCGGGTCTTTCTGCGGCATAAACCGGCCGGCAAAAACGACAATGGGAGGATTATTAACTTGAATGAATTCGGGCTTCAGTGCATTGACGTCAACCCCATTTGGGATGACCAGGATTTCCTCAGAATAGTTTTGGAGGGCAAGTTCGCGCGTGTATTCGCTGACAGCAACCCTGACACTCGCATCATGCCAGATTGAATGTGTGAATGGAAAGACCCATCGAAACCAATCGGTTGTTTTTTCAGGCACGCCGCCGGGGACATCACCCAGGTGAGCAGTTAATACGTAAGGAATTTCTGTGATCTTTGAAAGCATCCATGCCAGCGCGCCAGCAGGCACAGCAAAGTGAACGTGGATCACATCTGGTTGGAAAGCGCGAATTAAACGGAGACCCGCCCAAAGTCCCGCGAGAACGTATGCAACCATCGAAAGGAAACTCACGCGGAATGGCTGCGTCCGCAAAGATGGAATCCGAATGATTTGATAACCATCCCTTTGCTCTTTGTAAGGCAATCCTTTTAGATGAGAGGTTAAGACTTTGATGTTGTGTCCCCGCCCTGCAAGGACGCGGCAGATATCTTCGGCTGCGCGCCCTCCGCCTCCCCCAACCGGTGGAATTTCGTGATTCAAAACCAAAATTCGCATCAGTGCACAATCCAATTCGCGCTAAACCCTATGGACAAATCTGCAATTCAGTGGCAGGCGTATAAAATTCGATTCTATTACCTTCCGGCTCCAACGTCAAAATCGGTGTGTATTGACACAAAATATACGGCGACACGCGGGAATTCCAAACATTGTTTTCCTCGAAAAATGAGCCGGCCTCCTTGATGCCGGTATTTTGTTTTGTGGCAACGATCCCTGCGAAACGATGATTTGACAGATCGTTATAGAATCTATCGAGATATGGCTGGTTGCCAGACATTGCCATCTCCATCAGGGTCACCACTTCATAATCATATACAAGCGGAACGTTAACATCGCCGAGGGCAACCAATTGCCGTTCGTTGATAAAAAGCACCGGTCCATTTTTACCCGCATCATTTACAGCCTGGACTAGTTGTCCATAGACCTGTTGATTTATGTCTTCATTGTATTTTGGGTATGGACGAAGCAAGGGAATCAAGAATAACAACGGTATGACTACAGCAGTCGTCAGTACAGGCCAAGAGCGAATCTGCAACCATGAATCGCTGGACTCAACTTGTACCCGTCCGCCAATGAAGTAAGCAGCCACAGTTCCAACCAAAACCGCATAAGTATCCATATTGTGCAAATCTCCCCCACCGCCGATCTTTGTACTGACCACCAAACTGCCTGCAAACAATGCGATGATCATCGAGATTAATCCCTGCCAGCGGATGGGGTGAAGGGATTTCCACTGACGCGCGGCGACAATGATCGTGAGGATCAAAGGTCCGCTGACGATCAAGATGGCGGGCAAAATTCCCAAGGCATGATTTTCATTCGGCCACAGTCTATACCATAACAAGTCAGATGTGAAACTGGAGGTGAATGCGTCTGCATTGCCAGAATTCCCCGAGAGAAAAATATACGCCACCTGCGCCAGTAATGCGGATAATAGACCTGTTACTGTCCATAGTATAGGTTGAGAAAAATAACTCAAGATCCCCTTAAACGGCTTAGTGTTGGAATCGACAGATTGGGTAAAAGGGGTTTCAAGCAGATATATCGCGATTGCGATCATCGCAGGCACCGGGAACCAGTTCACCCGGCTTATCCCTGCCCAGATGGACGCGACGATTACTGCGATCAATGACCTCCAGGGATGGTTCGTGGAGACAAATAAAAGAGGGATGATCACCATCACTTCCAGGTGATAGTACACTCCAACCCGTAACAGGAACAGAAAAAGCCAGCCAGCCGCCAGCCATTGAGCATATTTTTCCTGTGCTGGAAACGCCCGTTTTGCAATCGTGATTGCTGCAATTGCTGTGAGTCCGATCCATAGCAGGAATTGCCAAAAGCGATGTGCGGCTAATCCAAGGTCGGGGATCAAGAAAGGAATAGACTGCAACAGATAACGAGTGGGATGAAGTGTGGAAAAAGGAAAGGATTCGCCATAGATCCATTTGGAAAAATATAGCGAGGCATAATAATAGCGGCTTCCCTCTGACCAGCCCATCGAGAGCGGATAGGATGTCACCACGTTGAATCGAATCAAAATCTCGTATGCAACGCCAAGCAAAAGCAGCGCGGAAGCAAAACTGACCTGCCATGTTGTTCCAAAAGCAACCTTTAGTGCCCACATCGCGAGCAGAATCACCCACCAGCACATCCAATAATAAAGAAACAATATCAGGACTGGATCACGGATGGGCTCCTTAACATCCTGACCGATCTCAAAACTGAACTTGATGTAGGGAATTAAAAACAGGATCGCCAAAAACAGTGCAATTCCCAAGGCGCGCCACCAAGGGCCTTTGAACTGCAAATGACTGAAGCGTGATGAAAGATTGAATGGCAATGTGCCAAATCGGATGATGTAGAAGATCAGCCAAACACATATCAGCATGATGCCAAAGCAAATCATCAACATTCCACTCCAGGTGGCACGTTGTAAATTGGCTCCGATTTCAATCAAGCGTAGAAAGGTCAATCGCATCATTGTCAGATTGACGATGAAGGTGAAGACAAGAATGGTCAACCAAAAAGAGCGGGAAGCGTTTTGCGCCTGATTCATCGAAAATCAAAGGAATATGTCAGATGAGGATGACTGCTTTTTTTGATCTCCCATGGCAGAGAGAATGGATGGCAAAAAGAATGCCCCAGGCAAACTGGATAACATAAAGAAGGCACGAATGAGCACCGCCACAGTGAGGCTTACTGCCGGAGTAAGCCCGGCGACATTGGACATCAGGAAGGTAAACGAAAGTTCCTGCAATCCATAACCGTTGATCGAGATCGGTATGAGGGTAATGAAATAGGTGAGGCTCCACAAGCCTGCGATCATCCAGAAGGAAATATGACTCCCCAGATCATCCACAAAAACATAAATTGAACCAAAGAGGCAGAGCATGTGGATCCATGTAAAAAACAAAGAGGCCAGCAGGAAAGCAGGTTTTTTGAACCAGATGGAAAATACGGAAACAGTCCGTTTAATGAATGCGACTGGTTTTTGAATAACACCGACCAGTGAAGAAGATGCGGACCCAATCTGAATCATATTCCACGAATAAGCCAATCCGATTGGAACAGTCATACTCATGCCAAGCATCCCGATCAATCTATCCGCCGCGATGGAGGCAAGGCAGACGGCACGATCAAAACCCATTTGCATTGCCCCAGCCAATCGGACAACATCGCCGCCTATGGTTGTGGGCAGGAAGTTTGACGCAAACAAACCAGTAAACGTCAGCGCGACACTGTTCCTGACAGGAATATGGACACCTCCAGATTGAAGGAGAGTATGCCAGCGCCACGCGACTGCCAGGCGTGAAATCGCAAACAAAATCGCAACCAAAATTAAATCCAGGATCGTGATCTTTTGCATGGCAGCTAAAATTTCTCCCCATTCATCTTCCCTGACCAGTAAAATCAGAAGAACAACCGCCAGCAATGTCCCCAGCAACTGTAAAAGACGCTGACGGTTTTGCAACCACCATGAAGACATACGTTTATTTCTTTCCCAACACAGTCCGAACGGTGTAAGTTGGCTTTCTTTGAGATTCGTGATAGGTGCGCGCCAGCAGTTCCGCAATGAGCCCCATGAGAATGGATTGAAAGCCCATAATGAAGAACATCACACCGATCAACAAAAGAGGAGAACTAAACGCAGGCACACCAAAGAACGTGCGGCGGATAAATAGAAACAGCAAATCTGCGGCGCCCAATAACATCAGCCCTGCACCCGCACCGCCGAAAAGACGGATCGGTTTATGGGAATAATCCAATAGGAATTTTACAGTGAACAGATCAAGGATGACTTTTGACGTTCTTTCCAAGCCGTAATTTGCCCTGCCGAATTTACGCGGGTGGTGGCTGACAGGAATCTCCGTGATCCGCGCGCCGACGGAATGCGCGAACACCGGGATAAAGCGGTGCATTTCACCATACAGACGAAACCCTCCCAGCACATCGCGGCGATAGGCTTTAAGGGTACAGCCATAATCATGGAGATGAACACCTGTCACCCATGAGATCACCCCATTGGCAATTTTTGATGGAAGCGTGCGCGTGATCTGATTATCCTTGCGATCCTTGCGCCAACCACTGACCAGGTCATACCCTTCGTCCAGTTTTTCCAACAGCCGCGGAATATCAGCGGGGTCATTCTGTAAATCGGCATCGAGCAGGACAATCGTCTCTCCATGTGCATAATCAATCCCAGCGGCAATGGCTGCGGTCTGACCGAAGTTGCGGCGAAAGACAACCACGCGTATGCATTGGGGATCTTCTTTTATAAGTGCGTTTAATACATCCAGGCTTTGATCCGTACTTCCGTCATCAACAAAGACGACCTCCCATTTTTGTTTTATGGGCTTCAAAGCCTGTTTAATTGCATTGTATAGAAGAGGAAGGTTTTCTGCCTCGTTCTTAACAGGGATGATCAAGGAGAGATCAGACATTCTATTTCTTCTGACTAAGCCGTTCAATATCCGAATCCACCATCATGATAACAAGTTCCTTGAAACTGACCATGGGCTCCCATCCAAGTATGGAGCGTGCTTTGGACGGATTAGAGATCAATAAATCCACCTCGGCGGGGCGATAGAATTGTTCATCCCGAATAACGTAATCATTATAGTCCAGGTCAACATGACCAAAAGCAATTTCGCAAAACTCGCGCACGGAATGAGTCTCACCCATGCCAATCACAAAATTATCAGGCTGATCCTGCTGCAACATGCGCCACATGGCATCCACATAATCGCCCGCAAACCCCCAATCGCGTTGTGATTCAAGGTTGCCAAGCCGCAGCTCTTGTGCACGTCCAAGCTTGATACGCGCTACACCGTCTGAGATCTTGCGCGTGACAAACTCCAGTCCGCGGCGCGGACTCTCATGGTTGAACAAAATCCCAGAGGCCGCGAACATATTGAAAGACTCGCGATAGTTCACTGTGATCCAATGCCCATACACCTTCGCAACGCCGTACGGACTGCGCGGATAGAAAGGTGTTTCCTCCTTTTGTGGGACCTCGAGCACCTTGCCGAACATCTCGCTTGAAGAAGCCTGATAAAAACGAATCTTCGGGTTAACGAAACGGATCGCTTCGAGGATCCGTGTAACACCCAACGCAGTAATATCACCTGTCAACGCAGGCTGGTTCCATGAGGTAGGCACAAAGGATTGTGCAGCCAGGTTATAAACTTCAGTGGGCTTATATTCTTCCAACAAAGCCAGCAGGGAGCCCTGATCATGAAGATCACCCTGGACCACTGTCATCTTATCCAATAGATGTTCAATGCGCTCATAGGTCACAGTGCTGGAGCGGCGTGCAACACCGATCACACGATATCCTTTTGAGAGCAGCAGTTCAGCCAGGTATGATCCGTCCTGGCCTGTAATTCCTGTGATTAATGCGGTGGGCATCTATTCTCCTTAATTCAAAATTCAACCGCTGAATTATAACTCACATTCATAGCGGTTTAGCGCGTTTTCGATTCTGCGAGAGTGGATAATTAGGTGGGCGTGCCAAGCAAATTTATCACAGAGTATCCATGAACATGGTTTACCCCAAAGGATGAAAAGTTGGACAGCATGTTTTTCCGGAATTTGAACCACTGAGACACGGAGTCACGGAGTCTTTTTATCTCTGTGTCTCCGTGTCTTGGTGGTTAGCCTTCTGCCTTTTATCGCGGAAGTCTATTTTTATATCAGCGTACGGACGCATTGAGCACAGAGATTTCCATCATTTTTCTCTGTGCTCTACGTCGTGAGAATTTCCTGTGCCCATTTTTTTAACTGCTCTCCAATCCTGCCACCAGCCTGCACCTAGAATTAATCCCCACAACCCCAAAATTAAAGCAACCATGACAGCAAACGGCAACTGCCCACCCAGGTAGAAATAACGGCTGGCATACCATTGCGTGAAGACCAACAGGAATACCCCTTCCATTGCAAGAATCCTTTTAAACCATGCGTTTCCCGTTTCCCTCCACCAGACCCAAACATACCCGGCAATTATAGATTGCCACATGAACATGATCGTCCGATAACGTGGATTATCCCAAAGGTCACCGCCACCGCGTAATGCGGCAAGCAGGATCCAGGTCCATGAGAAGAGCGCGAGCCATAGGATGACGCTTCGGCCCTTCGATACGGCTTCGCCACTCAGGGCAGCGCTCCGCTCAGCGCGCATCTTACTGGACTGAGAACCTGCCGCGGCTCCGAACGAGAGGATCAACAGCGGAAGCACCGCGTACCAACCCAGCCCGCGCAAAAACCCAATGACCATCCAGATCAGCTTTGTTGGGTGAATGATCGCTGCAGGCAGGACAGGTTGAAAGATGCCATAAATTGCGACAAAAGGCAGGCGAATCCATGCAGGAGCTTCATTATCTTCGCGTAAACGAAATATTTTTTGCACCCAGCCAGATTCGCGTTCCAGTTGATAGGCATCCCACTTGACGGCAAGCCGCAGCCAACCATTGATCACATGGAACGGAGAGGTTGAATCAAATTCGCCTGAGCGATTAAGTGAAGCTGAAAGAAAAAATAAACCAAAGACAAATATGGCAATGAAGATGAATATTACTTGCCATGAAATATTTCCGCGTTCACTTGTAAAGAACATCCAACCCGCGAAGATGATGAGCGTGGCAAGCGCAATTGCGGGTGAGACAAGCAACATGCCAAGCAGCCCAATGCCAAGCATAACTTTTGCCGGTGCTCTGGAGTCGGACAGCTCGCTGTCCGATGCAGGAGCATACCCCTTCGGGGCACTTAGCTCCTTCACTCCAGAGTTAATGAACCCCCATAATGCAAGTGCACTGAATGTTAGCAGATAAGGTTCCCGCATGGCAGAGGCGCCAAGCAAAATGCTTTCAGGATATAAAACAAAGATCCATGCAGAAGCCCAGGCAACTTTTTCGCCAAATACTTGACTCACAGCCTTCCACAAAAACGGAATCCCCAGTGCGGCGGTGAAGGAGGAAATCAACACCAGCATCAACGGGCGATGCGCGTCAGGTGAAAAGTATCTATAGACAAATGCGCTAAAAGCTAATAACCCTCCATACTGGTCATAAGCAAATTTATCAGTGAACGCGTCAATGATGGGACGATCAGAGGCTGCAAGATCCCACGCCTGGTCGTCGCGGCGGTGCGCGTCGGTGAAGACGAAGCCTGCTTTGTCATCTACATCATCATGTCCATAGATGGGTAAAGCGAGATGGATGGATATCCCGACAATCAATCGCAAAGCAAAGGCAAGAACAACAATCCATGCAAGAGTCTTTCCTGCATTCGCCCACTTCAAGGAAAGCCTAAGGAGAGAAAATGAAAGAAGAAAGAGGAAAGAGAAGGAGAGGAAGCCGAGCAGCCATAGCCAATTGCCAGATTGAAGGGCAGATAGCGCTCCTCCAAGCACAAGGGCATAAGGGAGAATCCTGAAAATATCAATTTTTTTGAGGTTCATGTGGTTTGATTCTACTCTAATTGCATTTGGCAATTGTTAGTTTGTGGATGAGGATATAATTCTTTATACAAAGTAATTAAACAGAATGACGCTGCTTAGACCTAGTGCAAGAACAGACGACTTTTTTGGGAATGGAAAACCCATTTTTAGCGCAATTTGGCTCAATCATTTCCAAAAATCACTCCTGATTCTGCACTAGCTGGGCGGTATAAATTTTCGATGGAGACAAAACGTGATTAAACCAGAATTTCTTCTTGCTTCACTTGTTGTTGTGCTAATCCCTGGAACAGGGGTAGTTTACACAATTACCACCGGGCTTACACTTAAATGGAGAGCCAGCATTGTTGCTGCCATTGGATGTACGCTTGGAATTATTCCTCATATCCTGGCAAGTATATTAGGCTTATCAGCGCTACTGAATATAAGTGCACAGGTATTTTCGGTGTTGAAATGGACCGGGGCTATATATTTGCTTTATCTGGCGTGGACGATGTGGCGTGAAGCAGGAACATTTGAAATCAATAAGAAAAGCACAGAAACCAGCGTTGCACAAATAATAATAAAAGCGATTGCGATAAATTTGCTGAACCCTAAATTGACGCTTTTCTTTTTTGCATTTTTGCCGCTTTTCGTCTCTAAAAATTCACCATCTCCTACTGTGGAAATGATAATGCTTAGTGCCGTGTTTATGGGCATTACATTTATTGTGTTTGCAGTTTATGGAATACTGGCAAGTGGAATTAGCGCATATTTGATGAATTCATCTAAGGCAATCAAACGCCTCCAACAAGTGTTTGCAGTAATACTCGCTGGATTTGCAGTTAAGTTGGCGTTGAGTGAAAAATAAGAAAGGGTAAAAGCCTTGTCAATGACAGGGAATAAATTGAAAAAACTGCCCAACTCAGCGTGTAGCGGACGGTTGGAGTGACTCGCATGACAACGAATGTGTACGCGTTACGGCGTGCAGATGCAGCGGATGTTCCGACAGTTGCGACGCTGGTTAATTCCGCCTACGGACACTATGTCGAGCGTATCGGATTCCTCCCTCGCCCGATGCGTGACGATTACGCGCAGGTCATCCGAAGCAGTCAAGTAACCGTCGCCGAAAGTCAGGGAACCATCGTGGGAGTAATCGTCCTCAATGTTAACGATGAGGGGTTCGTCATCGACAACGTCGCAGTTGATCCTTCTCACCGCGGCAAGGGTGTTGGGAAGGCTCTGCTCGAGTTTGCAGAAGCCGAAGCGCGGCGCGCTGGTTTTGATTCCATTTACCGGTACACACACGAGAAGATGACGGAAAACTTGGTGCTTTACTCAAGGATTGGATACGTCGAGTACGAGCGACGCTCTCAGGGGGAGTTTTCTCTCGTCTACATGAGGAAGCACCTTGGATGAGATCGCCGTTTACCCCACAGTACACCATCGGGGCTGAACGTCAGCGCGCCCGCGTAACGGATTTGTAGGGCACCAGCGCCGTATTTGTTGATTTGTGCTGATGGCTGTGGAATTTCGGACAAGTTGGAAAAGGGAACATTCATTTTGGACACCGTTGGGTGCAACGCACTCCTGCCCTTGCCGCAGGCTTGACCGATCATCAGTGGACACCTGCCGAGTTGTTCAACTTCAAAGTTCCACCGCCTCGTTGGGATCTGCCCAAACTGCGCAGCAGACCTTCCACTGCTTTGCTGCAACTCGCTCGACAATGGGCATCCTGACCACGTTTAACTGCCGTGCTACCCAGAGAAGGGACGTAGAGGTGATTGAGGCTGTATAATACAAGTCGTGTCCGCGTCCGCCACCACCGATTACCGCCTCGTCGAACTCATCCTCCCCTTCTCGCTCGCCATTGACCTCGGCACGGGCGCGCCGATGGAGAGCTTCCTGCGCGCTACCCTGTTGGCTGTGAACCTCGGCGAGAAGCTCGGCCTGAGCGACGCCGACCTGAGCGATGTGTATTATCTCTCGCTCTTGCGCCTGTCGGGATGCACAGCCTCGGCGCACATTAAGGCGTCGGCGGTTGGGGACGAACAAGCCTTCAACCAGCAAACTTCCGTCCTCGACTACACCAATCCTTCCGAAGTGGCGCGGGTGATGCTGCGCACCGTCCCCGCCGGCCGCCAGCCGCTGGAAGGCCTGCTGGCCCTCGCCAACGCCATCGGCACGATGATGCGCGAGGGTCACGAAATATTCAACGCCCACTGCGAGGTGGCGCAACGGCTCG
>JAKEFL010000320.1 GCA_022616105.1 Anaerolineae bacterium | reverse complement strand
TTCAGAAATGTACGCTTCGTCTGCGCTCTCTGCCTGAGTTGTTCCGTCCTGAGCGGAGTGAGGAGCGCTCGTTGCGACGAACGCAGTCGAAGGACGCTCCGTTCAGCGCGAAACATTTGAATTATTTTGATCACCATCAATCTAAAATGCCATTAAAGATTCTCTTCATCAGCGCTGAAGTGGCGCCGTTTGCCAAAGTGGGCGGTCTCGCTGACGTGGCTGGCTCACTTCCAAAAGCATTGCGCGCGCTCGGTCATGATGTGCGCGTGGTCATGCCGGCTTATCCAAGAATCGAAGAGCAGGGACGCGCAGGCGGGCTGCATTTCCGTGAAGGCGGGATGATCGTACCCACTGATGCGGGCGGCATCCCCGCCGGGATTTTCGAAGGTGTGCTGCCGGGCAGTGATGTGCCCATCTATTTCGTTGCCCAGAATCAACTCATCAACCGCACCAATGTGTATGGTTACAACGATGATGCATATCGCTTCGCGTTCTTCTCGCGCGCAGCCTTCGAGGTGGCGAATGTTCTTGGCTGGAAGCCTGATGTACTGCACGCGCATGACTGGCACACCGCGCCCGCTGTCACATGGCTGGCGACGGCCGGTCAGGCGGACGGCCGCTACCGGGGTATCCCATCCGTTTTTACGATCCACAATCTGGCACATCAAGGCTTAACAAGCTGGGACCTGTTGAATTTCATCGGACTGATCACACACAGCTTAACAGAAGAACCGTACGGCGCGGTGAACTTCATGGCGCGCGGCATTTATCACGCGACGATGATCAACACGGTCAGCCCTACTTACGGGCGCGAGATCATGACAGTTGAAGGCGGCGCTGGCTTGCATGACTTGCTGCGCTTCCGCCACAACGATGTGCACGGTATCCTCAATGGCATGGACTATGACGTGTGGAACCCACAAACTGACAAGAACCTGGCGCGCCACTTCGATGCTGAGAATCTCGATGTGCGCATCGAAAACAAACGCGCACTGCAAGAGAGGCTTGGCTTGCCACAACGCGACGAGGTTCCACTGATCGGCATGGTAACAAGGCTTGATGGTCAAAAGGGACTCGAGATCGTCGGCCATGTCCTTCATTTGTTGATGAACAACGCCGCGGGCGAGGCGCAGTTCGTGATTGTGGGAACCGGCGCGGCGCGCTATGAAGATATGTTCCGCCATCTGGGTGGCTATCATCGTAACAAGATGCGCGCAATCCTCGCCTACGCAGCGGACCTCGCGCCGCTTGTCTATGGCGGCAGTGACCTCTTCCTCATGCCATCCCTCTTCGAGCCATGCGGACTGGGTCAGATGATCGCCATGCGTTACGGCAGTGTACCAGTCGTCCGTGCCACAGGCGGCCTGGCGGATACGGTCCGCGACGGCGTGACCGGCTTCGTCTTCGATGACTTCAGCGTAGAGGCATTCTGGAATGCGCTGCGCGGCGCCCTCTACATTTACAATATAGATCAGGAGAGCTGGCGCGCCATTCAGCTCAACGGTATGACAAGCGACTTCTCATGGCGCAATTCCGCGCTGGGTTACCAGCAGCTATACGAGAGAGCGATCGCGAGAATGGGCGGGGAAATTTAATGTTCATTCTAAAATGGAAGGTGGATGCAGCAAAGCGTAACTTGAGATGCTATAATAATTTCGGCGAAAATTAATCTTGCACCATATAACATCCGAAAGGCTTTCGGACATTATACAGACTGTCCACAAGGGATTATGCGGACCGTATAACCTCTGGTTGGCGTTTAGCATTGTGTATACTTCACAATTATTTGCAGCACTTCTTGCGAATGCAAAACCGCAAAAGGAAGAGAAATGAAAGTCCGTTACAACAAAGCATTAGGGATTGGGTTTATCATCTTTGGTATGGGGTTGGTTTTTTTAGGGCTCTTAACTGGAGGAGGTGGTGGAGTCAAAATAACTTTCATTATTGGCGGTCTTGAAATTTGGTTAGGAGTAACGTACTTAAAAAAGCCCTACTTTGTTATCGATGATAACAAACTTGAGTTATACGCCTTGGCTGGTAACGTATTAGCCACATATAAGTTTCAGTCACTAAAGGAAATCGAGATCAACAATAATACAATGTTTTTGAAACAGAATGGAAAACGTCAGAAAATCAAGATTTCTACATGGATGATCGATAAGGGCGATTGGCAAAAGTTGCTTCAAAAAATTAGTAGCGGCATGTGAAATAAGGTGAAAAAAGACAATCATGGCTTCACGAGTTAACACGTAATGTTGAATCCCGTAATTCGAGAAAAACGCCCAACACAACGTGCCCCCGACTGGTGGGATGCGCCGCGTTTTCAAGCAGCTTTCTGGGCTCAAGCTGGTTCCGTCAAAGCGGCGTTGTCTCGTCTCACCTACCAGTGTGTAACGCAGACTGTTAGGCATAAGATAACTCTTTTTGGAGAGGTGGGACCAGTGTTAGCATGAAAGCACATCAAACATAAAAGGGAGTTTCTGTAAAATCTATGACGCTGACCAGATAAACATGACTGAAATTCCAAAGACAGTATATAACATTGCTAGTGGAGTTCTTACTTATGACAGCCGAAAACGATTCAGCGCAAAGCCAATCGCCAGATACTAGACTTGATATAACATGCTATATCAGTTACGGTCAATCTGATGGTGGATATTATTCTAAGCAACTGACAATAGGTCTGGAGTCCGTGGGGATCCGTGTGTTGGTGCCAGAAGAACAAATATCGGCGGGTTCCCAATGGGTTAATTCTCTCCAAGATATGATAAATCGTGCCGATGTCTTTATTTGGGTTGGCACACCTGGAGCGCTCGCCTCTGATTTTATTGAATCAGAGGTTACTTATTTTCGCGACCAAGGTCGTCCAGTCATTCCCATCATCTTTAAGAACGTGACCAATGTCAACACAATGCCACGAAGCCTGCTAGATATCACATTGCTGGCAGAGGAAGGTTCTGCGATACAGGATGGACCTAGCTCTGATATATTTGACCTTTTAGTCCAAGAAATTAAACAAAAGTATCAGGAAGGATATCAAGGACGGTTGAAGGCGGGAACTGAACGGTCCTCTCAGAAACGTCCGCTGAACGAAGGCAAGCTGATTTTGGTTGGGCGCGGTGAGGTAGGAAAAACATCATTGGTTAGGCGTCTCGCAGAAAATGATTTTGACGCTGATGAGTCGAAAACCCATGGCATCCGAATCACGAACTGGCTCCTTCCTCGTGGCGGGGACAAGATCCGTTTGAATATCTGGGATTTTGGCGGGCAGGAAATCATGCACGCCACCCACCAGTTCTTTATGACAGAGCGGAGTCTTTATCTTTTGGTGCTCAACGGCAGAGAGGGAGGTGAGGATGTGGACGCGGAGTATTGGCTGAAACACATCCAGAGTTTTGGCGGCGAGTCTCCCGTCATTGTCGTTCAGAACAAGATCACTCAGCATCCGTTTGATTTGAACTATAGAGATCTCCGTTCACGATATCCTCAGATTCGAGGATTTGTCAAAACCGATTGCAAGGACCAGACCGGCTTGACCGAACTGCACACATTGATCGAAGACGTGGTTGATGACATGCCGGAAATGAAGATACAGTTCCCGGAGGATTGGTTCAGGGTCAAGGAACAGCTCGAAGCCATGCAAGCTGAGCATCTCAGCTTCCGGGAATTCGTGAACCTATGCGTACAGGAAGGCATCACGGACGAGAAGGATCGCGACGCGCTCGCATATGCTTTGCATTGTCTCGGGATCGCCCTCAATTATCGTGGCGATCTGCGACTGCGTGACACCAGCATCCTCAAACCGGAATGGGTTACACAGGGCATCTATGCCATTCTGAACTCCAAGAAGCTCGCGGCGCAACAAGGTGAACTGGCCCTGAAGGAGTTGCAGGAGATATTACCAACAACAAGATACCCCTCCCACACACATTTATTTTTATTGGAGTTGATGCGCAAGTTCAGTCTATGTTTCCCGTTTCGCGATCCGGCAGACCGGTATCTGATCCCGGAGCTGCTGGGGAAAGAAGAGCCAGAGGCAGTTGCAACCTTCCAGCCTGAACACTGCTTGAACTTCGAATATCACTACGGTGTGATCCCCGAAGGGCTGCTGCCTCGGTTTATCGTTCGCACCTATCCTCTCAGTTACGGACAGCCGCGCTGGCGGTCAGGTGTGATATTGACCCATGAAGGCTGCAGCGCCCTGGTCAAAGCAAATATGATCGAACGCCGCGTCATGATCCGTGTCAGGGATGGGGATGCGGATCTGCGTAGAAACTTATTGGCGATCATCCGTTACGACTTCGATGTGATTCACGCAGAGTTCAAGGACCGTTTGGATGTACAGGCGAAGGTGCCCCTCGCGGAATTTCCGACGCTCTTGCTGGACTACAACAAACTGGTGGCCCTCGAGCAAATTGGAGCCCAAGAGTCGCCGGAGTTTACAGGCCAGGAGCTCATCAATGTGCATGTTAGTGAGCTGCTGAACGATATTGACTTCGAGGCGCAGCGGGGTGATGCTGTGGAGACACTCAGCCGGGCGAAGCCACTCTTTTTCTCGTACTCCCATAAGGACGAAGGACTGCGGGATGAGCTGGAAAGTAACTTGAAGCTGCTACAGCGCCAGGGTGTCATTTCCACCAGGCATGACCGGAAGATAGAGTCGGGAGACGAGTGGAAGACTCAAATTGATAGCCGGCTCGAGCAGGCTACGATCATTCTCTTGCTCATCAGTGCGGACTTTATCGATTCGGACTATTGTTGGAAAATAGAGATGAAGCGAGCCCTCGAGCGCCATAAAGCAAAGGAAGCGGTCGTGATCCCTGTCATGCTGCGGCACTGTGATTGGAAGGGCGCGCCCTTTGCAGAACTACAGGGACTTCCGACGGGTATGGAACCGGTCACTTCATGGTCAGACCGTGACGCCGCATGGACCGATGTGGCGACCGGGATTCGGAAAATCGCTGAAGAATTACCTCCTAGTCCATTTGGCACGCTTTGAGCGATCTGTTTGATTCCGTTCACCATTCGATACCGTAAAAGTCGAAACGAAAGAAGTAAAGGAGAATGATATGAGATCGCAATTTGAAAATTTGAATTCATCACAACCTATTTCGGAAACAGATGATGTCTCAAAACTCGACGTTGTCATTTGGGCACATTCTGATCAGGATGGTGGAACTGAGCTTGCATGCGTGTTAGCAAAGACTTTTATGGAAGAGTTTAAGTCCCTGCAAATAGCAGTTGTTACACCAAAACCAGATAATGTAAAGAATTTTTTCACATATGAAATCGTGAACGCAAATGATTTATGCATTATCACTTCTCCATCATTGCTTAGGATGGAAAAACGTTCTGGTAGTGTGGATGCAAAGGCTACACGAGAAATGCTACTTAAAAATCCATTTAAGCAGGGAGAAAATGGAACATTCCCTCAACTCATGGCTCTGGTAGATGATCTGAAAAACAATTTAATTGTGCCGAGAATTCATAATCGTACATTGATGATCTCGACCGGCGAACCCATTGCAGTTGAGATCGCCTCTCAATTAGGAATAAAATGTGTGATTGTCTCTGATCATTTATTAACTTCTTCGATACGTTGGCTTCTCCGCAATGGTGGTTTGTTTGATAAAGGCATGGCGCATTTGTTCACATTATTTGAGGATTTTGATCGCAAAGCAGATAAAGCCTTTCTATCGCCCCTGGAATTCGCCGGTGGCGATTACGAAACGTATCTGGGACATGGGGGGATTGATTGCAACTTTATCGGTGGACTGTTTTATGAACCAATATCAGAGGCTAAACTGAGATTAAATAGAGCATATCTGGCGTTAAAAAGAGAGGCGCAAAACCGTGATGTAGTTTTTGTTTTTGGTGGAGGAGGACCGGTATGGTTCAGTTTATTTAATATTTTGCATAATCTATCAAGAGGTAATCAGTTACATGATTTTGCCTTATTAATTCCTTCCATGATAGTAGATAGTGACCATCAATTAGCTCGAGAAAGACACCGATCAACCGGCAAATTCTTGTATACACTTTATCTTCCTGAAAGCGGTTCTGTAAGAGCGATTACGCTCGAAGATCCCGGACGTTTGATGTATTGGTACGCCGCTTGTAAATTAGTTGTGGCTCGCGGAGGATTAGCGGCACAACAAATACTTGCTACAATGTTGTCAGATTCTCCTAATCATCCTGAAATGCTATTTATTGAGGAACCTGGTCATATTCAGATCGAACATGAGCGCCAATCTCTTTATAACCTTGGATTTGTTCACACAAGAACGTTGAATCACTTTAAATCAAATCCGCTAGATACAATCCAGGAAGTACTTTCTCAAATTCGACCTCATGAAACAAATGCAAAGGTAAAGGTGCGATATGGAAAGGAGATGATGAAAGGATTGATCAATTGTCTTATTGAATTATATTTGACATAAATGGTAACTACTCAGGCAGGTAGCGAGAGAAAAGCCGGGCAGAAAGGGTTTCCGGTGAAGGCAGAATGCAAACCATCCAGGACGGATTGTCGATTTTTGCGGGC
>JAKEFL010000319.1 GCA_022616105.1 Anaerolineae bacterium | reverse complement strand
GAAATTATGGAGAGAATTCTCTCCATTCCGCGGCAGGTGGCCGATCAAGGCAAGCGCGCGCAAAGAAAGATTCTCTCCGAGTTGCGATTTCCGAAGAAGCAAACTTCTCGAAGAGTTGAAAACCCGAACGCGAAAACAAAACGGAAGATTGTTTGAGATCATCCGTTGGTCGAGTAGTCCCGCCGCGCTGAGCGATAGCGAAGTCGAAGCGTTGCGGGACATATCGAGACCAACAAGTAGCATAGGTGCTTTTGCTTACAGGTGGTCTCGATATGCCCTTCGCAACCAACGCTCAGGGCTACTCGACCACCAGTGAAATTTGAATAAGAGGATTAATCATGTCATTTGCAGAACTTCTTACACAAGAGCAGGTTGAACAGGTCCACAACGCCTCGCTGGAGATTCTTCAGGAAGTGGGCTTAAAAGTGCGTTACAAGCCTGCGCGTGAACTATTTGCTCAGCATGGCGCGAAAACCGAAGCCGATAGCGAGTTCATCAAACTTCCGCGCGAGGTGGTGGAGAAATATCGCAAGATGGCTCCGCCAGCGTTTACCTTTCACGCTCGCGACCCTAAATTTGATAAAACAATTCCCCGCGATAGTCCCGTCATTGTAACGGCGAGTTCGGCTCCAGATATCATTGACCCAGTTACGGGTAAGGAAAGACGCGCTGAGTCGAGTGATATTGCGCGCATCGCGCACCTCATCAATGAACTGCCCGGCTATGATATGTTCTCCATTTCCACGCTGGCAGACGATGCACCCAGGGATCAATTCACGATCTCCAGGCTGTATCCTGCGCTCAAGTATTGTCTCAAACCGATCCGCGTCACCACAACTGACCATAAAGACACGCTTGCCATGATGGAGATGGCTCACATCGTTGCGGGTGGCAGGGATGCGTATATGGAACATCCCTTTCTCACGCATCATTACTGCCCTACGGTTTCGCCTCTCTCCATGGATATTCTCTCTACTGAAAATGTGATGTACTTCGCAGGCGAGGGCTTGCCTGTGTACCCAACCATTGTGCCCAATGCAGGCCTCACTTCGCCAATGTCCATGGCTGGGACGTTGGCGCAAGGCAATGCGGAATACCTGGCAACTGTGGCTTTGATGCAAATGGTAAAGGAAGGCACACCGACAATTTACGCCACACTCGCAACAGTAGCAGATATGCGTTCGGGAGCCTACACATCCGGTGCAATTGAATGTGGAATGTTGCACATGGCGTTTGCTCAAATTGCACGATTTTATAATGTGCCTTGTGGAGGTTATATTGGCTTGACCAACTCCAAATTGAACGATGCGCAGGCAGGGTATGAAACAGGCATGTCTGCCATGGGCGGCACCGTCGGCGGCATGGATATGTTCAACATTGGCGGTTTGATTGATGCGTTGAAAACGTTTGATTTCGCCAAGGCAGTCATTGATGATGAAGTGGCGCAAATGATGAAGCGAGTGAAGCGCGGCATCTCGTTTAGCAATGAAGACCTTGCCGTTGATTTGATCAAGCAGATTGGACCCGGCGGGTCGTTTATTGTTGCCAAACACACTATCAACCGCATGAAGACCGAAGCGGTGATGACTAAAATCGCAGACCGCGATGCCCGCACGATTTGGGAAAAGAAAGGCGCCACAGATATTCAAGCTCGTGCGATGAAGAAAGTCAGAGAAATTATGACGAACAATACTACATCATTGATTTCCTCTGAGATCGATGAGAAACTTCGCGCCACATTCCCAGGACTCGTCCCAGGAGAGTTGTTACCGATTGAAGAACATGTCGCGTAGAATCCGAATCTTGCTGGCCATCATCATTTTGACAATCTCCATTTCTTTGTTGATCTGGGGATATGTACCCACACGCCATGAGACGCGTGTCCAACCGATTGCACCTTCAGACTTACAACTTCCGACACCAGAGGCGTTTCTTCCTTTCCGTCAGCTGTATTCTGTACTCACCTTACGCAGAGACGAATTTCCCACGGAAAATCTTAACGCCAAGGCGCTAAGCCGCGAAGATTTAAATCGCTTTGCGCCTTTGCGTCTTCGCGTAAAAGGTTCTGATATGGAGATCACGCCTGATGGGCATTGGCTGCATAAGGCGTGTCTTGAAATCTGAGGCCCATGCGCAGTAATCGGACCTGGCTCTTTTGGATTTTAGGCGGAGTCATTCTTCTATGTGGCTGCGCGGCAGTGTTTCTTTATCTGTCACAATCGTTAGGAGGATCCGCACCACCGCCTGTTGGAGCGACAGAAGAACCTGCAGCGGTTGAACCCACCCAGCCCCTGCCAATGCCGACTTTGCCTTCGGTGTCAGCCACGGAGCAGATCTCCGCATTCACACCTCAACCTGCCATCAATGAATCTCGTCGGCTTACATTGGAGTTTCCTCCAACGATGCGTGCAGGGGATTCAGATATTGTCCGCCTGACGCTTGAAGTGGATGATCTTGGCAACATCACGCCGACCGCGCAATTTGAGGAGCATGTTGTAACGGGCGGGATCGTTCAAATCCCAAATCTTTATGAATCCCATCACGTGATTGCTGAATCTCGTTTCGATATCGCGGGCGTTGAAATAAGCCCGACTGAGTTAATCAGTATGCCGCTGGCTCAAGGACAATCAGCCACGTTCTCCTGGAGCATCCGCCCTCCAGATGTGGGAGTCTATCGCGGGACGATCTGGTTGTATCTGCGGTTCGTGGATAAGTTGAACGGCGAAGAAAGTCAGATAACGGTATCCGCTCAAATCGTCGAGATCGAGGCGGTGAATCTCCTGGGTCTTTCAGGAAGTTTTGCGCGCACCACAGGACTTATCGGTTCCGTCATAGGCACGATCATCGGCATTCCGTTTTTTGAGGATATCCTCAAGTATTTATTCAAGAGGAGAAAGAAGAAATAATAGTTTCTCTTACAATGCTCTTGCGGGGTGCTTCGCGAAGACCCCGCAAAGCATTTAATGGTAAAATTTTCTCACTTGTGAGACATCTTTTACGATGGAGAACTTATGAGCCAGTGGCTTTATATCGGCTTGTTCTTTGTGGTTGGGCTAATCATTCCAATTGGCGCGATAGGTGTCGCTTGGATCCTGGGACCGAAGAAGCCGAACCCCATCAAGCAGACAACTTATGAATGTGGGATGGAGACTGTTGGTGATTCCTGGGTGCAGTTCAAAGCTCAGTATTACATCTTTGCCCTGGTGTTTCTGATCTTCGATGTGGAAACAGTCTTTCTCTTTCCCTGGGCGGTAAAACTGGGTCAATTAGGATTGTTTGCCGTGATCGAAGGCATCATCTTCATTCTGATCCTCATTGTGGGACTTGTGTATACATGGCGCAAGGGAATGTTGGAGTGGGCGTAAAAATTTTATATTGTGAGGATAGAAGGCTGAATGGATTAATCCACTCAGCCTTTTGTTTGTTACCCCTCACCCCAGCCCTTCCCCAACTTGGGGGAAGGGAGTCTCCCCCTCTCCCTTTGGGAGAGGGCCAGGGTGAGGGTGAATTCAGGAGCACTTGATGGATTTTTTACAAGACCCTCTTAAAATCGCGGCGGACTGGCTGCTGGGCATTTTCACTGGTTGGGGAATGCCTGAAATTGCCGCGCAGGTGTTGATCGGTTTCCTCGGTGTTTTGATATTGCTCTCTGCGTTGATGGTGCTGGATATCTTTCTGGTCTGGGTGGAGCGCAAGGTTGTATCGCGATTTCAAGACCGCATCGGTCCGAATCGCGTGGGTCCGTTTGGTCTGATTCAGCCGCTTGCGGATATTATCAAACTGCTGATCAAGGAGGATACCACTCCCGAAGGCGCAGACAGGGTTGTGTATAACATCGCTCCATTACTTTCGATGATGTCTGTATTGATCCTATGGGCGATTGTGCCGCTGGCTCCTACAATGCTTGGCGTAGATTTGAACGTGGGCGCGTTGTATCTCATTGCTGCAGGCGCGATCGGTACACTTTCGATCATTATGGCGGGCTGGGCATCGAATAACAAATACGCGTTGATTGGTGCGTTCCGACAGGTGGCAGTCATGGTCTCGTTTGAGATTCCCATGCTCACCGTCCTGCTTATTCCCACTATTTTTGCCGGCTCAATGGGCATGAGCGCGATTACCCAGAACCAGGATATTTGGTATGTTTGGATCACTCCTCTGGGCGCGCTGATCTTCCTGATCGCGGCAATTGCCGAACTCGGTCGCGCACCCTTCGATATGGGAGAAGCCGAGTCTGAGTTGGTCTCTGGCTACAACATTGAATACTCAGGGATGAAGTTCGGCATGTTCTATGCGGGCGAGTTGTTGCATGCCTTCACGTTCGGCGGTTTCTGGGCAATCCTGTTCTTTGGCGGGTATCGTTTCTTTGGGCTTGAACAGGTCAGTGCATTCCTCGCTGTTGCAGTCGTAGTGTTCAAAGCGATGATTGGTTATTGGATCATCATGTGGATCAAGTACACCCTTCTGCGAATCCGCATTGACCACATGCTGGCTTTCAACTGGAAGTTCCTGACGCCGCTGGCATTTGTCCTTTTGATGGTGACTGCTCTACTAAATGCGCTTCTCGCGGACGCTGCAAGCTGGTTCTACATCTCAATCATGTTCCTGTCGAACGTTTTGCTCGGGTGGATTTCGCTCGAAGTAGCGCGTGTCTACAGCCGCAGGCAGCGCGAAAAGGTGGAAGGACCGAAGGTTGTGGAGGTTGCTCATCATTAAAGGATACGCAGTACGCAATACGGAGTACACCGACATATTTCGTACTTCGCATTGCGTAAAACGAATCAGGGCGATATTGGAGATATGAATTTATGACTGCTGAACAAATCATTTTTCTGTTGGTTGCATTCTTCACGCTCGGCTCGGGTTTCATGGTTGTGACGACGCGTAATCTCATCCATGCCGCGTTGTGGCTGATTGCCACATTGTTCGGTGTGGCTGTCATTTTTGCTTTGCTGGATGCAGGCTTTCTGGCGGTTGTCCAGGTTGTCGTTTATATCGGCGCGATTGCCATCCTGTTCATCTTCGCGGTGATGCTGACGCGCAAGGACATGCGTGACCAGGGTCCGCAGATGAATCGCAATTGGTGGTTCGGCGCGTTGATCTCAGTGCTCACTTTTGGCGGGTTGTACTTCCTGCTCCAGGGTTGGAACGGCTTATCGAAAACCGCGGCAGATATCCCGTCTGGGTTTGACGCGGTGGGTGAGTTGGGCAATGCGTTAGTCTCGCCTAATGCCTACGTCCTGCCGTTTGAAGTTGCCTCTGTCCTCTTGGTGGCGGCGCTGGTGGGCGCGGTCTACGTCGCATTCAATTGGAAATAAGAGAGGCACACGTGGTTCCACTTTCCTGGTATCTCATTCTGGCGGCTGCACTTTTTAGTGTTGGGTTGTTTGGTGCGCTTTCGCGAAGGAACGCGGTGGCGATTTTGCTCGGCATCGAATTGATGTTGAATGCTGTCAACATCAACCTTGCCGCGTTCTGGCGTTATGGAAATGTGACGAATATGGCTGGGCAGGTCTTCGCGATCATCGTGTTCGCGGTCGCTGCAGCGGAAGTGGCAGTGGGACTTGCATTGGTGATTTCAGTCTATCGCCAACGTAATACCGTAATTGCTGATGATATTGATATGATGAAATTCTAGGAAATACTCCCTCACCCTAACCCTCTCCCAAAGGGAGAGGGGACGACTCCCTTCTCCCCTCGGGAGAAGGGTAGGGATGAGGGCTGGAGGCTTTGTGGCAACGGAAATTCTAATTTGGCTTATTCCACTTCCACCAGCACTAGCATTCTTTTTGATTGTACTGTTCACGAACAAGAACAAGACTCTTAGTCATACGATTGCTGTAGGCGCGGCATTGCTTTCTTGGCTTGGAAGTATGATCGTGTTTGTACGCGCTTTAAGCATAGAGCATCTTGGAGAACATCCCTTTGAGTCTTCCATCAATTGGCTTCCGACTGGCGATACGTGGTTCCGCATTGGTGTGCTGGTTGATCCGCTTACTGCTGTGACATTGTTCTTCGTGGCATGGACTGTGTTGATGATCTTCATCTACAGCGTTGGCTATCATAACTTTGGGCAGCCTGAAGGCGACCATGACCACAAAGGACTTCCACCTCACGGAGCAACCGTCGAAGATCACGGACATAAACACGCACACGCGGTGCCTTCGGTTGAACCAATGTACTCGCGCTTCTTTGCATTTATCGGTTTATTTGCGTTTGGTATGTACGTGCTTGTTGTTTCAGATAACTTGCTTACGTTGTTCGTCGGTTGGGAGATTATGGGTCTGTGCTCGTATTTATTGATCGGATTTTGGTACGCCAAAGAGTCGGCGCGCGATGCTGCGGTCAAAGCTTTTCTCACAACACGCGTCGGCGATGTGTTCATGCTTTTAGGAATTGTTTATCTTTATTCAGTAACTGGAACTCTTTCATTCCGTGAGATATTTGCAGAAGATGTGTTACACACTCTGGCGACCGTTCCAAGCAGCTTCCTTGGTTTTTCTGCGGCAGGATTGATCGGTTTATTACTCTTCATGGGGACAATTGGCAAGTCTGCACAATTCCCATTACACGTCTGGCTTCCCGACGCGATGGAAGGTCCAACACCAGTCAGCGCGATGATCCACGCCGCGACAATGGTTTCCGCAGGTGTGTATGCAGTCATTCGCATGTTTCCGCTTATCAGCCTTGATGAGAAAACAATGGCAATCGTCGCATTTATCGGTGCATTTACTGCATTATTCGCGGCAACAATTGCCGTTGCACAAAACGATATCAAACGCGTGCTGGCATATTCCACGATCTCACAACTCGGATATATGATCGCCGCGCTCGGAATCGGCGCATATGTCGCCGCGGCGTTTCATCTCATCACACATGCATTCTTCAAAGCATTGCTCTTCCTTGGTTCTGGCTCGGTCATTCATGGTATGGAGCATGGCGTGTTACACACGGGCAATCATCACGTAGACCCGCAGAATATGTTCAATATGGGTGGCTTGCGAAACAAAATGCCTATCACATTCTGGACATTTCTGATTGGTGGTTTTGCACTTTCTGGTTTTCCGCTGGTCACAGCTGGCTTTTGGTCGAAGGATGAAATCCTGGCGGATGCATTTGGTCACGGTCATTGGTGGGTGTTTGGGACTCTCGCGATTGCTGCGTTCCTGACTGCTTTTTACACCATGCGCCAGATCACTTTGACTTTCCTCGGCGAACCGCGTACGAAAGAAGCCGAACACGCGCAGGAGACTCCCTGGACGATGACCTTGCCGCTCGTTGTTCTCTCAGTCTTTGCCATCGGGTTTGGTTGGTTCGGTATCCCTGAGCATTTTCCTGCCCTTGGTGGACTCTTCCCAAACTGGATTCACGATTTTGTCGGAGGCACATTAACGGAACACCCCGAAGCGGTTGAATTCAACTGGATACCACTCTTGACTTCTTTGGTTGTTGCGCTTGGCGGGCTGTTTTTCGGATGGGCTATTTATCGAAATGTTCAAACACCTGCAGAAGATAAATTGCAAATTCCGATTCTCAAGAATAAATACTACTTTGATGAAGCATACGACTTCCTCTTTGTAAAACCCGCATACTGGCTTGCTGAAACCTTTATCTACAAATGGATGGACAAGCGAGTAATTGATGGTTTCCTGCACATCTTCGATCCTCTTACAAACGGACTTGGCGCCTTCATCCGTAACTACTTTGACCTGCCCGTCATCAATCGCTTCTTCGGCGATGGTTCGGCAGATGTCACATATTGGTTTGGCGGCAAACTGCGCGTGGTTCAAACTGGTCGCATCCAGCAATATCTGATGTTCGCGCTGGTAGTCTTCATCGTGGTTGGCGCGGCATTGTATTTCTTTGTGTTTGCGGTGTAAGACTGAGTCGTAACGCGAGACGCTTCGCGGTCTCGCCAGCTAGGGGCGACACCGCGAAGCGTGTCGCGTTACGGGTTTTCATCTAAGGAATGCTGATGGATTTCATCACTACTCATCATCTCTCACTTATTCTTTTCCTTCCTTCACTCGCGGCAGTTGTGATGCTCTTCCTGCCAAAGGGCGAAAATAAACTTCTTCGCTGGTTCGCGTTTGGCGCGAGTCTCGTTCCATTCGTCCTTTCGCTCGTGGTATGGTTTCAATTCAAATCCAGTCAGCCTGGCTTTCAGTTCGAGGAAACTTACGTCTGGTACGAAGCCATTGGCTCATCTCTGCATCTCGGCGTGGATGGTCTCTCGCTCACAATGGTCCTGCTGACCACACTGCTCACGCCGCTTGCGATCCTTGCCTCGTTCAGCATCAACGAAAAAGTCAAAGCGTACATGATGCTCTTCCTCTTTTTGGAGACAGGCATGCTCGGCGTCTTCATGGCTTTGGACCTGTTGATCTTCTTCGTCTTTTGGGAAGTGGGACTCGTGCCGATGTACTTCCTCATCAATCAGTGGGGGAGTGACAACCGCAACTATGCTTCGCTCAAATTCATGATCTACACGATGGGCGGATCGCTCGGACTCCTGCTTGCGATTCAGATGCTCGGCGTTCTCTTCGGGACCTATGACCTGCTCACGTTATATCAGCGTTGGAATTCGCTGGATCTTGGTTCATCACTATTTGGCATGTCTGTTTTTCAAGTTAAACAAATTGCGTTCTGGGCATTTGCGATTGCCTTCGCGATCAAAGTCCCTGTATGGCCCTTCCACACCTGGCTGCCAGATGCGCATACCGAAGCTCCGACTGCTGGCTCGATGATTTTGGCGGGTGTTCTCTTAAAACTCGGCGCTTATGGATTTTTACGACTCATCCTTCCGCTTTATCCGCTTGAGGCGCAAATCTTCGCGGGCGCGCTGGCGGTGCTGGCGACTGCCGCGATTGTCTTCGGCGCGTTCGCCTCCTATGCCCAAACAGACTTCAAGCGGCTCGTCGCGTACTCGTCTGTGAATCACATGGGATTCGTCGTGCTCGGTATCGCCGCGGCAGGCCTGGCGTCCGGAACGACCGACGCGACGATTGCCTTGAACGGAGCCATCCTCCAGATGTTCAATCACGGCTTGTCGTCAGCAGGGATGTTCTTCCTTGTGGGTGTGATCTATGAACGCACGCACACGCGTAATCTCGAAGAGTTTGGCGGTTTGTTCCCGCTTGTGCCTGTCTATGGAGGCATCCTGATCTTCACCAGCATGGCTTCACTCGGTTTGCCTGGTCTCAATGGGTTCATCTCGGAGTTTCTAGTTGTGCGAGGGACATGGCCCATCCTCACCGCTTACACAGCCATTTCGATGCTCGGCTTGCTTTTCACAGGTGCATATATCCTAAAAGGAATCAAGAAAGTATTGCACGGACCCCTGAACGAACATTGGGCGCATGGCGAACACAAATTGACCGAGATCAACACGCGCGAAATCCTTGTCATGGCGCCGCTCATGGTTTTGATCCTGTGGATCGGCATCTACCCCGCGTGGATTTTAGATGTGATCAATAAGGCTGTGGTTATGTTCTTCTAAAAAGTTTGCCCTCACCCTCTCTTGTTGGAGAGTAGACTCCCTTCTCCCTTTTGGGAGAAGGGCAGGGGATGAGGGCATGAGGTTATTTATGAATTTTCCTTTC
>JAKEFL010000318.1 GCA_022616105.1 Anaerolineae bacterium | reverse complement strand
TGGGATGGTTCGTTTTGCACAGTAATGCGATCCAGCCACTTAACACTACGCGCGCCGATATAACCCGGCACAATCGTCCGCAACGGAAATCCATGCACAGGGGTCAACGGCTCGCCATTCATCTCATACGCCAGAATAACTTCAGAACTCAATCCTTTTCCGAGTGGAATGGACCCGCCATACCGAAAATGTTTATTGAGACGTTCAACCTGATCCAGCCCGCCAAATTCCACATGCAGATGAAGATCCGCTTCACTTTCCACGCCTGCATCTGCCAGCACATCCCGAAGCCTGACTCCAGCCCATACAGCATGACTGATCGCCTCTACTCCCCATTCCAACTCATTGGGGATCGATTTCAAAGCCATTAATTCCTCGCGTCGATTCCCCGCACATTGTAAAGTGGCAGAGACGTTCACACGCTCAAAATTATTTTTGATCTCACTAAGCGATAGAGACAAAGGTCGTAAAGCCCTGCCATTGATTTCCAAACGATAAGAGTCCACATCCACTTCAGGCACGTCCCCATGACTGCGGACAAAGAACAAATTGGTCGGCGTGATATAAGATTGATTTAATAACCTGGGCGGCGGTCCCGCATTAAACGGACTTTCCTGCTTCACCACAAAATCAGGGTGCTTATCAAATAATGTGTTGATCATGGAACATTACCTCTTATTGTGTTCAATTCTTGAATCATACTCGAAAAACCTGTTTCACAAGCACTAACGTTTCCGCCACACCTGCACTGGCACCAGGTGCAAGTGTTGCGAGGAGGGCATAGCCCGACGAAGCCGCGCAGCGTCCACCACCGTGTTGGGGATTGCTTCGCCCTAACGGGCTCGCAACACCTGCATGATTTGCTAAGCAAATCACAAGCAGGTGCAAGTGTGACGAGTAATGTTTTGGGTTTTAGGTACTCTCGAAAATCAAGTATTATGTTCAAAACCCCAAACAAAGGACAAAACAAGGAATCCATTCTCCTCATCATCCTCATCGGTCTCGTGGGCGGCTTTGCAGTGGGACTGCAAAGCCCAATGGCAAGTATCCTCACGCAAAAACTTGGGCTCTTCGAGAGCGTGTTCATTGTTCATATAGGCGGAGCATTGATCGCGTTGATTCCATTGCTATATTTCGGCGGCGGGAAGCTTACAGAGTGGCGAAGCATCCCTTGGTATGTGCTTGGCGCGGGGATATTCGGTTTGGTCGTGATTGGCTCGATCCGTTATATGATTCCACGTGTGGGAGTCGCGGCGGCGATCACGACGATCGTGGCAGGACAACTTTTAGTGGGGACGATCCTCGATCATTATGGATTGCTAGGCGCAGCCGGCAGGTCTATGGACCTAACCCGTATCATCGGGCTGGCTGTAGTCCTGCTTGGGGTTTGGCTGACGGTGAAGTAAGGGCGATTCCTTTTAATCTAAGAAAGCGCTAATTTTGTTGTCTTTGCAAAGAATTAACCACGGAGACACTGAGTCACGGAGTTTTTTCTTTGTTTTCTCTGTGTCTCCGTGTCTCAGTGGTTAGGCTTTTTTTATTCAGTCCACTGTTTTAGCCACCCTCTTCATCCAAAATAAGGTTGTTGATTTTTCGGTTGTCACATCATCTGTTTATGATAGGATGAGGCAACTATGAACATTCAATCGCAGACCGATATTTTCTATTCCGCATTATCACGGCGCGACAGCACCTTTGAGGGAATCTTCGTCGTCGCTGTAAAGACCACAAAGGTATTCTGCCGTCCCACATGCAGTGCACGGATGCCGAAACGCGAGAACGTGGAGTTTTTCAGTTCGGCACACGACGCGCTGTCCCATGGGTATCGTCCGTGCAAAATTTGCAAGCCAATGGAATACATAGGCGCGCCACCTGAATGGTTGAAGCCCCTGCTGGATGAAATCAACAACGCGCCTCTGGTGAAACTCAAGGACAGTCATTTGCGCGAAAGGGGACTCGACCCCAACCGCGTTCGATACTGGTTCAAAAAACAACACGGCATGACCTTTCAGGGATACCTGCGCGCGCTGAGAATTGGTCAGGCGTTTGGCAGGATCAAGCAGGGAGACAAAGTTGCTGAAACTGCTTTTGAGTCTGGCTATCAATCGTTGAGCGGCTTCACAGACTCGTTCAAGAAGACCGCGAAATTTTCCCCAAGTAAGAGTCCAACTCGTCAACTGATTCAAACGAGGAGAATTTCCACGCCTCTTGGACCAATGTTGGCTGGCGCGACGGAAGAGGGTATTTGCCTGCTGGAGTTTATCGACAGAAGAATGCTCGAAACGCAGATAAAACGATTGAGCAAATTGTTGAACGCAAAATTCGTCCCTGGCTCATTTAGGCTTCTCGACGAAGTGAGCCATCAATTGAAAGAATATTTCGCTGGAAAGAGAAAAGAGTTCTCTATTCCTCTTGTCACACCAGGGACGTCATTTCAGAAAAAAGTGTGGTGTGAGTTGCAGGCGATCCCCTATGGTTCGGTTCGTTCCTACAAGGAACAGGCTGAGGTAATCGGCCTGCCGAAAGCAGTCCGTGCGGTGGCAAAGGCAAATGGGGATAACAACATCGCCATCATCGTTCCGTGTCACAGGGTTGTTGGGTCAAACGGAGAGTTGACAGGTTATGGCGGCGGGTTATGGCGGAAAGAATATTTATTGAAACATGAATCTGGCAACATCACTTAACATGTCACTCTGAGGGAGCGTTCGTCGCGACCGAAGAGTCTCGATTACAGTGGTAGAGATACTTCGCCGCTTGGCGGCTCAGCATGACATATTACGAGAGAAATGGCAAAGCTTCAACTCAACTCCTATCGCGATATCATGAGGGATAAAAATTTTCTCGCCTTCTGGTCGGGATTCACTTTATCCTCCATCGGCGACTCGTTGACGCGCGTCGCACTCACCTGGCTCGTCTTTGAAGAGACAAAATCCGCGCAGGCGTTGGGCATTCTGACCATCGCCTACACCGCGCCGATTCTGCTCGGCGGATTTTTCGCCGGTCCCCTGTTGGATCGTTTTGGCGCGCGCCGCGTGATGATTTTTGATAACCTGATTCGCGGACTCGTGTTTGCCCTCATCCCCATCCTTCACGCGCTGGGCAGGCTTGAGATTTGGCACATTTATGTCTTCGCCGCGATCTACGGCGCGCTGATGATGATCTCGCTCGCAGGTGGACCGACCTTGATTCCATCGATTGTAAAGAACGAACAACTCGAGACCGCCAACGCCATGGAAACATTAAGTTACACAGTCAGCGGCGTGATCGGACCTCCGCTGGCAGGTCTTCTGATTGTTTGGATCGGGACAACCAGTGTCGTCATCTTTGATGCAGTTTCCTATTTCATATTTGCCTTCACGCTGTTGGGTATGTCAGTCAAAGAGCCTGTGCATGAATCAACTGAAAGTGAAAATACCTCCTACGGAATCATGGACGCGGTCAGGTTGATGGTCGGCAATAAAGTCATCCTTTCCACAACGTTGATGTTCATGGCTTTCAATGTTGGGCTGGGTGCACTCACAGTTTTCCTGCCTTTGGTGTCTGATCAAATCGCGGCAGGCAGCTCTGAGATTTTTGGCGCGTTGCTTGGAGCCATGGCATTGGGTGAAGTCATCAGTGCGTGGCTGGCGGGCAGTCTCATCTTGAAAATGACTCTTGGCAAACGGATCGCGCTCGCGCAGATTCTGTCTGGGCTGAGTCTCGCGCTCCTTTTATCGGGAGCAACTATCTGGGCGGTTGCGATCGGCCTCTTCCTGCTGGGATTCTTCAGCGCGCCTCTCACCATCTGGGCACAGACTCTGCGCATGCAGGTCATCCCACCCGAACTGCGCGGGCGGACGTTTGCATTGTTACGCACGTTGATGCAGGGAGCCACCCCATTAGGCGGCGCGTTAGCTGGATTCCTGCTGCCTGTATTGGGAATGCAGTTCATGATCGGCTTATCGTCTTTTGTAATTGGCGCGCCTGGTTTGGCGGGAATGCAAATTACTGAATTAAAACAAGCTGGCGGTGAATGATCAATTTTGCCTATGAGCCACTGCTGAATAAAACTCTTTCAAGAATCTCGAGGGCGCAGTCCCCAATAATCGCGGTTCGCTGAGTCCCGCGCGCGGGGCAAGAGCGCGATACGTTTCAAAAGACAATGGATGCGGCACCCACAGATTCCCCGAGTCCACGTTGTATTCGACGAGCAGCAACGCGCCGTTCATCTTTAAGAACGAGCGGATGTGGCGCAGGACCTTTTCCTTATCCTTGAAGTAATGCAGTGAATTTGCCATCACGATCCCATCCAGTGGAGGCAGAGAAAGCGCGCCGGTGAAGTCCGCCTGAACCGGATGCACGTTCTGTGAAGTTCCGAATTCCTCCCGATGTGCCTTTTCCAGGTTGTTGAAGCCTCTGCGGTCTTTATCCACCGCGTAGATCTCCGCGTGGGGACCCACCAGTTCGCGCAATGCGAGCGTGAACGCACCGGAGCCTGCGCCGAAATCTGCCCACATGCCGCCCTGATTCATATTCGCAGGTCGTAGAAGATTGACGTGATCGTTATGATTCATATTTTAACCGGCTCATCGTCGAGGCCAAGCAATATCCGTTCCTGCGCAGATAGTGCAGCTGCATTTTCTGCATCGAGATGCTGGCGGCGGTTTTCAGGACGGGGAACATCCGCGCGCAGATAATGGACGAGAAGCCCGCGGCGATGGCTGTTCGTCTGGTTTGGGCGGCCGGCATGCCAGCAGTGACCGTTGAATACGAACACATCTCCTGCCTGACCTTCAATGATAATTTCATCGGGATGAGAGGCATTCAGGTCAGCGAGAACATGCTTCGGGCTTTTATCAAGCAAGTGTGAACCGGGTACGAACGCTGTCGCCCCGTTCTCAACCGTAAATTCATCAAGCATCCAGATCGCTGTGGCGGCGCTGTAGCCTTTTTCATCGCGGACGCGTCCTTTATCAGAGTCCATATGGAAAGGCATTCGCACACCTGTGTGAGGAGGCACATCGCGGGCGTTGACCATGCTGGCACGTATATCAGGTCCCATCACAGCCTCGACCACTTCCAGAACCTGCGGATGGGCATAGACCTCACGGAAAATATCACCTTTGTTGGCAAGGTTGGCAAGGCGGCGCACACCAGGCTCGATATAGTTTTCCTCGCCAGCTTTGTCGCCTTCCAGCGCCCAGAGTTCCTCCAGCCGGGCGAGCAAGGTTTCTATTTGTGAAGGTGAGAGCAGGTTTTTGAAGATCAGGTAGCCTTGCGCATCCAGTTGTTTTCGTTGCCTATTATTCATCGTTATCTCCGAAGAATTTCAATCATAGGATCAAACTTTCCGTCATTGCGAGGAGGGCTTTGCCCGACGAAGCAATCTCCCAGCCCATGAAAGAGATTGCTTCGCCCTAGCGGGCTCGCAATGACGGGTTATGTCTTGGTTTTTAGGCACTCCCCAGTTCAATGTAATCATTGTATTCCATGGGAGAATGGTATCATAAAGCATATGGACTTGTCTCATTACCTTCATATGCAGTTGCGACTGGAAGGGAAATGTCCTGCTGGCGATGACCGGTTAAGGCAGGTGGAAATTGTGCCAGACGAAGATATGCCTTTGATGCTCATCGCACAACTGGCAGACGATCAAATGATTGCATACTACGATGAGGCTTTACCATCTGAATTACATACGGAATTGGTAAAACGAATGCAATACGTCACATTTCCAAAGATCGAATCCCTGCTCGATCTTCTAAAATCAAAAGAGTTTTCATTCGAAGTTGGACATTACAAGACATATATATTTCCTGAACAATATTCTTCTTTCAAGGATGAAACTGTAATAAGTTATTCCAAACACGATCCCAAAGTAAAGGCACCTAGCTTCGATGGTTTTCCTGAACAGGTTTATGCAATCGAACAGGCGGGGAAGATTGTCTCCGTATGTGTGTCCTCGCGCGAAAATGATTTTTGCGGCGAAGCCTGGGTTTTTACTGACGTGCGATATCGCCATCAGGGATTCGCTAAAAAGGTTGTCAGTGCATGGGCGAAAGTATTGCTCTCGGAACGCAAGATTCCTTTCTATAGCCATAAGATGGAAAATATTGCGTCCGCAAATCTTGCAAATCGTTTGGGACTTGATCCTGTATTTGAAGAGATCGTAATCTCATACGCGAATGTATAATTCATGTAGAGGTGCATTATGATGAACAACCGTCAACTCGCAGATACATTCACTCTTATCGGCAATCTATGTGAGATCAAGGGTGAAGTCATTTATGTCGTGCTCGCCTACCGTAAAGCCTCCGAAAGTTTAATGGCGCTTCCTCGTGAAGCCAGCGAATATTGGAAGGAGGGAAAACTGCGCGAGATTCCCGGTGTTGGCAAAGCCATCGCTGAAAAGATCGATGAATTGCTCACCACAGGCAAGCTGGGATTCCTCGAAAAATTAAAGGAAGAGATTCCACCCAGTTTAGCGGAGTTGTTACCAGTTCCGAGCCTGGGACCAAAGAAGATTGCGATGATCTGGAAGACGTTGGGAATCACGTCTCTCGCGGAACTGGAGGCTGCCGCGAAAGAAGGGAAGCTGCGCGACCTCCCGGGCATGGGCGCAAAATCGGAAACAGCGATTCTGGAAGGAATCGCATCCCTTGGACGCAGGTCAGCCAGGATTCCACTGGGGCGTGCGTATCCACTTGCGCAAGAAATTATCAAGACTCTCAAAAAGGTAAAGGGAGTCGTCGATGCGCAACCAGCTGGCAGTCTGAGAAGGATGCGTCCCACAATTGGAGATTTGGATATCGCGGTCGCGGCAAAAGATTCCAAACCAGTGATGGAAGCATTTCTCAATCTGCCGCGCATTCTGCGTGTGCTCGGCAAAGGTGACACAAAGTCAAGCGTCGAATTTACAGATGGCACACGCACCCAAGTATGGGTGCATCCGCCTCAGGAGTTTGGAACAGCTTTACTTTATGCTACCGGCTCAAAAGATCATAACGTGCGGCTGCGTGAAATGGCACTGGCAAAAAATCTATCGCTATCCGACCATTCATTTTTAAAGTTAAAGGGAGAAGGAGAAATATTTTGCGCAACAGAAGAGGAAGTATATAAAACACTTGGCCTACCGTGGATCCCCCCTGAGTTGCGCGAAGATCGCGGTGAAATTCAAGCCGCGAAAGCAAACAAACTTCCGAAGTTAATTCAATTGAAAGATATCAAAGCCGACTTGCAAACCCATTCGACATGGAGCGATGGAAAATTATCCATGCTGGAGATGGCGCGCGCCGCGGCAAAGCGCGGCATCAAAGTGATTGCATTCACCGATCATTCGGTCAGCCTGGGCGTCACGCAGGGTTTGAGTATGGAAGATCACAAGCAGCAGGCGGCTGAAATCAAAAAGATTCAAAAACAGCTTGGTGATAGCATTCTGGTTTTGCACGCCAGCGAAGTGGAGATCAAAGCGGATGGCACGCTCGATTACCCTGATGAGTTTCTCGCTACACTTGATCTCGTTGTTGCGTCGCTTCATACATCCTTGCGTCAGCCGCGCGAGAAGGTCACACAGCGTGTTATCAACGCCATCCGCAACCCGCACGTGGACATCATCGGTCATCCAACGGGGCGTCTGATCCCAGACCGTGAAGGCGCGGACCTCGACATGGACGCGGTTCTGAAAGCCGCGGCAGAGACAGGTGTCGCGCTGGAGATCAACGCCCACCCGTCCCGCCTCGACCTTGAAGACAT
Organism: Anaerolineae bacterium; assembly: GCA_022616105.1. Taxonomy (GTDB): domain Bacteria; phylum Chloroflexota; class Anaerolineae; order Anaerolineales; family Villigracilaceae; genus Defluviilinea. Next base: position 135 of record JAKEFL010000318.1, on the reverse strand, counting down.
GTATGCCCGCCGCGCCAAAGAGTTGGGTATCCCTATCAGCATCAACACCGACTCACATTCCGAAGAGGATTTCGATATGCTTCCTTATGGCGTCGCCACCGCCCGTCGCGCCTGGCTGACGAAGGAAGATGTGAT
>JAKEFL010000317.1 GCA_022616105.1 Anaerolineae bacterium | reverse complement strand
GGGCCGACTCCTGAAACACCAAGCCGATCGCAGCGCGTACGGCCACAGGCTGGCGCGCCACATCGTGACCCGCCACGCTGCTCCGACCCCGGGTCGGCCGCACCAAAGTCGAAAACAGATGCAGTGCCGTTTGACTCTGGATGAAACCCGCGCACGCTTCAAAACGCTTGCCCTGAGCGGCGTCGAAGGGGACCCCGAAACTGCTCTGCCTTCAATAGACGTGATCCTGGCTCAAGCCGAATCTCATCTCTCTGCATGGACGAGTCCGACTCTCCTGCCGGTCATCAACGCGACGGGAGTGATCCTCCATACCAATCTCGGGCGCGCTCCGTTGAGCGACGCGACCCTCCGCGCACTGGATGAAGCCTCGCGTAATTATTCCAACCTTGAATATGATCTCGCAAAGGGTCAGCGCGGCTCGCGATTAGCACATGCAGAATCCATTCTAAAGAAATTGACAGGCGCAGAAGCCGCCATCGTTGTGAATAATAATGCTTCCGCTGTTCTGCTTGTACTATCTGCACTTGCGAATAAAAAACGTGTGATCATTTCACGTACACAACTCGTCGAGATCGGCGGCGGATTCCGCCTGCCAGATGTGATGAAGGGATCAGGCGCGAAACTCCTCGAAGTTGGGACGACAAATAAAGTTCGGCTTTCTGATTACAAAGAAGCTCTTGAAGAATCGGCCGCGCTCGTGATGCGCGCGCATCGCTCGAATTTTAAGATCGTCGGTTTTACCGAAGAACCTGAACTCAAAGACATCGTTAATGTTTCACATCAGGCAGGGATACCAGTACTGGATGATCTTGGTTCAGGCGCACTGCTCGATACCGCGAAATATGGCTTGGCTCACGAACCGACAGTGCAGGAGTCGCTTGCCGCGGGTGTAGACCTTGTCTGTTTTTCAGGCGATAAATTGCTGGGTGGGCCCCAAGCTGGCATTATCGTTGGCAGGAAAGACTTAATTGACAAGATCAAGAAACATCCGTTGGCGCGCGCTGTCAGGGCAGATAAGACCTGCCTGGCAGGCATCACTGCGACATTGATCCACTATCTCAAAGATGAGGCGGAGAGAGAAATTCCCATCTGGAGGATGATGTCTTTGACGCTGGAGCAGGTCAAAGTCCGCGCAGAGGCGTGGCGAGCGGCGTTAGAGCAGGGCGAGGTGGTTAAGTCCGAATCAACCGTAGGCGGAGGAAGCCTCCCTGAAGAGTCTATCTCCACTTACGTGCTATCATTAAATATCAAATCGCCCGATAAGTTTTTGAAAAAACTGCGTGAAGCGAATCCTCCAATCATTGCCCGCGTCGAGGATGATAAAATCCTTTTCGACCCGCGCACAGTACTGGAAGATGAATTGTTGTTGGAAAATTTGAAAGCAGTGTTCAATCTTTAACCTTTAACGCGAATGCCGCGAATGAACGAATTTCGCGAAGGAGGAAAATGTCTGAAGTTGTAATTATCGAAAAAGATTTGTCGTATTTGATTATGCAAGCTGCATTTGAGGTGCATAACGAGTTGGGCCCAGGTTTTCCTGAAGATATTTATGAAGAAGCAATGAACCGCGAATTGACTCGTCGCGGTATTAATTTGGAACGGCAAAAGGAGATTATGGTTTACTTCAAGAATGAGCCTCTCGGCAAGTTTATAATGGATAACATTATCAATGGCCGTATCATTTTAGAATATAAAGCAGTAAGCGAAATTGCTCGAATTCATGAACAACAAGCTTTGTCTTATTTGAAAGCTACCAGACTTGCATTGGCAATTGTTATCAACTTTGGAGCCGAGCGCGTGCAATCTAGTCGCGTGGTAAACACCAAAGGAAAAGCCAAACTTCCGCCGCGCTTTCCGCGTCCGCGCAATACACCATCAAAGCTTAAATAAAAAATTCGCACCATTTGCCTATTCGCGAAATTCGCGTTTAAAAGGAGTATTATGAAATCAGATATTGATGCCCTCATGAAAGAAAGAAACCTGGATGCTTTGTTAGTGTTGGGAAATGCCGAGCATAACCCGCCAATGTATTACCTTACAGGCGGCGGGCATGTTAGCAAAGCAGTATTGATCAAAAAACTAGCCCAGCCTGCTGTTTTGTATGTGAACGCGATGGAGCGTGAGGAAGCAGAGAAAAGCGGCCTGAAAGTTGTACCAATGCGACAAGGTGCAATGACTGAGCTTTCACAAAGGCCCAAAGAGATATTTGGGGAGCATGATTTGCTGTCTGGTCGCGTCGGTGTATACGGGGAGACAAATGTCAGTATGGTTTTGCATATCGAAAGCAGGATCAAGGATGAATTGCCCAATGTTGAACTGGTCGGAGAGGACCAGGACGATAGCCTGTTTATGTATGCGATGGAAGCGAAAGACGAATCGGAGGCGGCGCGTATTCGCAAGATAGGCAAAGTGACAACCATGGTGGTGGACAGGGTTCGGGAATATCTTACTTCTTGTGATGTGCGTGATGACGAAACACTGTTGAAGGACGATGGAACGCCGCTTACCGTGGGGGATGTTCATTCCAAAATCCGTTTATGGGTTTCAGAGCAGGGCGCGGAATTACCCTCCGGTTTTATTTTCGCCATCGGTCATGACGCGGGGGTTCCACATTCAGCAGGCAGCCCATCCGATTTGATGAAGCTGGGGCAGACTATTGTATTTGATATTTACCCTGCCGAAGCAGGTGGAGGATATTATTACGATTTCACGCGTACGTGGAGTTTAGGATATGCCACACCTGAAGCGCAGGAACTGTATGATGAAGTGAAAGATGTTTACGATAAAGTGATCGAAAACATAGACTTGAATGTAAGTTTCAAGGAATATAACAAGATGGTCTGTGATGAATTTGGAAGAAACGGTCATAAGACCCCCTTAAACATGGAGGGAGTAATAACAGATGGTTATGTTCATTCACTCGGGCATGGAGTAGGCTTGAATATTCATGAACGGCCGTCGAGCCGCCCTAATTCTTCTGATGATAATATTCTCAAACCTGGCGTTGTCATCACGGTTGAACCTGGCTTGTATTATCCCGAAAAAGGACTGGGTGTACGCATTGAAGATTCCTACTGGGTGCGCCCGGATGGCATCATGGAAAAACTTGCCGAGTATCCTTATGATTTTGTTTTGCCGATGAAGAAGTGGAAGAAGGAATAAACATGTCATTGCGAGCGAACGGAATGAGCGAAGCAATCTCTTCGCAAAGTGGGAGATTGCTTTGTCGCAACGAACGCTCCTCGCAATGACATGTGGTTACTATGTCTGACCTAAAACCTGCCCGCATCCTCGCCATAGAAACCTCCTGTGATGAGACCGCCTGTGCGATCATTGAAAATGGACGCGCGCTTCTGGCTTCTACCGTTGCATCGCAAATGGACATCCACGCGCGGTATGGCGGCGTCTTCCCCGAGGTTGCCTCACGCCAGCATGTGTTGAGCATCATCCCGGTTGTCGAGCAAACTTTGGTTCAATCCAATCTCACACTGAAAGATGTTGATGCCCTTGCGGTCACGCGTGGGCCCGGCTTGGCGGGTTCATTGGTAGTTGGCATGAACATGGCAAAAGGCCTCGCCCTCGGAACTGGATTGCCTCTCATTGGTGTAAATCATCTTGAAGGGCATATCTATTCTTCATGGATTTACAACGCGGGCGAAAGTGTGCCTGCAGAACCAAAATTTCCCCTCATGGCATTACTTGTTTCAGGCGGACATACCGAACTGAATCTCATGACCGATCATTTGACGTATCAACGCCTCGGCTCCACTTTGGACGATGCAGCGGGTGAGGCATTCGACAAGGTCGCGCGGCTGTTAGGGCTTCCGTTCCCAGGCGGACCGTCCATTCAAAAGGCATCAGAGAATGGAAATGCCAAACGTTTCAAGTTCCCGCGCGCCAGGCTCGATAACCCATATGATTTCTCATTCAGCGGGCTTAAGACGGCTGTGCTATATGAAGTTCAGGAACTAAAGAAAAATAGCAAACCTTTACCGATTGAAGATTTGGCAGCCTCGTTCCAGGCTGCAGTGGTGGATGTATTATTCAACAAGACGATCAAAGCCGCGCATGAGTTTGGCGCAAAGGAAATTCTCGTTGCAGGCGGAGTCTCTGCGAACCGCGCACTTCGTGAGGTGTTTCAATCACAAAAGGAATTCAAAGTTCACATCCCCGCGTTTTCATTGTGTACAGATAATGCTGCCATGATCGCGGCTGCGGGATATTATCGTTTCGTTTCTGGTCACGTTTCGGGTTTGGAGATGGATGTGCAACCCACCTGGCCGCTCTCTTGAGTATACATGTAAACAAGTAGACAACGAACACGTACACAGGAAACAATTTATGTTTACCTGTCTACGTGTGTACTTGTCTACTCCCTTAAAAAATTCAAACCGCCTCTGGCTTGCCCGAGCCATCGGCGGTTTGTATAGGAGAATGCAATTTTTATTATATCGATGCAATTAAATCTAGTCTGAGCCAGAATTAAAAGTAAGGTTAGAGTTTTAGCCAAGAACTGCCAGGATTTGCTCCAGTGAGATTGGACCCTCACGCAGAACCTTGATTTCACTTCCTGTACAATCCACAAGGGTGGATGGGATGCCGCCAGTGGTTCTGCCTCCATCAATGATCAATTCGATTCGCCCATTAAGTTGATCAAGTACTTCCTGAGCAGTGGATGGACTGGGTTGACCTGAAATATTGGCAGAGGTCACTGCCATAGGTCCTGCGACACGTAATAACTCTCGTGCCACAGAATGATCAGGAACCCGTACCCCGACAGTGTATGTTGCAGAAACGGATTCGGGGAGAGTCGGCTTTTTGGGGACGATAACAGTTAGAGGTCCGGGCCAGAAGCGTGAAGCGAGTTTGCGCGCTACGTCTGTAATATCATCCGATAATTTTTCCAAATCTTTTATATCCCCAATCAAAACAGGGATCGCTTTTTCGATAGGACGGTCTTTTGCAAGGTAGATTGACTCGACTGCCTGGCCGTCGAACGCAAGCGCGCCCAAACCATATACTGTGTCGGTAGGAAAGGCAACCAGCCCGCCTTTGTGCAAGGTCTCCAGCGCACACTTGATTGCCTCACTGTGACCTGCTGGAATGACTTCTGTCTTCATCGGCATGATTATTTCGTTTCCATTTCGCGCATAAACACTTCAACCACCTGCGGATCGAAATGAATCCCTGTTTGCTCGCGAATATGCTTGAGTGCTTTTCTCTTCGACCAGCCTTTGCGATAAGGACGGTCAGAAATCAATGCATCATAAACATCCACAACAGCGAAGATGCGTGCCGCCAGTGGGATCTCTTCTCCTTTTAGGCCGCGCGGATAGCCGCTTCCGTCCCATTTCTCATGATGACAATAAGGAATATCCAGCGCGCCATGTAGATAGGCAATCGGCGAGAGCATATCGTAGGCGAATTGAGGATGTTTACGCATGGTTTTCCACTCGTTATTCGTGAGAGGTCCCCGCTTATGCAGAATCCGATCCGGGACGCCCACTTTGCCAATGTCATGTAAGAGCGACCCGCGCCGTATATGGAGAAGTTCTTTTCCTGTTATTCCCATGCTTTTCGCGATCTGTTCAGTAAGCTTTGTAACGCGCTGGGTATGACCTTCCGTTTCTCTGTCACGGAGATCGAGTGCAGCAGACCAGCCTTCTAGTGTAGTCTCATACGCGAGGCTGAGATCCGTATTGGAACGTTGGAGGTCGTTGAAGAGTGAAACATTATCTATGGCAATGGCAGCCTGCCCGGCGAGTGCATTAAGAAAATCCACCCAGCCTCGGTCATGGTGGAGATGTTCTTTCTCAAAGATCTCAAGCACTCCTTTGATTTTTCCTTTGCTGATCAAAGGCACAGCATAGAAACAGGTAAAGCCCTCATTTACCAGCACTGGAGCATTGACAGAAAAAAATTCTTTTGTGAGACGATGTCCGTCCATCAGGATGCCTTCCAGAGCTGCGCGTCCGGCAATCTCTTCACCAAGTTTTACGTGCGCTTTTTCTATGTCAGATGAGAGAAAACCTTGGGCGGCTCCAAATTCCAGCATCCTTGTTGAAGAGTTGAACAACAAGATTCTAGCAGCATCCACTTTCAATTTCGCGATCGTCTGACTGAGAAGGATATAAAAGATCATACGCAAATCACGCGTGGACATGATTGCCACATCGATGGCGCGCAAAGAGGCCAGTTGGGCGAGTGGTGTTTTGATTTTTTCCTCTACCTGTTTAAGTTCTGTGATATCCATCCGCACGCCCTGGATCAATTGAGGTTTCCCTGCAGTGTCATGCAGAATCACTGCTTCATCATGAACCCACACAACACGACCATCGCGAGTGAATGTGCGATACTCTGAAATGAAGGGCTCGCCTGTCGTATAGAAATATTCTGCCTCACCCAATATCCGTTGACGGTCGTCAGGGTGAAGCAATTCGCGCCATAGTTCAGAGTCTGCTAGATATTCAGCTTGTGTGTAACCCAGAATTCTTTCAACTTGCGGGCTCACATATAAGCGTGTTTTAGCCTCATCCATGGCGGCTGTGTAGATAATGGCAGGAATGCGCTCAACGAGAGTCCGATATTTCACCTCGCTTTCACGCAGCGCCTCTTCACTGGCGCGAATGGTTTGTGCAGATTGACGGGCATTGTCCAGCGCAGATTTCAGGTTCCTATTAAAGAGTGCCAGTAATGCAGCCGTGAGAACAAACAACATTGAATGAGTTGCCCACCCGGCGATGGCGGGATGAGGAGGGGATGGCAAAAGATCCCGGGCCTCTGCAATCATAAGTCCCGCACCTGCGACTGCGCTCATGATGGCAACAATTACACCAGCCTGCCCACCGAACACTACGCTTGTGATGATGATAATGATTACATAACTGGCGAACGTTGGGGAAGACACGCCTCCATCTATGTAGACAGCTGCAGTTTGGATCAACCACAATCCTGAAATGAGCAAAATGCTTACAAGAGTCAAATAACCGCGTTGAGTAAGAAAATAAAGCGCTGTCAGAAGTATGACTGCAAATGTGACTACCAAAACTATGGATCGAGGAATGGAAATGAAAAAAGTTTGTGCGATAAGAATATATAGAATGGCGCCTGCCCCCAATGTTAGGATGATTGTGTAAAGGAATCCTGCAATGCGGGTTTGGTCCTCATCCTCAAACACCGGTCGACTCATGGATGCGCGAAACTGTTTCATCTTGTTCTATCTCGCTTATTCTAAATGCCTGGCGTTATGTGGAAGCTAAAAGATCGATTTTGCACCCCTGCATTGTACCCATGGTTGATTAAAGTTACCTATCAATCATGTGTTAATAGGTTGCAAGTCTATTTTCAGCAGGCGATCTTTCCCTGCCAGATCCTTGTGGAGGCTAATATGTGCATCGGGGAAGGCTGCCCTTGCCAGGGAAAGTGTCTCTAATCCTTGAGTGACTTCGATCTCAAGTAATATCAATCCTTTGGGAGCCAGCCAGTCAGGCGCGATCCTCATCAGTTTTCGAAATTGGTCAAGACCATCCTCACCGCCATCCAGGGCAAGGGTTGGTTCGCGCGTGTAAATCGGCAGGTTATGTAATTCTTGGGTGGGAATGTAAGGGAGGTTGGCGCAGAGCAGGTTGATTGG
>JAKEFL010000316.1 GCA_022616105.1 Anaerolineae bacterium | reverse complement strand
TCATTTGCAGGGTTGAAACGCGAGGGGAACATGAAAGCCGAATGGCAATATTATCTGCGGCGAGATTTTTCCAAGACGGAGATCGAGTCTCTGCTAGGAATGTGGAAAGAGTCTGGGATGTTTGCGCAGGTTCAGGTCGAGGGTGGACGCGATACTTATCTCGTTTTGGGCGAAGACATTCCATTCCTTGAGTCGCTTGAGATGGGGAAAATCCCCAAAGGTTGGAATCCAAAAGAGACAACAACGCTGGAGGAAGTCACGTTTCTTGCCTCGTTGGATATTGTAAGCGCGCGCGGACGGGCGCAGAAGTTATTTGATTTCGAATATAAGTGGGAAGTGTATGTGCCCGCGCATAAGCGCCGTTGGGGTTATTACGTCCTGCCGATTTTGTATGGCGATGACCTGGTGGCGCGGCTCGACCCGAAACTCGACCGCACAACAATGACGTTGGAGATCAAAGGCTTTTGGCACGAGGATGACGCGCCTGTGAAAGACCCCGCATTTGCAGACGCGCTTGCGAAGGGGTTGAAACGGTTTGCGAAGTTCGTCGAGGCGAAGAAAATTACCACAAATTCAATTCGTCCGGCAGGATTGCGAAAACAAGTTGAAGCTGTTCTTCGTAGTTCCTTATAGCCCCAACGCGCTGGAAAGAATTCCGATCACAAAAATTGTCACGATAGCCGCGACGATGGCTCCGCATCCCCAGCCAGTTGAAACGCTCCAGGCTTGTCTGTTCGTGATGCCCGGCTCCAGCCGGCGGATATGGCGAACAGCCAGCCGGCCTGCGAACATACCTGTAAGAAACCACGCGGCGAGCACAAAGAGCAGGAATACCAATAGTACGATGATGGCAAACGCAATAGCTTCACCAATTGCGGAGCCAATGATTTGTCCTACGCAATCACCGAATCCACCACTGCAATCTGGCTCTGCACTTTGTACGCTGATCGCGCCGATGGCAAGCAGAAGGGCAGTGATTAAACCTGAGAGCAACATCCCAAGCGGACCACTCAACCCCCAGATGCGAATCGTGGGGGACATATGTTTCCATGAAATGCTGGGCGCATTCGGTCGTAGCGCCAGCATGGTGAACAGACCTGCAAGCAAACCCCCAGCAAATCCTCCAATCCCGCCGCCGATGAGAATCAGAAGGAAAGCAAGCAGATCGTCGCTGCCCATGTTACCCTGGCTCTGTAAAAGGAAAAAGAGAAGGACGATTACGATCATCCAAAAGACCAGCCAACCGAGACTCCATGCAAACGCCCAGCCAGGGATTTTGCTGAACACCACGCTCAAACTGGTTTGCGTTGATTGACGAAGAAATGGTCTTTCTCCAGTTGCTTTCGCCGCGCCCGCCTCGATGAGACCATCCACAAGTTTTTGAAAGTTATCTGTATAACTGCCTGAGCGCAAATCAAGCGTTTGGATTTCTTTCACCAGCGATTCAAATTCACCTGACCATTTCCCAGGGCGATAGAGGATGGGGAAGATTGTTTTGCCAAGTTCCAGCGCCTTATTGACTTCTTCGCGCACATATTTGGATTCAGCCACGTCAGGGGATAAGACCAGCACAAAGGCTTTGCACTCACGGATGCCTTCCATGATCTCATCGTGCCACTTCTGCCCCAGTTGAATCGTGGACTGGTCGAACCAAACACCGGCGACTTGCGCGTTCAAGTCACCAGCCAGGCGTGTGACGAATTCCTGGTCACGGCGGGAGTAGGAGATGAAGATGTCTTTGGACATCGCCTTACTCCATTCCCACCTTCTCAAGAAAACTTGCGAACGCCAAAAGTTCCTGGCGTATCTGATCAAAAGCCGATTCTAATCCTTTGACAAGTCTACCGATTCGCTCAGGGTCAAATGAAAATGTGTAAACGTTTCGGACAACATGGCGAAATCGCAGGTATTCATCCAATAGTTTGATAGAGTCGGATGTTAGAACGGGCGGCCTGATTTTAGGCAAATCCAAGCCCATCTGTTCAAGCAATTCTCTATGCCATTCCGGGCTGGATGGTACATTCCCATCCACGGTAGCAGCAATTTGCTTGAATATCCTCTCGAACCCCGAATACACATCGTGCAAATTTAAGGATGCCGAGTCGATAAAAAGATCCATGTCTTGCGGATTTTTCTGCGCAGTATTGATGGCGCGGTTGGCGCGAGAAACCAATCGTTCAAGATTATCCAGCTCTTTACGGATGCGTCCCGCTAAAACGATGTAACTCTCAATCACAAATCCACTGCCTCTCGTTCAATCGCTTGTAGTAGGGACGGAGTGCATGTATTCACATCCACCAGATTGATCTCAACCACCGGATCCAAATCCATCACTGCGCCGATGGCTCGAAATGTTTGATCGGAGGGAATGCCCCATGCGGCGATATCCACATCTGACCATTGGGTGAATCTTGATTCGTGAAGTAAAGACCCAAAAACAACCACTCGTTTGGCGTGATATTTCTCGCGCAATACTTTGGCTGCTTTTCTGGCGAGTTTCCATCCTTTCTCCATTCGCGCTTTGATTTTGGAGAGGCGCGCTTTTTGACGACGCACTGCTGTATACCTATATTGCTCAAGTTTGTCGGGTGATAAATCCAAAACAGGTACTGCCATATCGTTATTATACAATAGTCACTGCTTCTATTTCTTTATCCTTTTGAAGACACGGTTTCCCCGCACAAGATGAGAACAGCACCCTGTCGCTAAGGCGATAACATTAGCGCAAGACCAGCACAAAGGCTTTACACCCACGGATGCCATCCATGATCTCATCGTGCCACTTCTGCCCCAGTTGAATCGTGGACTGGTCAAACCACACACCTGCTACCTGCGCGTTCAAGTCACCCGCAAGGCGAGTGACGAATTCCTGATCACGGCGGGAGTAGGAGATGAAGATATCTTTGGACATTGCATTATCTGTAAATTACGATGTTTTCAGTATACAGGCGCACTTTATGGCTATAGAAAGTTCATCGAGTAACTGCTTGATTTCCGAGGCACTCAAGCCCATGACGGTTTGATGCGTAGTGATATTTCCACCAGCCACATTCACATTCCCACTGATATTGGAGACGTTTCCTACTCTTATATGTGTTTTCTTCTCGCTTGCACGTTTTCTTTCTGGCATATTCACATCATTGATGACTCAGGGCCTGCTTACCTGCTGCTATTTTGCCAATGACTTTCTGAAGAATAAGAATATACAACAATGCGCCAAAGGCGCTCAAAACCGCGCCAATGCCTCCCACGACTCCTGAGCTTATAAGGATTACTTGCCAGAAGTTATTGGGCAATGAGTCTACCCCAGTAACAATGGCTACGATGGCAATGGTTACTGTCCAGGGGAGAAATGAACTCATAAAACCGGCCACACTCCCAAGAACTATTCTTTTTATCCAGCTCAATCTACCAGACTGATAAAACGTGAAATGGCTGTAGGCCCCGCCCGCCCAGAGTCCTGAAGGAATTAGCAGAAGAAGAATAAGCGGAGATAGTTGTAAATTAGAAGGCAGCAACCTAAGTCTATAGAATAGATATTCAGTCAAAATAAGGGCAGAAGTTACCAAGATGATCAACAACCCTCCCTGGCCTATTGACATTGCAAACCGTTTCCAACTAAATATCGCGGCATCCGATGAAGAACTAGAACGGAATTGTGAAGAGATTGCTCTGGAAGCAACCCACCCATAAAAGATGTAAAGCATTGTCGGCGAAATTGATAGCAAAGCGTAATAATATTTCGGTATAACATTTAGCTCTGGCTCAATTGGCAGGTTGGTGCAGACGGCTTGATAAGGTTCGTCACCTACATATTGTTTCCATTCTGCTCGTGTAATATTGCGGGGTAAGCGAGAGCAAGCATCAGCAATCAAATCATCGGGGCGCCACAGCCACACGCGGGCCGCGATATTCCCACCCGACACTACATATTTTCCATCCGGGCTGAAGGCGACAGCGTTCAACCCACGATCCTGTGTCATGTGGGCGACTTCCTTGCCGGTTGAGGCTTCCCATACGCGGGCGGTGTTATCGCTACTTCCCGATACGACATATTTGCCGTCCGGGCTGAAGGCAACCGAGTTCACGACATCATCATGTGTCATGTGGGCGACTTCCTGGCCGGTTGAGGTTTCCCACACGCGGACAGCACCGTCATAACCTCCCGACACGACATAATTGCCGTTCGAGCTGAAGGCAACAGTCTGTAATAGGAATTGGGTCATATGTACAATTTCCTTGCCGGTTGAGGCCTCCCACACCAGGGCGGTGTTATCAATACTGCCTGACACCACATATTTGCCATCCGGGCTGAAGGCAACAGAGGTCAACCAATTATCATGAGTCATGCGGGAAATTTCTTTGCCTGTGGCTGCCTCCCAGACGCGGGCGGTGGTATCATAACTTCCCGACACGACATATTTGCCGTCCGGACTAAAGGCAATAGAATACACCCTATCATCATGGGTCATGCGGGAAATTTCTTTGCCCGTGGCTGCCTCCCAGACGCGGGTGGTGGCTTGAGCACAATCTGAGTTTGTGTCTCTCTTGTCGCACCCACCTGACACGACATATTTTCCATCTGGGCTGAAAGCAACCAAGTTCACCCTATCATCATGGGTCATGCGGGAAATTTCTTTGCCTGTGGCTGCCTCCCAGACGCGGGCGGTGCCATCCCAGCTTCCCGACACCACGAATTTGCCATCCGGGCTAAAGGCAACAGAATACACACTATCATCATGGGTCATGCTGGAGATTGGGCGTGCGGCAAAATTGTTATTCTGTAAAACCTGAGCAGCTGCATTGGATGGAGATAACTTCATGGATTGAGTAGCAAGTAGAACAGCGACCATCTGCTTTGAATTCCTGGTAGCGTTGATAGATTGTGCCTGTGTTGCTAACTGGCGGGCCAAAGCAACCTTCGCCCGTTGCTGTGATTGAATTCCAAAGAAAACAGCAATACCTACTGCGATCAATGCTCCAACCAATGCCGCAGTAAGGTAAATGGACCGTTGCCGCAGTTGAGTTGCTCTTTGCCTTGTCGCTTCCAATTCGTCGGCGTAGGCCTTCGCTCCCGCTTCAATAAATGATTGCGCTAGCCCACTCAACACCAGTTTATTTAATTCGAGTTGTTCACGCACGTTCGCCAGACGCGCACCAGTATATAGGTAACTTGGATCGCGCTTGCGGTCATCCCATTCCATTGCATCGCTGGCGATTTCATTTTGTAGTGCAATGACATCGCGGTTTTCATTTACCAGCTTCTTCAGCCATGGCCAGGCGTCGATTAACTTTTCATGTGATATCGTAGCCGTATCTTTGCCAGACTGTTCGTCTGTGATGATCAGGCGCGCATCGGCAAGTTTTTGTACAACGGCTGACACTTCTTCGGCTTTTGCATTTACAGGAACGAGTTCATCAAACAGCGCGGTACGACGTGTATCCTGCGTGCCGCGCCCGATCTCGATCAAGCCACTAAAGATGGAGCGCGCTAGTTGTTGTTCGTTCTCGCTTAACTTAGCAAATGTTGCGTCTGCATGGCGTTCTAGTGACTTATGGATGCCACCATGTTGCAGGTAATCTTTCAGTGTCAGAGCAATGACGCCGCCTTTCTCTTGTTGCGAATCAAATAAATCCTTCAACGCAAATTGCATGAGGGGAAGAGCACCTGGCTCGCCTTTCATGTCATTGATGATGCGTGCAATCAACTCATCTTCAATTGGCAAGCCAACATGCCTGGCGGGTAAAGCGATAGCGCTTACCAGTTCTTCGGGTTGCATGGCGCCGATCTGTCTGAATTCCTGGCTGAGCAGCTCATTGAGCGCGGGATAGGTAGCACAGTTCGAGACGAAGTCCGAACGCATAGCAAATAATACGATCACGCGTCCATTTTCTACGGTGGCGGCATGCGCCAACATATAGAGAAAAGCCAGGCGTTCCTCTTCCTGGCTGACCTGTGTGAAGACCTCTTCGAATTGATCGACGAATAAGAGGAAGTGCTGGTCTTTGCGTCCACTCAATACAGATTCAGCGCATTCATTCAGAATATTGATCTCACTCTTATGTGCCAGAAAGTAATTTGCCAGATCTGGTGACTTCAACCGTGAAAACGCCAGTGCCAAATCTTTGATGGGTTCGCGCCCTGGCTTCATGGTTTCATACAACCAACGGTCACTTCCTTTGATTGACCCACTCTTCAACGCGTGAATTAACCCCGCGCGTACCAATGATGATTTCCCGCTGCCTGAAGGACCCGTGATGAATACTGTCCGTGATTCCTTCACACGGCTAACGAGATCTTCGACCAGCCTCTCGCGCCCGAAGAATAACTCGGCATCTTCCTCTTCGAAGACTTCAAGGCCTTTGTATGGGCAACGCCCATCGAAAGGTTTCGGTTGAAGGGTGGTTGTGATCTGTTTGAGAAGAACAGAGACCTGCTCGGCAGTATAACCGTGTCCGATAGTAATAGTCCCACTTACATCACCCTCGATGTGAATTCCGCCTACGGCAATGCTATTATCCTCCGCATGTACTTGCGGCTCGTCCTTTTCCTTCTCATCATCCATATTTACTAACCCGGACGTTTCTTTGGGCCACTTCGTATCTCCACTGGTAAAAGGCCAAGCAATAAGTGGAATGATTATATTACGAAAAAGACCCAGTAGACTGTCTATGCTGCGCTGATCAATCCAACAGAGTTGCCATCCGGGTCGTACAACATGGCCAAAATTTCTCCCGGGCTCTCTTCGGTTGTCGGGGCATATTTGACTTTGGCACCCAGTCCAACGAGGCGCGCAAAGGTAGCTTCAATATCTGGCACCTTGAACCAGATAGAGATGGAGCCACTGGAAGCCAGCGCAGTCTCATTCGTCCGATCAAAACCCAGATAGGTGTTTGACAGATTAAGGCCTAGATGGTCCGGACCGTGCAATCTGGGTTCTTCCAACTCAAAACCCTTCTGGTAAAACTCTGCAAGGGATTCGGGATGTGCTGAGGTGATTAATATAGCATCGAGGCGACTTGCGGGCATGCGTTCTTCCATAGTTAATCTCTCCTTACGTTAGGGTGGATGACTCCGATGTCGCGATTACTCCGTGGTAAATATGGTGGGCACACCCCAACGATACATTAGGCAAAACGATCATAATATCTTCTGTACCATAAATCAACGGGCTTATAACCAAAACCCGTCTGCACGTGAGCAATCTCATCAGGCTCGCTTTCATCTCAATTCCGCCGTGGTAAATAGTTCAAGCATCTGTTCCTCGGATGGAGGTTGTGTTATGTCCTTTATAAAGTCTTCTGCTCCCGGAAAGTTCGTATTTCGAATCTGATCAGCAGCCTTCGTCAGATCATAAGTTGTATGCCTCAACTCAACATCGGGTCCGAGGATGAGCCAATAGGCACCCGGTGCTCCATACGGTTCGCCCAGGCTGCCGGCATTGACCACATGAGTCTTTCCGATCATCCGGTCAAACTGCATGTGGGTATGACCGCAGACCACCACAGACACGTTGCGTCCTTCAAAGAGAGGCAGGAGTCGCTCTTCGGGAGTCAGACGGGTGAAGATTTCTGTTTCACTGCGCGGTGTGCTGTGACAAAACAAAACTTCGCCCATCCCGTCGATATTGAGACGGAGTATCTTGGGCCAACTCGCCAGCACCGGCTGGTAATCAGGATAAAGCTGCTGCACCGTCCAGCGATAGACTCGACGAAATTGTTCCGGGAGGGGCTTGCCTGATGTTGTTCCCCAGTACGTTACCGAGTCTTCATCCTTCGCTGCCATTTGTGCAAGCATCGCAAGCTCGCCATTGCCGTGAATGAATTGCACAGGCAGGTCGAGGTCCAACAGACACCTGAGCGTTTCACGAGGCATGGGACCTGGAACTACGTCACCCCCAACTACTATTTGATCTACATCTGCCTGACGAATATCCTGAAGCACAGCCTCCAGTGCTGGTAGGTTTGCATGAATATCATAGATTGCCGCGACGCGCATCACAGACCTTCCTTTCTCGCGATGAAAAATCATTAGGGCATGGTCAAATTTAGAAATACTAGTGGCTAACGGTGCGCCTCAGTGTGAGCGTTTGAGCAGCAGCATAAAGATCATAACGTGGGTCACGTACAAAGCCGGGACAAAGAAAGTTGGAATAAACCATCCGGCCCCCAAATCATAGCGCGTTGCATCAATCCGAATGCCCTGGTAGGCAGCATTGAGCAAATCCACAAACCCCCAAATGTTGAACACCCATACCAACGGCAGCACTAACGACCAGCGCCCACGGAGTGCAAAGATGGAGAAAAGTGCCAGCAGCGCGGCTACCAGATCACCATAAGCCAGGGGGACGGTAAACGATTGTGGCACATCTGGATCTACCACCCCAGCGACTAATACGGTCATCCCGACGTGGCGCAGGGTATGAACGAAGAGCAACGGAACCAATGCCTCGTGGAGTGGTAGAGCAGTCAGGCGGGGCCAGACGTACCATTTGGCAATGAGAGTATAGACGATCAAACTGAGTGTCGTTTGCAACCCGAAGATCTGAAAGGCGTCCATTGTTATCTCCTTTCCAGCTACGTTACCTCACCAAGCGCTCGTTACTGGTTGTTCCATTCTACCAAGAGGAATCCCTTCTTGACGACCCCGTTCTCTTCTATCTGGAGCGGCCCAACGGTGAGCGTTATTAGAATGTCCTTGTTTGGGACGTGGCATCCGCGTATCCTTAGGGTGATTTCATCGCCGGGAACGCTGAAGGGATGTGAGCGTTTGGGTTGTCCG
>JAKEFL010000048.1 GCA_022616105.1 Anaerolineae bacterium | reverse complement strand
GATTCGGTTATTTTTAATCATAGGTTTGAACATGGCTCATTGGTTGCTTTGCTCAGAGCCAAGTAAACCATGTTCAAGCCTTTTCGTGAACTACTGAGTATCATTGGCATAATTACATGGAGGTAATTGTGCAACTTTCAAATCTATTCAAGAAATCACCGAAACAAGAGGCACCCAAAAAGGAACTTATGAAGGACGATCCCTTTGGCTCGCCTGAAATGCGAAAGAAGCGATATGATGCCGCGATGGAGTTCATAAAGATGTTTCAGGAGAGAATCCCGCTTGTAGGCGGAAAGCCTCATGCCGGCACTGTCCTTTCAGTGGCGGCCCGGCTGGCGGGGACAAGTCTGTTCAGGGCAACCCATAAAAAAGACGTTACCCCCGGCGTGATCGTTCTTTCAGAAGAGGTCAACCAGGCCTATCCCCAGTTGTTGAATCTTTTTGCGTTCTATTGCAGGAAAAATGGCATGGACGTCATGTCGCGGCCTTTGGTTACGGAATTCTCCGAACAGGATAAGCCGCGCATGGAGGTTGCAGAAATCCAGGCTGAATACCAGGATCAGTACAATGCCATAATGAAGAAATACGGGCTGGATTATCTGGAAGGCGCGCGGGCGGGTATGATCGTCTGTTCGATTGTGTTTCAATATCACTGCGTGAGTGTAAAAGATATCGACCCCTTTGTGGCAACTGGTATCATTGCAATGGGCGTCGTTGAAGGCACAAAGACTGCTCCTCCGCCCTTGGGATCGAAACCGGTAAAGAAGGAAAAACGCTTCGTGTTGGGAGAGCAGGATGCCGCCATCCAGGACGCCCTCGCGAACGGCGGCGGGTTCATGGACATCAACCCCGAGATCATGAAAATGCTGAAAGAAAAAAATATCGATCCCTTCCTCGTCTACGAACAGGCTGTACTCAAACAAATGGAAGAAAAGATCGATAGGTTTGATTTCGTCCAAGCAGATGTGGACGCGTTGTTCAAGGAGTGGAACGGGAAGCCGTCCGATAAAGCACCCATCCCTGTGCGGTTGGTCTTGTGGATGAAAAAGAATGCCTCTTCGCACGGCTACGAGCAAAGCGGGAATAGCTGGGTTTTGAAACAATGAAGCAGATAGTATTTGATAAGACCCCGACCTGCATCGGGTGAAATATCGAATGTCGAAACAGGTACTCCACCTCGTGAAGGTTCGAAAACTTCGTGAGGTGGAGTATTGATTTCTTCACCGAAATTTGGAATAATCGCTCTATCCATTCGGCGATATCTCAGAAACATGTATTGAGGAATAACCCATGCCACCCTCTGACCCGCTCGAAAAACTAAAAAAGGGACGTGCTGCAGCAATCGAATTTATTCCGATATTACGGAATAAACTTGCTTCCCGAGATGGCAGTGTCCATGCTGGGACCATCCTGTCCGCGGCGGCCTGGCTGACGGGAACCAGCTTGTACAGAGCATTCAATCCCAAAGACGAAGTGCCGCCTGGCACGGTCATCAAGTCAGATGAATTGAACAAGGAATGGGAAAGTCTGATGTATCTTTTTGAGGAATATAACCTTGGAAATGCAAATATCCCGGTCGGTCACTTGATCCTGGCTGCTTTGGCTGAAGGTGATGCGCAAAGCCGCGAGTAGAAACGACCTATGTCCAGAAGGAACTTCAAGATCAATACAATGTGGTAATGAAAAAACATGGTTTCAACTACCTGGATGCCGCCCGGGCAGGCGTGGTGCTTTGCTCCATCCTTTTTCAATATCACTCAACAACTCTCAAAGAGATTGACCCCTATGTAGCAGCTGGAATTGTCGCTCAGGGAATCATAGAAGCCGCAAAGACGGTGCCGCCTCCTCTGAAGTCTTCAAGTCGATAGAATCCTCATGATGACCTCAACCGCCAAAAGCGTCTTTTATTACAGCTTCTACATGATGGGGATGGGATTGGTATTGCTATTCATCCCAAACCTTATTCTCGGTATGTTTGGTTTTGCACCAACGAATGACATCTGGATTCGTATCCTCGGCTTGTTTGCCTTCTGCGCGGGCATGCTCTACTTTTATTGTGGTAGAACAAATCAAATGGGATTCTTTCGTATTTCCGTCTCGGAACGGATCGTTTTCTTTTTAGGGATGGTGGGCATTGTCCTGTTCCTGCCAGCAAATCCGATGCTTATTTTGATCGGCAGCGTGGATCTGTTCGGTGCGCTTTGGACGGCTCTAACCCTGCGCAACTCCAGCTAATTACAATAACTTATCAACGGGCGGACAGCTTTATTCGCATTGTGAACACGAGGTAAAATCCCCAGCGGAGTCCGATGAGAAATAATGCCTTTTACCCGCGTCTGCGCGCATGGCTGGATAATCTTCCGATCCAAGCCATCCATGACGGGACGGAAATATTCTTTATTATGAAGGGACAGTGGAGGATATTACATCACGCAGGAAAGTGGAGGCGGAGCGCGAAAGCCTCATACAGAAACCGGCAGCAAAGAATGCCGAATTGGAGCGCTTTACTTACACGGTTTCACACGATTTGAAATCACCGCTGGTCACCATCAATGGCTTTCTCGGTTATCTCGAACAGGATGCAGCTTCAGGCAACATGGATCGATTCAAGGCAGACAGCCAGCGCATTCATGATGCTGTCGATAAAATGCAGGGAATGCTGGGTGAACTGCTTGAACTTTCACGCATTGGACGGCTGGTCAATGAACCCGAAATCATTCCCTTTGGAGATTTGGTGCAATCAGCAAGGGAACTGGTGTACGGTCAGATTGAAGCGGGCGGAATCACGATCAGACTCCAGCCAAACCTGCCTGCCGTTTATGGAGATCGTCAGCGTCTGACGGAGGTCCTGCAAAACCTGCTCGACAACGCGTCCAAATTCATGGGCGATCAAGTCAACCCGCGCATCGAAATCGGTCAACATGGCAAGGAAGATGGTAAAGCGGTCTTTTACGTCAGGGATAATGGAGTGGGTATTGAGCCTGATTATCATGAACATATCTTTGGTCTCTTCAACAAATTGAATTCAAAAGCGGAAGGCACAGGCATTGGCCTCGCCCTCGTGAAGCGAATCGTTGAAATACACGGAGGCAGGATATGGGTCGAAAGTGAAGTGGGGGCAGGCTCCACGTTTTACTTTACATTGCCACAAAGCGCGCCGGATGAGTCATAAAGGGCAAAATTGAGTTAATTTCCAATAAAGCAGATAAGTACACTGTAAAGAAAACAACTTTACTTTAATAGTGATGCTCCCGCAGGATCTGTGATCCTGCGGTGTAACTCGAAAAACACGGCGGTCACAAACTGCCTCGGAGCGAGTAGAAACTTCAAATAACTTCATTTACAGTGTAATAAGATATGGTTTTCAAACCTTTCTAAATATTTTCTTGTTTCTGCATAATCAAAAAAAGACGGAGGTGAATCTTCGTCTTTTCTCTCGCGTTATTCTTAATTCAATCTTCAACAACTGCCGCTTCAACAGATTGAATGGGCGGCAGAAAATCTGCCATCAAATCCCACGAATCACCAGAGTCGCGGCTGTAGAACAACTGGCCCGTATTCGAACCAATATAAATCCCTGCATTTTCGAACGAGTCTGTTGCCATGGCTTCGCGCAGGACGACCAGATGCGCTTTCTCTGGCAAGCCTTTTGTCAGACGCTCCCAGGAGTCCCCCGCGTCACGACTGCGCCAAACGGAAAACTTTCCGTCAACACTCATGCGGTATTCGTCGCTTTCTTCAAGCGCGATATAGATCGTCTGCGGGTCGGTGGGATGCACCGCAATAGGAAAACCAAAGCGTGAGGGCAATCTGCCTTCCCCGATGTCAATCCAATCTTCTGCCGCATTGTCACTGCGATACACGCCGCAATGATTCTGTTGATAAATTACATTCGGGTTGGAAGGATGCATGGTCATTTTATGCACACATTGTCCGAACTCAGGAAACTTATTCGGCATAAAATCAGCGCGTACATTTTTGTTGTAGGGTGCCCAGGTCAACCCGCCATCATCCGTGCGATAACAGCCCGCAGCCGAGACCGCGATATACATCCGTTTTGGATTCGTCGGATCCAGCAATATAGTATGCAGGCACAAACCTCCATTTCCGGGGTTCCAGGCGCCGCGTTGTGGGTGATCAAACAGTCCATCATTTAGAGTCCAGGTTTCCCCGCGGTCTGTGGAAATGAAAAAAGATGCGGGCTGTGCACCGGCATACAACACATTCGGCACACTGTCGCGTCCGGGCGTAATATTCCAGACCTTGATCATTTTCTCGGGATCCTTTTTCACATCCTCCCCTGATTCAGAACGGAACGCTTCATCCACAGTCCCAGCGGGCCTGCCGGATTCTGATGGGCGCGTAATAACGGGAACCTGCTTTGCCTGAGTCCACGTCTTTCCGAAATCGTCTGAATAATGGGTGGTCGGCCCATAGACAAAATGACTCACAGCCGCGTGCAAACGCTGGTCGCGCGGATCCATCTGCATGTGCATCACATTCCAGCTTTTAAATTGAATATCGCTGGTTTGCCATTTTTTACGTTTGGCATCACTGCTGAAAATAAAGCCACCCTTTTTTGTCCCAACCAGAACCATGACCTTTTTGCTCATGTAAGCTCCTTTCGCCCGGAAACAGAAAAAATGTTCTAAGAATATTTTACCATATAATTTTTAAATCGATTTGCTCAACTGATCTTTGAGGACTTTGCCATCTTTCATAACGAGCGCGATATTGTCAACATTTTCCAGCGAGCGGATATCTTGCACCGGATTCGTCTTTATGATGAGGATATCCGCGAGTTTCCCTGCCTCGATGGTCCCCACCTGATCCTGCCAGCCCAGGCACTCAGCCGCGATCTTTGTTGTCGCAACAATCGTTTCCATTGGCTTCATTCCGATATTGACCATCAATCCAAGTTCCCGTAAGTTCGTACCATGCGGCATGACACCCGCGTCAGTGCCCATCGCAATTTTGACTCCAGCCTTGTGCGCGCGGCTTATGCTCTCGCTGTGAATTTCAACGACCTCGCGGGATTTACGGACTCCGTATTCAGGCATGCCACCCTTTTCACCAGCTTCAAGAACTGCCAGGGGTGCAAGCAAAGTAGGTACGAGGAAGGTGCCATGCTTGAGCATGAGGTCAATTGCTTCATCATCGAGATATATGCCATGCTCAATCGAATGGACTCCCGCGCGTATCGCATTTTTGATTCCTTCCGCGCCCTGTGCATGTGCCATCACTTTGACGCCCCGTCGATACGCGGCTTCGCGCACGATCACATCCAACTCTTCGGGTGAGAACTGTGTGAACTCCGGGTGATCGGTGGGGCTGAGTACGCCGCCGGTCGAACAGATCTTGATGATATCGGCTCCGGCTCGCAGCACCTCGCGCACTTTGCGACGACAATCCTCCACGCCATCGACGCGAGATGCAGGGAAGCCAGGGTAGGATGGAAATAAGTCATATTCCATTCCCGAACGCATCCAGCCATCACCGTGACCGCCAGTAATGGTGAGGACGCTGATACTGATTTGCATCCGTGGACCCACTACAACTCCGCTTTCGACCGCCTGTTTGACTCCCGCGTCAGCGCCGCCCGCGTCGCGCACACTGGTAATGCCTGCATTAATCGTATTCTTCAAATAATTCACGGCATTGAAAAAGCGCATCGAGAATGGAGTGATGATATCGCGGGCAATATTCACCCCCTGGAGCATAACGTGAACATGTGTGTCTATGAAGCCCGGCAGGATATATCCGCCACCCGCGTCGATCTCGGTGGTCTGACCATCAGGCAGGTTAATGCTGCTGATATGACCCACTGCATGAATGCGATTTTCCTTGACGAGTACTGCAGCATCAGCCAGCGGTGCCTTACCCGTGCCATCGATCAGCGTACCGTTGCGGATCAGAACGTTCGTCATGTTGACACCTCAGCTTTGGATTGTGGAGTTTATTTGATTGCAAAAGTATAGCACGCTTGGCAAGTATGGACGAAACACGTAATGGTGGTCGGATAATTGTCAAAGAGTATAATTATCGCAAGAGGTACACTATGACCAACCTAGAGCAAACTATCATGCAGGAAATTTCGACCCTGCCAGAGACTCGCCTCCCCGACGTTCTGGCATTTATTCGGTATTTAAAGTTGAGTATTCCAGGCGACCAAAAGGAAATTGAAGAGCGCTTTGATAAAGCCTTAAAGTCTATTCGCGCCCGCGCAAAGGAAATGAACATCACAGACGAAGATATTGAAGCTGAAATCCGTGCGGTACGCGAAGGCAAATAATGCGCGTTATTCTTGACACGAACATTTTCATCTCGGCAGTATTAGGTGGCAGACTGGGCGTAATTGTTGACGAATGGAAAGCAGGAAAGTTCAAGCTCATTGTCACAGATTCAATTGCACGCGAATACCCGGATGTGATCAATCGCCCCAAGTTCAAAATTCCGCAAGGGGAAATCATTTCAGTTTCCGACTATCTTTTGCAACTTGCAGAATTCGTTACCCCAGAGGAGGAGATACAAGTTATTGTTGCAGACCCCACCGATGGCTGGAAAGCCAGTAATCCCCTGCCAGCGGTGATAAAGTAGTTCTGAGCGCAGCGAAACTTGTATACAAGGGCTTGCCTCTTTGAATAGGCTTAGGATCAATAAGGATACACAACTGGAACCTCAGGTGTATTTGCTGCCTGAAGGGATTACCATTGATTCAGACAATGTGACTTTGGATGGTCAGGGCGCAGCCATTATGGGAACCGACAAAACCGGTCAGGGGATAAAGGTTTCTGGTCGAAAAAATATCAACATAAAAAACCTTTGCATACTGAATTATTATCATGGGGTTTCAATCAAAAAGTCTGAAGAGATAGAAATCTCTAACTGCATGATTACCAGGACAGCAGAAATACCCTCGAACACTCTATTTCTGGACATATGGAAAACAGCAGTTGATTCTTACGGGGGTGCGATCTTTCTGGAGCAAGTAACAGATGCAAAGATACATGATAACGATTTGCAGCATCAGATGAACGGACTTCTTAGCTATCAATGCAAAAGACTGGATGTTACAAATAACCTCGCGAATTATTGCAGTGGGTATGGATTCCATTTGTTTGAAACGTGCAATAGCACCTTTACAGACAACTATGCCGATTACTGTTGCAGATATTAT
>JAKEFL010000047.1 GCA_022616105.1 Anaerolineae bacterium | reverse complement strand
CTTGAAGTGCGCCTTGCGGTTGTGCGTAAGGATGATGCCTTGGTGGCGGAACAATTCACGGATGGAATAATCCACCGCGCCGCTCGAGCGGATGTCTTCGGTTCCTGCGAGTTGTTCTTCGATGAAACCATATAACTGGGCTTCTGCCTCCCGGCGTGCTTTTTGATGAGGCACAGCAATATCTTTCAACCGACCTAAGATAATGATGGTGGCAAAAGAGAATATCGTGAAGGCTAAACCCGCGCGCCAATCTTCGATGAAAAGTGCGGTCAGAATACCGATCAACAGCAGACCATTACTCACGAGGTTCAATGCAAATTGTGAGAAGAAGGTCGCCAACTCGGTCACGTCACCATCAATACGCTCGATCAATTCGCCCGGCGTATGGTCATTGTGGAAGCGCATGTCGAGGTTGAGCGCATGCCAGGCGAGTTCAGCGCGCAAGGCGTTCGTCGCCGTCCACGCGACGTTTTCACCCAGAAAGGTCACACTGACCCCAACCACCTGCTGCACCAGGGCAATACCGATGAAGGTAATTGCAGTGAATGTAAGAGTCTGCAATGCCTCACCCGCCAATGCCGAATCGATGAACGTCCGCATGATCTGCGGTGCATAGATGCGCAAACCGATGCTGCCAAGCAATAGAATGCTCAGCAGGACGAAGCGTCCCTTTTGCGGGCGGATGTGTTGGGAAAGAAGATCCCAGTATGCTTTGAATGGTAGTTTCATAAAATAGTCCTATTTCGCGCTGAGCGGAGCGAGGAGCGTTCTTTGCGACGAGAGCAGACGAAGCGCAGATTACAAAAAATTTATCCTTTTCATCCAACCGGCGCTTCGACTGCAGGCTTCGCTTGGTCTCGATACGGTGAAAGCCATCACCTACTCGACCAGCGAGCCCTCCGCTCAGCGCGAGGGTGCTTTTAACAAAAAACCACGGTGCAGAAGTGCACCGTGGCATAAAGACACAGAAACGTGACCGTACTCTAACGGTCAACAGGCGCACTCCGAGAAGGTAATTTGTTGGGTTTGCGAATTGCTACGATCAATCGAACCATGGAATGCGCTCCTTTCTTTAGAGATGTGTGACGCAAGACTTGCCCTGAGATTGCCGAAGGGTCTTGCGCTTCGTGTGAGAGTTTACATCAGGTGAGAAGGAGTGTCAAGACAATTGCACAAAGAGAGAAGTAAAATATGCACTAACATAGCAACCGGATGTAATCATCGTCCTGATGGTGACAAAGCCGTTCTAAGAAGACATTCGAGCTAGAGGAGGCCATGACATGTTTGAAAAACTTTTCGGCTTCACTGTGTCGATCATATTTTTCCTGACTGCCTGCACGCCAGCGATCCCACCCACAACGACTTTGCCGAATGAGACCGTAACACCAACAGTAATATCTGAACAAACCTCCACACCTAAACCTAAACGCACGCCTGTTGCAACATCGACTCTCATCCCATTGCAGTTGCAAAAAATCGAAAAGTTCCGTGATAATTGTACGGAAAAGGACCAGGACTTACCCGGCGACAAGCTGAGTGAAGTAGCCTATCTGCCCAGCGGCTTCTGCTTCCATGGTGAGCTGGATGTGTTCGAGACGGGCGGGCACGTATATGTGGCGCAAGTCGTCATGAGCAGTTTTCCCAGTGCTGCGGAGGCTTTCCGTATCGTCGACGTCACGGATGCTGAGCAGCCCATCCTGGTGGGCGCATGGCAATGGAACGTTCCCACCAAGTCGGCTGACGTTAAAGCGTTCCGGCAGGGCGATCGCTGGTTCCTCGCGCTATCCAGGGACCCTTCCTTACCAAAAACTACAATGGATACGTTGTGCAGTCTTGTTGGCGGCATCGCCATCATAGAGGTGACTGACCCGACGGACCCGAGATTAATAAGCCTGCTCAATGGGGAGAATACGGGATCAAGAACAGATTGGTGCAATTCTCACACGGCTGAGGTGAGCCGGGACGCGGACGGAAACGGTGTTTACTTATACGTCTCGGCAGTTGATATCTTCGATCTGCGTGTGCTGGATATCCGCGATCTCGAACATGTAACTGAGGTTGGGCAGTATACGCATCCCGATGCGGGCATTTATAACGAGCGCAACGTTTTCTTGGTTCACGATACAACGATTGTGGGCGATCGGGTGTATGTGGCCTATTGGTCGGCGGGGCTGATTATCCTCGACCGGCAGGCGCTCGAAGCCGGCAAGCGTGTCACACCGCTCAATCCGCTGGATAGCATCGCCCCTTGGGGCTTGCTTATCCACCACGCGTACCCGACTACAGATGGCAAGTTTGTATTCGTTGAAGATGAGTTCCCCTGGAAGCAACCGGAGAGCCGCCTGCGGCTGTATGATGTACGTGACTTAGGATCTCCAAAAGAAGTGGCGGCGATTACCCTCCCCGACTCGTGGGCAGGACCGCATAATCTGTTAGTGTCAGGAGATCTGCTATTCGTGGGCTGGTACCAGGATGGCGTGCGCGTCTTTAAATACGATACGAGCGATCCGGAGCACCCATCGGTCGAGCCGTATGCATTCAAGGCTGTGCGCACCCAGCGTACATTGAATCCTTACAGCCAAATATTTGATGGCATCTGGGGGGTGAGGCTGCACGAATGTGAGGTGGCGGGTCAACCTACCACATGTGTGTTTGCCAGTGATATCACATGGGGATTACTCATCCTGGCCATGGAGCCTTGAGGCTCAAGGCCCTCCCTGCCCTTGAGTGTGCATTGTCAAAAAGCCTTTATTCCTGGAGCAAAAGTATAAATAAACTTGAGCATCATATTGAGCCCCCACAGTTTGCAGACTCATGCTCTTCGAAAGGATCTGTAATCTTAAATGGTTTTGATTTATAGGTTCGGCTTGATCGATTCTTGTCCAATCTCTGCCAAATAAGATATCTCCCAATTTCATGTTCAGACGAATTTCATTGCAAAGCCGCTCGCACCAAGAGAATCGAATGCTCCGACTGTATACCTATCCCTTGCTGAATCTGCATCCTACACGCCGCGCCGGTGGAAACGACCCCCTCCCCCGAAGGTCCCCCAAATACAACAGGTGAAAATTGGTTAACAAGTGAACGTTTCATATCGGATTTGGGGGAGGTGCCCGCCAGGGCAGTGGGGGTTATTTCCCTTAATTTCGGAAACAACTTCAACTCTCCAATTTTCATCGAGAGATCATAATGTTCAGCTTCATATCCAAACGAACCCGCGATTCCGCAGCAGCCTGTGTCCATTAAGTCCACTTCAAATCCGCATATGCGCAATAACTCAAGGGTGGCATTCGTTCCACTGGGAATGCCATCTGATGCAGGTCCTTCCGCTCGCTGGTGGCAGTGTGGGTGAAAATATATCTTTGGCTTATTATTGCGAGCGCTGGTCGAGACGCAAGCGTCGAGACTGAGCGAAGCAAATTCCAAATTTGATGAACTTGTAGTCGTAGATGGAAAGTGTTTTTCTAAAGCGGCTACGCGCAGAGCATCGAATTCTTCAGATCGCAAAAGGAACTCATCCAACAGCCATGTCTTCTCCACGCGCTGGGCGATTTCTTCCCTGGATTCAGGAAGCAAATCAAGGTAATCATGTTTCAACGTGTAGATTTCAGGCGGCTCAACCCCAACAATAAACGCTTCGCGCGCAGGGTCAATTTGATCTACAGCATTGAGCAGCCTCCGCGCGTGACGGCGTGCTGCGTCGATAAATCCCTTTGACAGTAATGAGGCTCCTGCACCAATTACTGGTAATACATAAACATCATATCCACACTGATTTAAAACATCCAACGCGGCTTGCTCCACCTGCGGCTCGATATAATGTGAAAAAGGGTCAGAAAGGAAGATTACCCGCGGTTTGTCACTCTGAGCGGAGCGAAGAGTCTCCAATCGCGCGGAGAGATTCTTCGCCGCTCCGCGGCTCAGAATGACATGCTTCGTAAACTTCGGAAACGGACGATGAGGTGTAATACCCAAAATCTTCGCAACCAGATTCCTGATCACAGGCACTTCCATCAGCGCATTCGACAACGGCGCATTGGAAGCAGCGAGCGCCGCAGTGATATGAAAGTATCCAAAGATATAATCACGTAATCGTCTGCGATGAGTCTTGTAATATTCATTCTCAAATTCATATTTCAGCTTTGCCATATCCACGCCCGATGGGCATTCCGCTTTGCAGCCTTTGCAGGCGAGGCAGAGGTCGAGGGCGCGCGCAACAGATTCGGTCATCTCGTCATTACGCAGTACTGAATACGTAGTACGTGCTGCGTATTGCGTAATGAGCGCGCGCAGTAGATTCGCCCTGCCCCGCGTGGAATGCATCTCCTCGCGCGTTGCCTGAAATGACGGGCACATCACACCAGTGTCTTTTCTGCATAGTCCTTGCCCATTGCATAGTTCAATCGCATGGACGAAATTTCCACTGTGCGAAAAATCCAGCGATGGCGTCCATGCCTTGATCTCGCTTTTTTCATCATAGCGCAAATGCGAATCCATTTTCGGTGCATCGAACAACTTGTTTGGGTTAAGCAGGTTATCGGGGTCCGCGGCTCGTTTCAACATGCGCATGGCTTCGATCACTTCCTCCCCGTATGTTTTTTGCAGCCATTCGCCGCGCGCGATCCCATCTCCATGTTCACTGCTCATCGAGCCGCCCAGCCGCAACGTCAACGCGAGAGTGGCTTCGGCAATAGATCGCAGAGACCATGCGCCTTTGCTATTGTGCAGATCAAGCACGGGGCGAATATGCAAGCATCCACCTGAAGCGTGAGCATATATTCCACCAGTCGTTCCATGCACTCGCATGATCGTTTCCACTTCGCGCACAAACTCACCGAGCCGATCCACAGGGATGGCGCAATCTTCAATAAATGCAATCGGCCGTGCGGACCCCGGACGTGAATCGATCAGTCCCAAACCCACTTTGCGGATATTCCAAATGCGCACCTGGTCTTCTTTGGATTCTGCAATCGTCAGGATATCACCAACCTTTCGCGCCGCATCGTTTCGACAAAGCTCAACGCAAGCTTTCAATGCCTGAGGCTGATCGCCACTAAATTCAACAACTAACAACGCTGCCGGATCACCGGCCACCCACCCCATCTGACGCGCGTACGCAGGGATACTGCGCGCCGCGCGCAAAATCATTTGCGGGATCAACTCAATTGCTGACGGATGATGTGTCAATAAACGCGGCACGTCATCACATGCGTCTGCGATATTTTGATATGACAGGACTGCAAGAATTGTATGCTTTGGCTTCGGAACAAGATTTACTTTTGCGCGACGAATCACAGCAAGCGTGCCTTCGCTTCCGGCAAGCAATGGGGCAAGGTTCAGATGTGAGGGGTTGACAGCAGGATATTCACCATGCCATTGAGAAGGTTTCGATGGCGACCACGGCAAGAGATAATTCAAACGATAGCCTGCCGAGTTGCGCCAGGAACGGGGCCAATGATGTGTTATGGCATCTGTGTACTTTTCGCGCACTTCCAGTGCAGAAGAATGGAGACTGGAGACTAGAGAATTATCGAGTGTGCTTCGTTCACCCAGTGTCCCAAGGCTTCCATCTGCCATGATCACATCTGCCGAAATCAAATGGTCGGCGGACATGCCATAGATGATTGAGTGTGCACCAGTTGCGTTGTTAGCGATCACACCTCCCATCGTCGCGCGCTCCGCAGAAGCGGGGTCAGGACCGAAGGTCAAACCATATTTAGCGGAAGCAAGATTGAGCGCAGAAAGCACCACACCAGGTTCAACAATTGCATAATGTTCTTCCGGATTGATCTCAATAATATTATCCAGCCAGCGCGAGCAATCCAGAATCAGCGCCTCGCCAACTGCCTGCCCAGCGAGAGATGTCCCTGAGCCGCGCGGCAGAATGGGGATTTTGTATTTCGCGGCGAGCTCAACCGCTGCATGTAAATCTTCCTGGGTTTTGGGAAATGCTACTCCCAATGGCTCGATTTGATAGATGGATGCATCGGTGCTGTAAAGAGTGCGGGAGGCAGTGTCTGCACGAACTTCACCATTGAAATGTTTCTTTAGCTCATCGATGAACTCGCGAGGAAGGGACATATCATGATTTTACCGCTTGACTGTAACACTCTTAATAGAAAACTCCGAGTTCCCATTCGGAGCTTGGAGTTCAGTCTCTATCATTTGTAGTTTGCCTTTAGGCACACTGCAAATTTCATCCTGGATTTCCAAATCCAGTTTTCCTGTTGTATCAGGCTGCTTGGGACTTCCTCTCGAAGAAGGTAATGAGAACCCCGTGAATATCAACGATGCCGAACTCGCGGGTCCCATAGTCGGTGTCTTCCAGCTTGGAGTTCGGGTGAACGATTCCCTGGCTCGAACACTGCTCGTAGAGGGCATCGACGCCATCCACCGCGACCCGGCAGGACGACCAGTCTACGAGATGCTGCTCGCTGCATCCGGTGAAATGGAGGTAGACGCTGTCCCGTTGTAAAATCGCAAAACCCGAATCCTGATAGGGACAGGTGAAGCCGAGCATTGTGGTATAGAAGTTGACCGTGGCTGGAACATCCAGAGAAAGGAGAACAGGAATAGCAGAAAACATGGTTGGTGTTGTCATATCCTCATTTTTCCTTTTCTGCGCACCAGGCCTTCACTATTTTTTCCAATTCCTTCTTTTTTTCCTTCACTTCTTTCGCACTTTCAAAGGTCATATAGCGGGCCGTATCGCCACCTCCCACCAAGCTGGGAAAGTCGCCCGGTATTTTTGCGCCGGTATGGAACATCAAGCTGATATGCTTTTTTGTCTTGGGGTTAAAGCTGGCCAGGTTTCCTTCGTATGTGAACGTTGGGCTACTCCATTTGATGCACTCGCTCATTCGCTTATCTGCGGATAAAAGTATTTCGCGGACAGCGAGCATCTCCTTCTTGAGAGGATGCTCATATTTTTGAAACCACAGGTCGACTTCTTTGTTACGATTAGTCATAGGCCTTTCTCCTCATGTGGTTTTCTTTAGCCCCATCGTCCTCATGACTATTGTGAGTGGTGAAAAGGATGGGTTATTAAACCATTCCACCACACACCTGCCCTGGCGGGCGGTGCCAGGGGAGATCACGGAGTGCACGGAGATTTTTTAAAGGTTTTTCTCTGTGATCTCTGTATGCTCTGTGGTTAAATCTTTTGGCAAGTCCACGAAATTAGCCACTCTCTGACTATTTATTGAACTCAGAGTTCATGCTGGTATAGAGTCCAAGCACATTCCCGGTTGGATCCTGGAAAAGTGCAAACCAGCCTGTCTGTGGAATTTCAGCTTTTGGATGAATGACTTTGCCGCCTAGCTTCTCCACGTTCTTCAGATCGGCTTCGATATCGTCACTATGGATGTAGACCAGCACGTGTCCCGCCGGAGCCTCATCCGAAACTTCTGGGAAGCCACCTCCCGTCCCATCGCCTGCCTCCCACATGGAATAATTCAACTCAGAATCATGTTGGATTTTCCAGTCAAGCAGATCTTGATAAAACTTTCCTGCGGCTGCAACGTTCGCAGCAGGGATTTCCACATGGACAACATTACGTTTGGACATTGTAATCTCCTCTCATTTGGTAGGTCTGGTTCGATTGATCTATTATAGAACATTCTTTCTAAGTTATCAAGCCCCTCTCAAGAACTACTTTAATCTTACTTACTTCGCGCTCCCGAAAAGGCACACCTGCACTGCACCGAACGCACGATTTGCTTAGCAAATCGGGTGCAAGTGTCGGGACTATGTGAGCGGAGATGCGGTTGTTGCATCGCAGTCGAAGCGCACTTGCCAAAATGTCCTTCGACTACCGCTTCAACACGGCTTCGCCAGTCAGCGTCCGCTCAGGACGAAGCGTTTTTATTGCGTTATAGCCAGAAATTATCGAGAGGCTGCCGAAGTCCGTGCATCGGACCAGACCTTGTCGCGGTTATTCAAAAATGCGCGGCGAGCTTCAGCGACCAGACTCTCTGGAACATCAGGCCGTCCCTGCACCCAGACCTGGCGCAGCGCCAAAACCCGTACCACAACCAGATCAGCAACATATTGAAATCCCGCGCGAGCGATACCGCGTTGTGATGCGACGTTATCGAGGTCCGCACCGATCCAAACGCGCTGCAACTGCCCTGTGCTCAAATCCATGAGGATATAGGTCAGGAGTGCACTATAAAGATGATTACGCTGAAAAGACGGCAATGTAGCGCAATCCCAAATATACGCTTCGCCTGGAAGCAGCCTGAGGCGCAGATTCAACTCGCCAATGAATTCTTCATTAAAACTCACCCAGCCATAAGTTGTAATTTTATTATCAACTTTTGCAACATAGCATCGTCGCCCTGTCTCAAATCGTTTGACCATTTCTGCTGAGTTAATAGCGCTCATCACAGAAGCCAACTCAGTAATGGACTCTGGCCCCACTCGAAAAAAGGTGGCATCGATAAGAGGCTTGATTATAGGTATAGGCTGATCGAGATCAAAAGCCCAAATCGTTCCAGCTCGACGCGGATCGTTCTCAGCAGAAACCATATTGATAGAGCACTATGCAACTGAAACTTTTTGTGCGGTTAATTCCGCGATTGCATCGGCGAGATGCTTATCAGTAATGGCGTAATCTCCACTTTGCACGCGCAGGCGATGAGCAACACTTAGTACATCAGCAAGGGTGTGTCCTTCAGGCGGGATGAACTTAAAGCAAGCCATTTCGAGCAATTGACCATTGGGATCGCGGAAGTAGATCGAGTCCATAAAGCCGCGATCAATCGGACCCGTGTTTTGAATACCAAGTTCCTGCAAGCGCGCCGCCACTTGAGTATACGTTGCACGCGAAACAGTGAAAGCGATATGGTGAAGGTTTCCAATATTCTGTGGATTTGGCGTTGGGTCATTGACGCGCGCAGGGCGGACGAAGAACGTGATCAGCCGGCCATCGCCCGGGTCAAAATAGAGGTGCATCTCATCAGGGACATCCAGATTTGGCTGTTCGAATACGAGTGGCATACCCAACACGCCCTGGTAGAAATCAATGATCGCCTGACGGTTGGAGCCAACAAAAGTAATATGGTGAACTCCTTGTGTTTGAATGACAGTCATATATATATCTCCGTATAAAGAGACCCTAAAGGTTTCCGTTGCTATCGAAAAACGTGTTAACGAAGTTCTTTTACAAATCTTCCCTTTGTGGTTTGCCAGGAAAACCTTTAGGGTCTGCTCGCTTAGATCCTAAAGAACAGACCGCGGACTTTGTCTATTGTTTCCTGGTCGCCACTCGCGGTTCCACCGTCGAAACGCTGGAAAGCTGTCAACACGAAGTCTGATGGATCGAAACTGAAAACGGCTTTGCAACCTTCAAAGTTTCCAGTCTCAGGCTTGGCTTCGAACTTGCCATCCCTCACGGTCGCACGCCACTTGCCGCCCCACTCACCTGAAACTTCGATACCGTATTCCACATCCACTCCTTTGGCGGATGGTTGATCGACTGTGGATGGCAGAAGTGCAAACAACATATACGGAACCAGCACGCCAGCCGTGCGCTCATCCAATTTTCGATCCTTCTCGCCCAGGCCCCAGCGCATATCCCAGGTGTGAACGCCGTAATCCATCACATGAAAGGCGGGATAGAAAAAAGTGGGAAGCCCACCCATGTATGGATGGGTAACAATGAAATTACCCCACTCATCAGGAGTCAGCTTCTCAAAGATCTTCATCATCTGGGTGTAATCGTTCTTTAATCTACTGATCGCTTCCTCACGCGGAAGACTGCGATAAGACTGGGCATTCTTATTGAGTGACTCCCCCATCACGAGCAAACCCGCTGTATCAATTGCTTCGCCTTTGCGGGCTTTCTCCCAACGCGTAAGATAACCTTCAGTCACATCAATCATATGACCCACCAAATCGCGGACTTCCCATTCAGTGCAGCGTGTCTGCACATTCCAGTTCTTGGAGTTATCCACGAGCTTGAAGAAGTCAGCACTTTCCTTGCGGACGACATCGAGAACAGTGTCTTTGCCGCTATAGTCCATAGAATTTACAGGGGGCATGGCTTTTTCTCCTTTTCAATCTATTTAGAAGTATTCGCACATTTCATTCGAAACAAGATTTTGTATTTCTAATGCTATAACACCTCCTCCTTCACCAGGCATCTCGCAGCAACTCTGCAATCTGCATTTCGTTTGTAATTGGTTTGGGGTTATTTTGTACCGTCCGGTTATGAAAGGCGATCTCTGCAAGATACGGCAGATCTGATTCTTGTAGACCAACGCCGGCATCGCGCAGATGCTGCGGCAAATGCATCTGACTGATAAAATGGAATAGCTTTTGTACCATCGCCTCAATAGCGACGATTGGCTTGATCCCGACTATCGGAATTTCCATCTCTGCAGCAACAGGCAATAGCTGCATCGCAGTTGCGCTGGCGTTGAAACGTACGGCATGAGGCAGGATAATACTGTTGGCGATCCCGTGAGGGACATTTGCCGTCCCGCCGAGTACGTGGCACAAGCCGTGATGAAGTCCCATCGTCACGGAGGCAAGCGACAGTCCCGCGAGATGCGCGCCTAACATCATCTCTGTGCGGGCTTCCAGGTCATCCGGTTGTTTATAGCATCGCAGAAGTGCGTCAAAAATATGATGAACACCCGCAGTCGCCACGGCAGTCGAAAGCGGATTGCGTTTGATGGAATAAAGTGCCTCGGTACAATGTGCCAGGGCATTAATACCAGTGGAAGCTGTTATTGACGGAGGCAGGTCGAGCGTTAAATTCGGATCGTAGATGACAAGTTTTGGAACACTCTTTGGATTATTGGATGTGACTTTGCGCGGCGGATTCTCTTTTGTGTGTGTGATCCCATATACAGGTGTCATTTCAGACCCTGCATAGGTCGTGGGAATTGCAATGACAGGAAAAGCAGTACCAGCGTTCTTCTCAAGCGCGGCGGAGGCGGCTTTTGCCATCCCAATTGGACTCCCCCCTCCCATCCCAATCAAAGCGTCTACATTTTTTTCAGCAGCCAGCGCTAGGACTTCATCAAATTGAACATCCTGAACATGAGGCTGAACTTGATCAAATACTGCCACCAAACGATCCCCCAAAATATTCTCGATTGAAGTAAGGTGCCCACTCACTCGCATGGAATGATTTGCACAAAGCATGAATCGTTGACAGCCAAAATTGGCAACCGATTCACTCAAACGATTGAGCGAGCCAGCGCCAAAGATCACTTCTTGAGCATACGAGTTGTAGTGGAATTCATCCATCGAACCACTTGCCTCTAGCTAAAAAGAGGTAGTAACGACTTTTGAAGTTTTACAAATTAATCCAACAAAAGCTTTTCGCGCTGAGCGGAGCCGGTGGTCGAGTAGCGAAGCATATCG
>JAKEFL010000315.1 GCA_022616105.1 Anaerolineae bacterium | reverse complement strand
TCTCGATCCGGCCCCGTTAGTTTCTTCGCTTCGGCCCACAAGCGACGCCAGTAAGTCAAATCCAGCGCCACCTCAATCGGAAAGAGGTTCTGCTCTGCAGAGTATCTTTTCATCGCGAAGGAAAGGGCTTCTTCATACGGTGTGCCTTGCAACAAATCCACGGCTGTCGCCACACTGCCAGATTCAATCATTGCCTGGGCGGGCAATACTGAAGCCGAACCGAGGGGGAAAAGCACCTCACGTACTCTGTCCCAAAGTGTTGATTCAGCACGCCACGTTGAAACGGTCACAATTCCCCGCAAGACTGCTTTCAGGTTGCCTATTTCATAATAGCGATATAACTGTTTGACCAATGGACGAGTCTGAACGGGCGACATCTGGATGACGCTGTAAAATGAATCAGCTAATTTCCTTTTGATCTGGGTGATTACCCGCCTTGGGTTGATATCTTTATCCTTGAGACCCTCAAGATAAGGTCCATACGCCGTGCTTTTGAGCGAGTTAAATAAGGATAAGAAATCCGGCGAATCACTCAACCGGATCATATCTTGCGGCGTGAGCAAATCGGCATACTTCGCCCGCACACGCGAACTGATTGCTGCGTAGTCCGTAACGCCGCCAGCCATAAATTAGGCCTTGCCAATCACGCGTTCTAGAACATATGCCACAGCTTTGTCAAAGTTGGCATTTGCCAGTGCTTCAATCTCGGTATTCTTCTTGTTTATCTCATTCAGGATGTCTTTTGCTTCATCCTCTGCTTGCGCCTGCGCAACGATCTGACGCGCCTCTTCCTGAGCTTCTGCTTTCGCCTTTGCGATCAACGCCTGTGCTTCCTGTTCGGCTAAAACGGGCAATTCCTGCGCCTCGCGCTTTGCCTTTTCATGGATCTCTTGAGATTGTTTTTCTATTTCAAGCACCTGCTGGATATACTTGTTACTCATTTCGATTTCACCTCACTGGAATACATGCGTTGCAATCTACCGCTTATCTCATTAATAAGTAAATTTTTTGAATGGCTTTGTAAACCAAAATCTAAACTTCAAGTTTACATGATGCAGCACTTCTTAAAATTCAAATTTTCAATTTAGAAACGTGGAACTCTGTAATTGTAAAGCAAAAAGAGTTCATCATCAAGGCTTGACCCGAAAATCTGGCTGCCCATTGCAAATCAGACAATCTGGATTTCGATTGTGTGATTATGCACAATTATAATGAGGAATATCACAACTGTCAAATGGAAATAGACGTTCGCTTCTTTCTGGACCTCAAGCCTGATTCCGTTATAGAGACCCGGGTCTTCATCCTCAACGTATTCTTTATCATAAAACCTACATACTTTCTTCACATTTCCAGGATCATATCTTTACATCTATTCGCTATACTTATTATCGTAGATCATCTTGACGCAGTTGCACTGCGTCAAGCAGGCGACACGCTGCACGCAATTGCGAAGCATCCCTGTGGGACTGTCGCCTGAACATCGTGAAGTACTGATTATTGATCAAATGTCTATAAAGATCAGGTTCATGACCTGCCTAAATTGGTATACTAAAATGTGGAGTTATTAAATGTCAAAAACGATCATGGTCGTGGACGATGAAAAGAGACTGGTCTCGCTCGTGGAGAGCTATCTGGCACAGGAAGGCTACCGCGTAGTAACCGCGCATAATGGGAAAGATGCACTATCTGTCGCACACCGCGAAAAACCCGACCTTATCGTCCTCGATGTGATGATGCCCGAAATGGACGGCTATGAGTTCATGCGCAAACATCGCGCGGATAACAATACGCCCATTATTCTGCTCACCGCGCGCGTGGATGACGATGAAAAAGTGATCGGGCTGGAGATCGGCGCGGATGATTACATGACCAAACCCTTCCGTCCGCGTGAACTGGTTGCACGGGTGCGCGCCGTGTTGCGCCGCGCCGGCGAATCCCAACCTGCTGCAAAAGTGCTGAAAGCCGCCGACATAGTTTTAGACCGTGATAGCCGCACTGTAAGAGTCGCAGAGCAATTTACGGACCTCACCCCCTCTGAATTCGACATACTCACAGCCCTGATGACCATACCCGGACGCGTCTATTCACGACTCGATCTATTGGATATCATTCAAGGTGTACGTTATGAGGGATACGAACGCACAATTGACACACATATCAAGAACCTGAGAGGAAAAATCGAACCAGACCCGCGCGCGCCACAATATATTGAAACTGTATATGGCGTTGGCTACCGCTTTAAGAGAGCATAACTCATGCGTTCCATCTCGACCAAATTGATCCTTGCCTTCCTGAGCATTGGCATTGTCAGTGTTGCCATCATTGCTTTTACCGCATTATGGAATACGAGGCTGGAATTCATCAGGTTTTTATCCGATCGAAACCAATCAGATATTGCCACAGAACTGACCAATTATTATCAAATTACGGGTTCCTGGAAAGGTGCAGGTAGGGTATTCAGAGGAAACCCACCCTCCAACATGCCGCATCCACCTGCAGAACGTGGACCGAGTCATTATCGTCCCTTTGTGCTGACGGATCAAAATGGCATTGTTATCATTCCGAATGATCGATATAAAATTGGAGATCAAATTCCTCCATCGGCAGTTGCACGAGGTGAGCGGATCATGCAGAATGGTGAAATTGTAGGGATTCTGGTTCCAATTCGCGTACCATTTCAGGGAAATACGCGTGAGGTGGAATTTATCCAGCGTACAAGTACCCTCTTGTTATATGGAGCATTGATCGGCGCTGTCATCGCCCTATTGTTGGGCACTTTTCTTTCGCACACACTCACACGACCCATTCGCGAACTCACACAAGCCACACACGCTGTTTCAGAAGGTGACCTTTCGCAACAGGTCCCCGTCCGCTCAAACGATGAGCTGGGTGAACTCGCCCAAGCCTTCAATAAGATGAGTGCAGAACTTTCGCGCTCTGTCAGCGCACGCAAACAGATGACCGCCGATATCGCGCATGAACTCCGCACACCATTGAGTTTGATCCTCGGTCATGCAGAGGCAGTGCATGACGGAGTCCTGCCGCCTACGCGCGAAAACTTCGAGATCATTCGCGAAGAGGCGGCGCGTCTCGAACATTTGGTGAATGACTTGCGTACACTCTCCCTGGCGGATGCAGGCGAATTGACCATCAACCTGCAAACCATCGAACCAGGACGACTCATTCAGGAAGTTGCCTCGCTCTATCAATATCAGACTCAGAGAAAGAACATCACATTGGATCTGGATATCGCCTCGCCTCTATCCACCATTGAAGTGGATCCCGGACGAATGACTCAGGTCCTCACGAACATTATGGACAACGCGTTCCGTCACACACCCGAAGGAGGACAAATCATTCTTTCTGCAAAAGAGGTGGATGATCAAATTGAAATTGCAATCCAGGATAGTGGTCCCGGTTTGAAAGCAGAAGACCTTGACCGCATCTTCGAGCGCTTCTATCGAACGGATTCAGCGCGTCAGCGCGAGGATACTGGCGGCTCGGGGCTGGGACTGGCTATCGCCAAATCCATTGTCCAGGCGCACGGTGGACAGTTGTCGGCGCGGAGTGAGGCGGGAAAAGGTTTGAAGATCATGATCAGATTGCCAGTGAAATACAATTTGCTCAAGCCGCCGTCCCCGGCGGCGCCCTCTTCGAGGACGCTTCGCTAAGGATGCCGCCGCGAGCATCGGAATGAAATCGAATCTCTATAGTTTCCACACAATTTTCACACCGAATTTTTATGCCTTCAGGTTAAATTTGGAAAAACATGTGAAAGGAAATTAACAATGAAAAGATTACTTCTCATTCTTCTTGCCGCGGTGCTTGTGATTGGTGTATTGGCTGGTGCAGGCTATGCCGGTTACCGCATCGGATTCCGCCAAGGCGTGCGTACCTCATCTAATGGGGATGCCTCACCTTTTGCCGTTCGTCCAGATTTCAATTCGGAGAGACGACCCTTTCCTCTTGAAAGAGGCTTTGATCGCGGCTTCGATCGTGGTTTCCCTCATCGTGGATTTCAAATGACGCATAGCGATCGCGGTCGCGGGTTTGGCTTTTTCGCTCCATTTAGATTCTTAGGCCAACTTGCAATATGGGGTCTTATCATCTTGCTGATCTATTTGCTTTTCGCACGCAGCGGTTGGAGACTCACTCGGACGGGACAAACTGTTCAAAGCACTTCTCCAAATGTTGAGCCAGAGCCAAAGCCTCAAGAACAGGGATCGAAAAATGAGTAATTTCTCAGCCCGATTCAAGTAATAATCAGCAGTTATCTTCCATCTGGTTGTAAAATATTATAAGACCCTGGGTTCCCAGGGTCTTATCGAAGCGATATAGGAAAACAGAGGAGAGAATTATGGAATTTATCAATCGTATCATCCATGCCCTCACAGAACTTCATCCCACGCACCCAATGTTTGTACATTTCCCCATTGCGCTCACAGGCGCGGCTTTCCTCTTCATCCTGCTTGCATATTGGAGGAATAACTCCTCACTCGAACAGACCGCGTTTGCAAACATTGTCCTTGCCGCGATCAGCACTGTTGTTGCAGGCGTAACAGGCTACCTGGATAATATAAAAAATTATGTCGGCGAAGCGCCTAATGCAAGCACAAAAATCATCTTAGCTACTGTGTTATTTCTTCTTACGACCGGAATCAGCATTGCTCGTTTTCGCAACCCTGAAATGTTTCGTAAGAGCAACCGTATCTTATATATTGCCTCCTATGGCCTAAGTTTTGCCATCGCGATTGTGCTTGCATTTCTGGGTGCCGTCATCTTATATGGTTTTTAGGAAGACAAAATGAATTCGATGAAATTTAGAATTCCAATTTTCATCTTGATCATCGTATTACTATCTGCATGTGGAGGTCAGCCAACCGAAATACCTACCTCCACTTCACAGCCGACCGAGGAAATTGTTTCTGCTATATCATCCCCAGTGGGGACTGAAACTTCTACAAGCCTTCCCCTCCCTACCGATACAGCCGCGCCGACAGATACCGCGCAGGCAACGGAACCTGCGGCAGCCACACAACCGGCCGCGACAGTCAGCTTCGCGAATGATGTCTTTCCAATCATTCAAAGCCGCTGTATCAATTGTCATGGCGGCGATCGGACCGAGGAGGGCCTGGTGATGTTAACCTATGCGGAATTAATGGCCGGGTCAGATAACGGTCCCGTCATTACTGCTGGAGATGCAGAGAACAGCCTGCTGGCAGAATTAGTCTCCACACAAAAAATGCCAAAGCGCGGACCGAAACTAACTCCTCCACAAGTTCAAGTGATCATCGATTGGATTAGCCAGGGCGCGTTGAATAACTAATAAAAACGCTATGGTATAATCTTGCCGTCATAAAAACGGAGAGGTCGCGTAGTCTGGCTTAGCGCGCACGCTTGGAAAGCGTGTAACCCACAAAGGTTCGCGGGTTCGAATCCCGCCCTCTCCGCTGAAGATGCTCTGAGAAGTCAGGGCGTTTTTCTTTTGGGAACGCGCTCTCAGATAATAGAGCAGTGTGCATAATGCTATCAGGAGAAGGCCGTCAAGAAGTTAGAAATCTGTCTGAGCGGTAGAGCGAAGGCATGGTTGACAATCATGGCGATTTGTAC
>JAKEFL010000314.1 GCA_022616105.1 Anaerolineae bacterium | reverse complement strand
TATGTAAATAAAGTGACTATGAACGCTTACAAGGTCACCGACCAGGATGTCCAACACCTCAAAGCGGCAGGGTATTCTGAAGATGCCATTTTTGAAATTACACTTTGTGCCAGCCTGGGAGCTAGCCCGGCGCGTCTTGAACGTGGCCTACAGATGTTGAAGGGAGACGAGTAATGCGGCTGCAAATCTTGGAAAACGGTCACAGGCCATTACAGAAGTCATTGTGGGTTTGATCCGGGCCACTTCTGATGGGCATGTGCCCGGGCCAGTTTGGTCATGTCCTATCGGCGTGAATTGTTTGGGAAATATGTCGCACCATGTTTTCAAGAAGCGATGCGCGGAGCGAAGGAATGGTCATTGGGCGAAGTGGAGCTCTTCGCGGCTTTTGTCTCTCGGCTCAATGAGTGCAAGTATTGAATTGGTGATCACTCCGCAGTTGCGGCTCTGGGCACAGGCGACGATAAATTGGTGGCGGCAGTGCTGGAAGATTGGCATACTGCCCCGGTGAATGAAAAAGTACGCAGCATGCTGGGCTTCCTGGAGAAAATAACCTTATCTCCGGGAGAAGTCAGCTCGGATGATATCGCGATCCTGCAATCGGCGGGGCTGAATAAGCGTGCCATCGAAGAGGCGCTCTATGTGTGTTTTCTTTTCAATCTGATAGATCGCCTGGCGGATGCGTTTGATTTCCACCTGCCCACAGCAGAGGGGTTCTGTCGGAATGGGCGCGTTCTTTACACTCTGGGTTATCGAATAGCAAGTATTCCGGGGTGAGAGAATTTATAATCAGATTATCATTCAAAAGGAGTCCACATGTTGATCAGCCCTGAATTGGCAAAAGCGATTAACGAACAGATCGGGCGTGAGTTCGGCGCAAGTATGCAGTATCTGAGCATCGCCGGTCATTTTCATGTCCAAAAGCTCGCGCTGCTGGCAAAACTCTTTTTCGAACAGGCGGAAGAGGAGAAGATACACGCGATGAAATTTGTCCATTATGTTCTGGACACACAGGGTGAACTGCACATTCCTGCGATTTCTGAGCCAAAGCCTAGTTTCGCTACTGCTGAAGAAGCGGTGCAAGCAGCACTCACGTGGGAAATGGACGTGACAGGGCAGATCAATCAGCTCATGGATCTGGCGGTCTCTCAAAACGATTACCTGGCTCAGAACTTCCTGCAATGGTTTGTGGATGAACAGCTCGAAGAAGTGAAGAAAATGGACCAATTGCTAAGCGTCGTCCGCCGCGCCGGAGAGAGGAACCTGCTTATGGTCGAAGCCTATCTTGTTCATATTGATAAGGCTGGGTAAGGTTAGGTTCGCTCAAGCCGCCGTCCACCTTCGGCTTTTCAAGGCGGCGGCGAGGACGCCGCCGAGAGCAGATTTTCTAAAGTCCGACAACTCCTTAAAGCAAAATCTTGTCATGACATTGTATTTGTAGAATCAGGGGGTTTCCTGTATCCTCAGTACAGAGGCAAAAACAATGGATGACTATAAGAGCATAGGAATATATCTGGAAAAGGAAGAGAAAGAACGGGTGGAAACGTTCCTGATCCATATTGACCACTTATTTCGGCTGACACTCTCTGAGAAACAACGAAAGATCTATGACGCCTTTAAAGCGACTCACGTATTCAAGGATAACGGCATGACCGTAAAAGGCTATCTGGAGTTCATCCGCGTCACAAAAGAGCTGATGGCTTTAACAGGCATCCCCTTTTCATTGGAAGCCGATTATGCAGGCCTGGAGTCACAGAACGATTGGGATGCCGCGGTCACCAAAGCATTTCACAACGCAGCCCGGGGCGAGGAAAAGCGAAACAAACGGAAAACAGACAAATAAACAACCGCTCCTGTATAATTGACAAAGCCAGGGAATGATACAAAACGGAGCGTTGCAAATGCCACAGGTTTCAGATGAAGTCATATTCATAGCCCTCATATTAGGGATTGCCATATTTATACTGATCGGCGTGCTTGTTGGGGTGGTCCTCATACACTATTATGAACATCGGCGAACCGACAGATTCACGTTGAGTTCACTGCTACGCACCATTACTGAATTTTTCCCTAAAGCCAGGCCAAAGGAAGAACCCATGCTAAGTCCGCCCGCTGCCCTATTGCTAAATCCATCCCTGAACAAGGACCCAAGGTCGAACTCGAATCCGCTGAAAAGTGAAAACAGAAAGATTACCTAAAGGTCTCAGAACTCTTAACTGGGTAGTCTGCTTGATCATTGCGATCTATGTTGCATGGTCTAATTATTATCGTGTGGGCCTCGTCGTAGGTAACACTTCACTTCACATCTATTTTATTTTGCTTGCGATCATCAGTCCCACCTGTCTTGCAGTCGCATGGTTACGGCTAACAGGGATAAAGTGGCGACAAGCACTCTTGCTATTCATCTGGGTGCCAGCGGTGTTTTGGGGAGTCTGGATAATTGTTCATCTCTGGAATTTATTCAGAGCCTTTTCGCAAAACTGATTCTGAAGCACAATTTATACATGTATAGAATCATGCTATCTTTCAAAAGTCCAATGGATGGAAATAGAAATCAGGTCACAGACCAGATTGGTACAGATCGATAATGACATAGGTGAACCATGATTGAGCCAACAAAATTTATCTTGTTTGTCAGTGTCTCCTGGGTGTTGATCATTGCGCCGGGTCCTGATATGCTGTATGTGATCACCCGTGGCGTGACTCAGGGACGTACAGCAGGGATGCTCTCGGCACTTGGCGTGATTTGCGGGATTCTAGTTCATACGACCGCGGCGGCATTTGGGCTGACGTTGATCTTACAGACATCGGCAGCCGCTTTTCTCGTGGTTAAATATCTTGGGGGGATCTATTTGATCTATCTGGGCATCAAAGCCTGGCGGGTTCAGAGTTCCTTCAACGTACAAACCTCAGCCTCGAGCATGAATTTCCACAAGGTGTTCTGGCAGGGCGTATTGTCGAACGTTCTTAATCCCAAAATTGCCATTTTCTTTTTGGCGTTTCTGCCTCAGTTTGTGGATAAGGGAAGCGGTGATGTCACGTCACAGATGGT
This sequence comes from Anaerolineae bacterium, assembly GCA_022616105.1. Taxonomy (GTDB): domain Bacteria; phylum Chloroflexota; class Anaerolineae; order Anaerolineales; family Villigracilaceae; genus Defluviilinea. The sequence continues at coordinate 2,776 of JAKEFL010000314.1, read as the reverse complement.
CATCCTGGGCTTGACCTTTGCCTGCTTTGGCCTGTGTTTCCTGCTTGCCGTTGGATATTCTTCCGGGATAATTGGGGGCTGGTTAACCCGCCGGCCGCATTATGCCCAGTTCTTACAGCGCTTTGCCAGTGGTGTTTTGATCGCACTTGGAGTACGACTTGCACTTACGGAGCGAGGATAACTTCAATATGTTTTCCTAGCCACCTGACCGTTTCGAATCAAGTGGTGGTCGAGTAGCCCGAAGCGACAGCGAAGGGCGTATCGAGACCACAAATTCTAGCAATATATGCTTACTATTGGTTTCGATACGGTGGACGCTTCGCGCACCGCCTACTCAACCAACGGCGTTCTTCTGCAACAAACTTTTAGGTTGCTAATATATCTTCCCAAACAAGTCAGTACTTTTTTAAAAAACATCTAAATGTTTTTCCAAAAAGATCTAGATGTTTTTAAAAAACTTCTAGATGTTTTCCCTCACTGATCAATACTTTTTCCCAAGTTACTACACGCAAAGTTGGAGTTGACGGGTGCGGAAACGATTAAAACAAAAGGAGACTGCCACCGTTGATGACAGTCTCCATAATCTATTTTTTGAAGGCCACGAACTCTTATGAATTCTTGACGAACTCAATCCCATCCAGGCTGCGCTTGAATTCCTTGCCGGCGTTGAAACGCGGCAGAACCGTGGTGATCTGGTCAGCGCGCACATCGCTCTGGTCGTTGACGCCTTCGGTCTCTGTCCTCAGCCAGAATGTGCCGAAGTCGCCCAGCTCCACGATGTTGCCTTTCGACAGTTCACGCGGCACGATGGTGAGGAAGCTTTCGATGGCTGCCATCATATCCACTGTGGTGAGCGTGGACATCTGTGAAGCTTCTACTGCCAGTTCACGCAGGGTCATGCGACCGCTGGACTGAATCGACGGGTAGAACTTCTTGGGGGCTTCCCGGTCACTTGGGTTGCCCCGTTCCACAATATTGTATTTTACAGGCATGGTCTTTCTCCTTTCTTTTAAATTTTCCCCAGCCGGATACTAGTAATCCTCTGTGGGCGGGCATATTCTAGTGCAGAATCACACAATATCACCCAAGAGATTTGTTAGGCAGGCTTTACCATCCTGCAAAGTTTTTATCCTTGGGCATAGATATAATATGCAAGGTTCAACTTTTGAAGCCATTTGTTGAATCCTTTCTTTACTTGCGGCTCGGACTTGTGGCCAGTTCGAGCCGCAGCTGTTTAAGTAGTATGTAACAAGATTATCTAAAAATTTGTCATATCTTTGTACTTGCATGGATGGAGGTTTTCCTGTATGCTTGCCTGTAACAGATGTCATTGCGAGCAAAGTGAAACGCAGCGAAGCAATCTCCTGCTGAGCGGGATGCTATTGTTGAATAGTGTCTATCACTTAAGAGGAGATTGCTTCGTCGGGCTATCGCCCTCCTCGCAATGACATGGGTAGACAATGACCGCACAAGACCTTGCTTACACTGAAATCGAAAAGCTAGTCACGAATTTCAAGAACATACCTGCATCGCAACGCAGAGGGATGAATGAGATGCAGACGCGGCTTGGTTATATTTTGCCATTATTTAGAGCGTTGGGTTGGGATACAAGCAATATCAACGAAGTCAGCCCCGAAGAAAAGGTCTCGCGTGGCTGGGTGGATTTTTCATTCCGTATTGGGAATGTGCCGCGCTTCTTTCTTGAAACGAAGAAAGTCAATGAAAATCTGAATGACCCGAAGTGGGTGAAACAAGCGATTGATTACGCCTGGACGAAATCAGTGACTTGGGCATTGCTCTCTGATTTTGAAGGCTTGCGCGTGTTCAACGCCGAATGGACGGAAACCAATCCTTTCAGCGCGCAGTTCATTGAATTTGATTTGGATAGTTACCTGACTGACTTCGAGCGTTTATGGTGGCTTTCCAAACCTGAAACAATCGCGCGGCGTTTGGATTTGGAGGCAGAAAAAGTTGGCAAGAAGATCAAACGCCTGCCTGTCAGCCAGAACCTGTTCGATGACCTGAAGAAGTGGCGGCAGAATCTATTCAAGAATTACAAAGCCTTCAATCTTGGTTATTCTGCTGCGCAAATCGATGAGACAGTTCTGCGATTATTGAATCGATTGATATTTATTCGCACCGCCGAAGACCGCGAAGTGGAAGATAACCGCTTGCGTTCTCTGGTGCGTGTGCTAAAGGATAAGAAGCAAATCAACAACCTTGACCGTGAACTCGCCGCAGTATTCCGCCAATTTGATGAGACTTACAACTCAGAATTGTTTGCAAGGCATTTTTCAGAAGAACTGCAGATTCCGCCAAGTGATTTGGAAGAAGTGATTGAAGGCTTGTATGAAAAGAATTTCACGCGCTATAACTTCAACGCGCTGGATGCAGATGTGCTTGGCACTGCATATGAGCAATATTTAGGTCATGTTGTTGCAGAAGGCGTAGATGAGCCACATGTAGAAGAAAAACGTGCAAAACGAAAAAGCCAGGGCATTTATTACACTCCCACATTTGTTACGAAATATATTGTTCAGCAAACAGTAGGGAAATATCTGGATGAGCATGGTTATAACCCCTCTCACCCGCCGCGTGTGCTGGATATGGCTTGTGGTTCAGGTTCATTCCTGATCGAAGCCTTCGATGTGATTGATAACTTCGTCGCGAAACAACGCGGACACGCTCAAAAAGGAGAAGTCGACTTTTATGACAGAATGCGCCAACTCGAAGTTCTGCAAAACTGCATCTTTGGCGTGGACAAAGACAAGCAGGC
>JAKEFL010000313.1 GCA_022616105.1 Anaerolineae bacterium | reverse complement strand
TGCCTGCGTTAAGCGGAGGAGGAGCAGCGGAAGCGGGTGTGATCGTAGCATTTGGCACGATGATCGTGGATGGAATAGACGTGCTGGGTGTGTTTGGGGTTAATAGGATTGGAGGTTCTTGAGTGAAGATCGGCGGCTGTTCATCTGAAAAAGTCGCGGTGGCGGATTCTTCAGGGGAGGGCTCAGTGGAAATGGCTGGCTCAGTCCCAAGAAAGATGTACTTGAATGGCGTTTGTGTTACCGTTACTTCGACAACTGCCTGTGATGTGTTGTAACGGTATATCAATAAGACAAGACATATACCAATTACAGAGAAGATGCCAATTAACGCTGGAGGGATGAGACCACGGTCAAAGGATGGCTGGTTATCCATAATAGATATAGGTAATTTGTTTATCCCGCAGTTGAACTGCGGGATAAACGATCATGTCGAAAAGGATACCATACATAATGAGTTGCATTACCCTTTTGCCGCTTTATCTGTTATTTCCAGCGCCTTATCCAAAATCTCAAATCCCTCCTTCAATTGAGCCTCTGTGATAATCAAGGGCGGAATGATCAATATGGTATGCCAATGTGTGTATAAAAACAATCCGTTATCAAGACAATACTTTTTCAACGCAATCATTTCAGGCGATGACCCATTCCATGGAGCCATTGGCTCTTTTGTTTTTCTATCTTTTACTAACTCGATAATGCCAAACAACCCGATATTGCGGACTTCTCCAACGGATGGATGCGCTTCGCCCAGATCGGTTAACAAGCGTTTCAATACCGGACCGATGCCTGCCGCGTGCTCGATGAGTTTATCCTCCCTCAATACGTTGATGTTTGCCAACGCAGCAGCCAGCGAAATGGGATGAGATGTATAAGTCAATCCGCTTTCAAATACAGTCTCATTGAAAGCCGCCGCGATCTCGGGCTTCATCGCCACCGCGCCGAGCGGCGCATACGCGGAGGTTAATCCTTTTGCCATCGTGATCATGTCCGGGACGACATCCCAATGTTCGACGGCGAACCATTTGCCCGTGCGGCCGAATCCGCTCATCACTTCATCGGCGATCATGACAATGCCATATTTATCACACAAAGCGCGCACGCCTTGCATGTATCCTTCCGGTGGGATAATGATTCCGTTCGTGCCGGTCACTGATTCCATCAAGACCGCCGCGATGGTTTCGGGCCCTTCATACTGAATGATCTCTTCAAGATGATTTAGATAATCCTGCGCGAACTCCTTTTCTGGAATATCGGGATTCGTTCTATGAAATATTGAGCGATAACGATATGGGTCGAGAAAATGCACAACACCGGTCATCAGATTCGGCTCCCAAACAACCCGACGCGGATCACCTGTCGCTGCCATCGCTCCCGCTGTTGCTCCGTGATAAGACCGATAGCGAGTCAAAATCTTGTGCCTGCCTGTGTAACCGCGCGCCAGCTTGATCGCGTTCTCGTTGGCATCCGCTCCCCCAAGCGTGAACAGGACTTTCGTCAAGGCTCGATGCGGAGTGATATCCGCAACTGCTTGGCTGGCCAGCGCGCGGACCTTCGTCGTCATTCCGGGCGCGGCATAAGGCAATTCTGCTGCCTGCTCCTGCATGGCTTTGATCACGCGTTCATCGCCATGACCGATGTTGACGCACATGGTCATCGAATTGAAATCGAGAAATCGTTTATCGTTTGTATCCCAAAAATATACTCCTTTGGCTCGCTTCAGTGCAATAGGATTCACCTTTGCCTGTGCGGACCAGGTGAAAAAAACATGTTCTTTTGTAAGGGGCAGAATTTCGTCATCGACAAGATCGAACATACTATTCCTCATAAAACTTGTTTACCTGTGGTTGCATCAGCAGTTGAACTGCTGATGCAACCAACTTGATTATAACCCTCCCCATTTTTGGAATTCGTGATAAACTACAGCCCGTTTGAAACAGGTACGTCTGAATACGTGCCTTTCCGCTCCCGGCAAGCCTGCGGTTTGAACTGGAGCAATCCCATGGAAAGGAGGAATCCCTCATGCGAAAATATGAACTCGTTTGCATTGTCCAGCCGGAACTGGATGAAACTGCATTTAAAGGTGTGGTTGACCGCGTCTCCGGCTGGGTGACTGAAACCGGCGGCAGCGTGGATAAAGTGGATATTTGGGGACGCCGAAAACTGGCTTATATCATCCACAAACAACGAGAGGGTCAGTATGTCCTTATGAACATCACACTTGACCCAAAGTCCACAGGCGAATTGGAGCGAAACATCCGCTACCTTGAACCCGTCCTGCGTCATATGATATCGGCTGTGTAACAAATGATTTGGTGAATTTCCCGTTTTAATTGTATTAAGGAGATTGATATGACCCGAGGATTAAACAAAGTTCAAATCATTGGTCATCTGGGGCGTGATCCTGAAATGCGATATACGCCTTCCGGGCGGTCCGTCACAACTTTCACTGTAGCAGTCAGCCGCCAATGGAATACCGGTGATGGCGAGCGTCACACCGAGACAGAATGGTTCAATGTTGTTGCCTGGGGCAACCTGGCAGAGATTTGTAAACAATATCTCAATAAGGGCCAGCAGGTTTACGTAGAAGGACGTTTACAAACCCGCCGCTGGGATGACAAAGAAGGTGTAAAACATGTCAGCGTTGAAGTCGTTGCCAATGAGATGATGATGGTTGGTGATCGGGCTGACCGCCGCGACCAGAACAACCAGGCACCCCATCCAATGGAAGGGGCCCCCAACGAAAACGAGATGACAACTAACGAGGATGAGTTCCCGTTCTAATATTTGGCACAAGTTTGCTCTCGGCGGCGTCCCCGCCGCCGAGGACGGCGGCTTGAGCAAACTTAATATTTATGTGGCATGAATGAAGATTCTCCCACAATCGAAACTGGAGTAACAAATGGCTGAAGACCGAAGATCATCAGAAGGGGCGGAAGGAGGCGGTGAGCGCCGCTTCTTTGCCAAGCCCAAATTTTGTCAGTTCTGTGCAGATAAGACTCTCACAATTGACTACAAAAAGACAGACATCCTAAGGAAATACGTCACGGAAGACGGCAAGATCCGTCCACGCCGCCAGACAGGAGCCTGTGCAAGACACCAGCGCGCCGTGGCTGCTGCAGTGAAACAAGCCCGTCATATTGCCCTGCTTCCCTTTACAGGAAGGCATCTGGAAGAGACGCGCTGATCCCCCGGAACGCATTCGCGGGGCATGGCACCCCGTCTTTGCGTCATGGAGAAATTGAATGGCAAAACCAGGCACTACACCAAAAATTGTTACAAAAAAACACATCGCCCGCCTCGAACGCGAGAGGCAGCAGGTTAGACTCATCCGAGCGATCGCGATCGGCGGTATTGTTGCAGTTGTCCTCCTTTTAGGATACGGCTATCTGAATCTGAATGTGTTTCAGTTGCGCGAACCCGCTGCAGAAGTTAATGGCGAAGTTATCATGACCGGCGACTGGCAGGAACGCGTTCGATTTCAACGAGCCAATTTGCTGAGACAGTTGAACTTATACCAGTTCTACCAACAAAACTTTGGGATGGATACTTCCCAACAGCAACAGGAAATATCGCTCTACTTGCAATCCCCCGAGACGCTCGGTCAACAGGTGCTCGATCAAATGATCGACGAAGCCTTCATCCGTCAGGAAGCGGAAAAACGCGGCATCACCGTCAGCGAGGCAGAAATACAAAAAGAAATCCAAAACGAATATGGATTCTTTCCGGATGGAACCCCCTCGCCCACCGTTACACCGACTGAATTTTTGACTCCGACTCTTTCGCCGGAACAGTTGACGATTTATCCTGCAACATCCACGCCAACAGAAGCGCCCACGTCCACAGTTGCACCGACTAATACACCCGATCGCTCAGTCACACAAACACCGACGGCTACCTCAGCGCCTCCCACACCTACATTTGTTCCAGAACTCCCAACAGCCACTGCCACTCCTTTTACAGAGGAAGGATTCAAAGAGCAATATTCAACCACGCTGGATGAATTCAAATCCTATAATGTCAGTGAAGCCACGCTGAGGTCTGTATACGAGAACAGACTACTCCGCGCCAAACTATTGGAGGAACTCGCCAAAGATGTTCCTCGAACTGAAGAACAGGTTTGGGCGCGTCATATTCTCGTGGAGGATGAGCGCGCATTGGGCATTGTCCGTTCTCTTCTTGTAAGCGGCAGAGATTTTGCCGAGGTTGCAAAGAAGTATTCGAAAGATACCGGCTCTGGCGCCGCTGGTGGCGACTTGGGTTGGGCTCCACGCAGCAAGTATGTGACTGAATTTGCGGATGCTGCCTTCAGCCAGGAAATTGGGGAGATCGGCGAACCTGTGAAATCAGAATTTGGCTACCATATCATTCAGGTGATCGATCGTCAGGAGCGCCCTCTTGATGCAAGTGGATACGACCAAAAGCGCGAAGCCGCTCTCACTGACTGGCTTACCCAAACACGCGCAGACGCAACGGAAGCAGGGACTCTCATAACTTATGAGACCTGGAAAGCAATTGTGCCAACCGAACCTGCAGCGTTAATCCAACAACCCCAATAATACCTTTAGAGAATAAAAACGATTGTCCGCCTCGCGTAGCGCGAGGCGGACAATCTTATTTAGAAAGTGGCGTTACACAATTCTGCTCAAAGGCGGTCTACTCTAAAGAGTACGATGTGTGACCGCCGTATTTTGCATGTAGATCCACAGGGTCACAGACCCTGTGGGAGCATAAAGTGCGTAAGGTGAGTTAAAACAATTGCGACTACTTATCCCACCTTAAGCATCTCATCAGTCACCTGATCCAGCCGCAAACTGATCACCTGACTTGCCGAATCGCGTCCCATTGTAATGCCATAGATGATATCCGCGGCTTGAACCGTATTGCGATTATGTGTGATGATGATGAACTGAGTCTCTTTGCTCAACTCCTGCAGCAGATCACGGAAACGACCGACATTGGCTTCGTCGAGCATTGCATCCACTTCATCCATTACACAAACCGGTGTGGGCGAAACCTTGAGCAATGCAAACACAAGCGCAACCGCTGTCAGGCTTCGTTCCCCGCCTGAAAGTAAAGCCAGCCCCTGCTCGCGGCGGCCCGGCAGACGTGCTTCGATTTCAATACCCGTCTCAACTAAATTATCGGGATCAGTTAATGAGAGTCGCGCGGACCCTCCCCCGAACAGGCGTGTAAACATTGCGCGAAATTGTTTGTCCACTGCATCGAACGTCTTCGAGAATTCGCGCCGGGTCAGTTCATCCAACTCTGCGATGACCTGTTTTATGTCCTCCTCGGCTTTTCGCAGATCATCCACTTGGGTCCGCATAAATGTATAGCGTTCAGACTCTGTGTCGAACTCCTGTTTTGCTTCAGGGTTGATCGGTCCCATTCGGCGCAACTGCACCCGATTCTGTGTCAGTTGTGATTCAAGTTCAGGTGAAATTTCAGTCACCACAGGTAGTTCCTCCACCATCCCCTCAAACGGCAGTGGCACAGGTCCAGAAATATCTGCCGCGTATTCAAACATCACCAGCCCAAAATCATCCATGATCCGCTGGCGAAGGTTATCCAGACCCTCCTGTTTCCTCAACTGCTCCAACTGCTGTTGACCAGCCAGACGTTCCGACGTTGCCAGAGATCGCTGCGCATTCGCCTCTAAATTCTGCAAGCGTGCTTCCTCCTGTTCAGCGCTCTCGAGATCTTTTTCCGCCGGGTCAATTTGGGCATTTAAAGATTCGATTTGAGAATGCAATGCTGACTCGCGCTCCCGCAATGAAGCTTTGTCACTTTCAAGATTGCTAAACGAAGCATCCACTTCCTGCAAACGCGCCGTCAATTCAAAACGCCTCGTATCAAAACGCTCAACCTCTTTCCTTCTTTCCTCTTTCCTCGCCAGTGCATCTTCAGTTGCTCTCTCAACCACGGCAACACGTGTTCCCCAATAAGAGGCTTGCTCCTGCGCCTCCATCAGATCCATTCCGCCTAATTGCTCGGAAAGCATGTGCACATGATTGATTGACTCTGCCGATTGGCTTTCAAGTTCTGCTTGCGATTGACTTAAGTTTTGACGGATTGATGCCGCTTTATCCATCTCAGACTTCAACTGCTCATACTGACTCTTCTGCCACTCCCACTGCCGGCGCATCGATTCAGACTCCAGCCCAGCCTGCTGCTCCTTCCCCTGAGCATCATCCAATCTGACTCGTGATTCGCGCACAGCGCTCTCAGATTGTGCGTGCTCACGTTGCGTATCTGCAATCTTTGCAGAAAGCAAATCCACTTCACTGTTCAAGGACTCAATCTGCCCGCTCAAAACAGCAAGGGATTCGGTCAACTCGCGTTTCTGACGCGGACGGCTCAAGGCGGACGCACTGGTGGAAGCAGATTTCCCAGCGATGATGAGTCCATCTCCACGGAAGACTTCACCGCGCAGAGTCACAATGCGGGCATGAGTTGGCAAATCATTTATGAGGCGCCGCGCGGTTCGACGATCCCGCACGATCAATGTTTGTCCCAATATGAGATGCACCGCATCGCGCAATTCATCTGACGCATGAACTAATTCGGAAGCAATACCAAGACTATCTTCATCATTCGGCGCCACAAGCGACTGCCGCGAATTATTTCCAAGTGGAAGCAACGCCGCGCGCCCCGAATCATTTGATTCCAGCAACTGCAATGCCTCATCAACTTCACTTGCATCGAGCAGGATTGCATCCAGCGTATCGCCCAATGCAGCAGCAACCGCGGTTTCAAGTTCAACGGGCACATCCAGCGACGCGCTCAACGCGCCGCGCGCACCTTTTAGTTTCGATTGACGCACCGCATCCAGCAGAAAACGCGCGCCCTCTGCGTATCCCGCAAGCGATTGCTCAGCCTGTTCTAGCACTTCAAGCTGAATTTTCAAGCGGGTATGCTCAGCGAGCCGATTCGCGCGTTCATCGTTCTTTGCGCGTCGTTCACCTTCCAGTCTTTCAATATTCTTCTTTCCTCTTTCCTCTTTCCCCTCTGCCTTCTTCAACTCCTCTTCGGCATCCTCTCGCACCCTGCGCGCCTGTGCATATTTCTCACCTGCATCCCGCGCGCTCGCCTCGGAAGATTCAATCACTTTGTTCGTGCTTTCAATGCGCAATTGGAAATTATTCAAGCGCGCTTCCAGCTCATCCAACCGCGCCTGAAATTCTGCGCGTTGAGATGCCCGTTTTTCGATTTCTGCGCGCGCTGCCTGTAGTTTTTCTTCGACTATAGTGCGCTCAGCTTGTTTTGCCTGTAATGACTGCTGTGCATCCGCATATTGTTTCTTTGCTTCCTCATATTCCACCTGAAGGCGCGCGGTCTCCTGCTCAGCCTCAGCCAGACGTTCTTGCGCGATTCTTTCTTCATCTGATGCACGGTCTTTATCTGCCAGAACAGATGATTGTGTCGAAAGCAATGAACGCCTTCGTTCTTCAAGAACTGCAAGTTCACGGCTCACCTCTTCGCGCTGACTGTGCAATTCTGCGGATTGATGATGCCATGTATTAAGTTGCGAGCGAGTACCGGTGAATCGTTCACGGAATTTGTTGTATTCCTCCTGTGCTTTTTGATGAACCTCCCGCGCCTGGGTTACGCGGGCTTCCTGCGCTTTTACATTTTCGCGCGCCTCGGTCAATTCCTGCTGCGCACGATGCCAGTGGTAACCATACCATTCTCGCAAGATCACCTTTAGATTCGCCTGGGCGCGGGAATATTCGATGGCACGCTTTGCCTGACGTTCAAGGCTTCGCAAACGCGGCTCAAGTTCAGACATGATATCGAGCACGCGCTCCAGATTACGGGTTGTATTATCCAGCCGTTTGAGTGCCTCTTCGCGCCGAACGCGATACAAACCAACACCAGCTGCTTCCTCAAACAGGCGGCGACGCTCATCCGCTTTTAGAGCAAGCGATGCATCCACAAGCCCCTGACCTAGAATCGTATACGTTCGTTCTGATAAGCCAGAAGCCGCGAGCAATTCATTCAAGTCGCGCAAACGCACATGTTGATCGTTCAACAAATATTCGTTATGACCATCGCGATAGGCGCGGCGCGTCATGCCGACTTCGGTGAAATCAACAGGAAGCCAGCCATTGGAATTATCGAAGACAATGTGGGCGGAAGCCATCCCTGCGCGCGGACGATGCTCGGAACCGTTGAAGATCATGTCTTCGGTCTTCTTGCCGCGCAGCAATGTATAGGATTGTTCTCCCAGCACCCAGCGCAGTGAATCGGCGATATTCGATTTGCCCGAACCGTTCGGTCCGACAATCGCGGTGATACCACCCGCAAATTCAAAAGTGGTTTTTGAGGCGAATGTTTTATAGCCTTGTAATTCGAGGGATTTTAGTCTTAAAGGCATTTAGTTGTCTTTCATCAATTTAATGTCTGTGATACACCGTCCCGACACTTGCACCTGGCGCAAGTGCAGGTGAGGTTTTCTTGAAGAACCTTGTTGAGCCGTTCAAACCCTTCGACCGGCTCAGGACAGCGCCTTCGGGACGTTTTATAGTAAGTGAGTTAATATTATTCTATTCCCAGATTCTTCAGCGCATTTTTCGCGGCGATATGTTCTGCCGCATGTTTGTTTTTGCCATGACCCTGCCCCACCACCTGCCCACCGATTTCCACTTGAACGTCGAACTCTTTGGCATGGTCGGGACCGGCCGTCGCGATCGTTTTATAACGCGGCGCGCCCAACTTTTGTGCCTGCGCCCATTCCTGCAATTGACTCTTTGGGTCGTGCACCTTCGTAAGGATTGCCTCGCGCACCTGCTCCAATAACGGGTGGACAAATGCTTCCACCGCCCCCAAACCTAAATCCAGATACAAGGCGCCTATCAACGCCTCAAAAACTGATCCCAGCAGCCCATCACGCTGACGCCCTCCGGAGGCAAATTCGCCACGGCCCAATCGCAGCGCGGGACCTAAATTTAAGTGTCGCGCGAAATCAGCCAGTTGATCATTACGGACAATGGCGGATCGCATTTTGGTGAGATCGCCTTCGGGCATTTCGGGGAAGCGATGATACACCCACGCGCCAACGATGAAGTCCAGCACCGCGTCACCCAGGAATTCAAGCCGTTCGTTATCCTCTATAGCGTTGGGATTCTCGTTGACGTAGGAACGGTGAGTGAGGGCACGCGTCAGCAGAGCTAAATTTGAAAAGCGCAGACCCAGCCTCCGGCTTAGGTCAGATGCGGGTTCGAAATCCCGCGATGCGAATAGAGATGTCACAGGAACCTCCCCGGAACTCAGGGAGCATCAACCCCCCTCTCCTGTAAAGCGTAGGAGAGGGGCCGGGGGTGAGGTTGACGTTCCATCAGTTCCGATATATTGAGTGAATTGAATTTTAACTCGAATTAGATTTACTGGCTATGATGGTATCTTATTTTAAGATACAATCCCTTCCATTCTTCCTGTCTTCCTGGAGAGAGGCCTTGACCGAATTAAGCAGTGAAACCAGGTTCTTGCACGCAATCGAAATGGGATTGGGCGCGTGGCAGTGGGGTGACCGAATTGTATGGCAGTATGGGCATGGTTATGGCGCGGAGGAAGTGCGCCAGGCATTTCAGGTATCTGCCAATGAAGGAATCCGTTTTGTTGATACAGCAGAGATATACGGCAACGGGCGCTCGGAACGCCTGCTTGGGCAGTTTCTAAAAGAAACCGATCAACCCATTTTGATCGCCACCAAGTTTTTTCCCCTGCCCTGGAGATTTACCAAAGGCGCATTGCCGCGAGCTTTGAATGGAAGCCTTGACCGCATAGGAGTCGAAAGCGTGGATTTATATCAGATCCATTGGCCCAGCCCGGTCATGAGCACAGACAGGTTAATGGAAGGGCTGGCTGAGTGTGTGAAAAGCGGTTTGACGCGCACAGTTGGCGTTTCGAATTTTGGACAATCCCGCATGCTGGCAGCTTATTCATCGCTGGCGCGTCATAATATCCCGCTGGCATCCAACCAGGTACACTATAGTTTATTGAGCCGTGCGGTCGAAAAGAATGGCACACTCGCGAGATGCAAAGAATTAGGGATTCGCCTGATCGCTTATAGCCCAATTGAGAAAGGATTGCTTTCAGGAAAGTACAGCCCGGAAACCCCTCCACCAGGTTCACGCGCCGCGAGTTATTCAGGCATACTTCCCAAATTAGTACCGCTTCTCAAAGTGATGACAGAGATCGGGCAGGACCACGGAGGAAAGTCCAACGCCCAGGTTGCATTGAATTGGACGATCTGCAAAGGTGCGCTTCCGATTCCCGGCGCGAAGAATGCAGAACAGGCTCAACAGAATGCGGGCGCGCTCGGTTGGAGGTTGACAGATGAGGAAGTTGCAAAACTCGATGAGATGAGCGACGCGATACTGGAATAAGTGTTGGCTGGAAAATTTAATTAGAACTGCCCAGCGTTATATTCGTGGGCAGTTCATTTATCAGCCGATTTCATTTAGCCATAAACATCTGACGGTCCAGTCGATATCCCATGGCTTCCAGTTGGGGAGAAAACATCGGGCGCAACCCAGTCGGACGGAATTGACCGAGAGGCTTCCCATCCGGACTAGTTCCATTCTGCTGAAAGAGAAAGATGTCGGTCAGTATAATGACATCAGACTCCATGCCGCCTACTTCGGAGATCTGCGTGACTTTTCTCGTTCCATCCGGAAAACGAGTTAGATACACGATCAAGTCCAGGGCTGCCGAGATCTGCTTGCGGATTGCCACTACAGGCAGCTCAAAACCAGCCATCAAAGTCATTGTCTCAAGACGCGAGAGAGTATCACGCGGTGAATTGGAGTGCACAGTTGTCATTGAGCCGTCGTGACCTGTGTTCATGGCTTGTAACATGTCCAGGGCTTCGCCTCCGCGGATTTCGCCGACCACGATTCGATCCGGACGCATACGCAGGGAATTTTTTACCAGATCGCGGATGGTAACCTGCCCCTCGCCATTGTAATCAGGCGGCCTGGCTTCAAGTGACACCTTGTGAGTCTGCATCATTTGCAACTCGACAGAATCTTCGATCGTGACAATTCGTTCGTGATCGGGAATGGAACGCGCCAAAATGTTGAGAAAGGTTGTCTTTCCTGAGCTTGTATTTCCGGCAACAATGACGTTCATCCGCGCTGCGACACAAACAGACACAAAATCTGCCATACCTTGCGTGAGCGCTTCTTTATCGATGAGATCCTGAACAGATAATTTGTCCTTCAAAAAGCGACGGATGGAAAGACACGAGCCTTGTTGCGCCACAGGCGGTATTACTGCATTGATACGGGAACCATCCTTCAAATGAGCATCCACCATGGGATGCTTGTAGTTCACATATCTGCCAAAGGGATTGATGATGTGATTGATCGCAAAGCGCAATTGAAGTTCACTTTCATACTTTGCATCGGTCAGGATTAACTTTCCGTTCTTTTCAATAAAGATCTGGCTGGGACCGTTCACCATGATCTCGCTGATCTGCGGGTCATCGAAGAATTCATCCATTGGGCCGTAGCTTGCCGCGTATTCGAAGATCTCATTCAGAAACTCCGGCTCACCCGGCCCCAAATCACCATTTGCAATTTCATAAGCCTGAAAGATCAGCCCTCTCAATAACTCTTCATAGCGCTCACCCAACGGCGGGGTTTCTTCCGTCAATTCAATAAGATATTTGAAGACTCTGGGTCTAAGTAATTCAGCGTCTGTAATTCCTGGAACGATTTGTGTAGCTAGTTTCTTCGCCATGCTGTTTTTCCAATCTAGGGTATGTTTTGTACTGGGTTTTGAAATAAAAAGAGGGCGAGCCAAGAGATCACGCCCGCCCTCTTCAAAGTAATCTAGCGCATTAAACCAATCTTAGGTTGGTTTTGCGCACTGTTGTTTATATCATAATGGAGTTGTGTCTCGGCATTACCAAGAATAGCAACGGTATATGCAATAAACTGTGAAGTATAAGATGTGAGATCGTTGCCACCGTTAATGATGAGATCGCAGTATGGAGCAAAAATCGTTCCGATATAAGTATTACTGGAATCGCCATTAATATGACAATCTGGTACTTGACCGGTAAAATTCGAGTCGATGATCATCAGATAACCAGCATAAGGTCCAGTGTCTGGGGCATCAAGCGTAATCGTACCACCTTGAATATCAATATCATAACCAGGTCGAATATAAATAGTCACATCATGCCCAGTCAGGATGAGGTGCTGATCGCTTAGCTTAATCATATCATTCACACAATATATGCCGGGATTCATAATCATATTGTCATAAACAGTTACCCCACCACCCGATTTGGGAGGAAACTCGTTAAATCTTCCGGGAGATAACGTTGTAGTTTGGGTACTACTATCACTTGAAAATGACCCAGGATTGGAAACATCACACTCTGCAGGCTCTTCAGGCATCTCTGGCGGGAATGGGTATGGCGGCTGGTTAGTACTTGGAGCTGGAACACCACCGCAACCATCCAGGTTAATATTGCCGTCACCTGGCGAACCAATTTCACCATCAATGGTTGGGCAACTGCCGCCATGCTCCATTCCGCAACCACTGCCACCGGAATTGACAAATGCCCCGCCACCAGTGAGAGTAACAGTGCTGCTACCGCCCAACTGGACATTGCCATTTCCTCCCGAGCAAGGATTTGGGTTTAGCGCAACAATCAAATTGCCATCATAAAATGGTCCTCGTTCTTTGGCGTAAGTGACGGCCTGCACAGTGTTGACTGTTTCATCGATGCCAAGGACTCGGGCAAAATATGTATTGACATGAGACTGAATTGCCACCTGGACATAATCAGAGTTGCCGTTGTAGGGTCCGCAATCAACGGGCGACGTGACGTCAACTTCATGACAGCGGTAGACCCATACATCATTGGACACATGATTGTCATCGTAACCATTGTCGAGCGCGCGATTCAATGCGTTTAGCACCCAAACTTGGACACCACCAATCTCTGTCGTTTGTCCATTGACCAGTGCCAGCGCGCCAGCCAGCGCGGCGCTATCCGCCGCGTTCTGTGCGTGACGGCGGTCTGAGAATTTCGCGCTGCCATCGATGGCCAGCGCCACGATGCCAAATATGCCAATCGCCGCAAGTGCAAAGATGATCAATGCCTGTCCGCCTTCACTCTTTATACTTTTCATTGTTCTTTCTCCTTCCTAACGACTGACATCGTTAAGGCCTCTGAATTGGGAAACTCTCACAGCCGGGTGTTGAGAGGTTGATAACAATAGATTCTGTGCCATCGGTGATCTGATAGTTTTTGTCGAATGTAAAAATGATCGGGGTTGTTACGTTATTCCCTGGGATGATTACGGTTGTAGAAGGTGTGATCGTAATACTGGGTCCGGGGGCACCAATATTATCGTTTGTCCAAGTCCAGAATGTGCCTACAAGAGAGGCGCTTTTCAAGGCCAAAGTTTTAGGATTGCCCGTTCCTCCAGTGTCATGATTCCAGGTCACCTGGATGTTCAGGATTGTGATCGAGTCATGCGGATTGGTGATCGTCATACTCATTATTTTGTTACCGCCAGTGATACTGATCGCGCCAGCAGTGATGCTGTCACAGCCTGGCACAGGCGTTGAGGTTGAGGTTGGCGTGAAGGTCATGGTTGGCGTAAAAGTCGTGGTTGGTGTAAGGGTCTCTGTGAAGGTTGGTGTCACAGTCGGTGTATCGGTTGCCGTACTGGTTGGCAGGGGTGTGAATGTTATTAAATCGCCCCCTGGTTCTGTCGCAGTTGGCGTGTCGGATGTAACTGTGGCTATCGCCGTTGATGTGTCAGTTGGAACTGCCGTTGAAGGAAGTGTCGCGGTTGCCGTGTTCGAGGAACCCGTTGTTGGTACCACACTGTTTCCTGTTGTCATATCAAGAATGCCCAATATCGTCCGAGCGCTGGATGAAGTGATCGGCCGTGAACTAATCGGAACCAGATTTACCATCGGGCTATACGTTGCGGAAACGGTAACAATCACACGGTCAGGGTCAGAACCGGAATTTACGACAACACCCGTATCCACATTCGAAGTACAAGTATCAAACGATCCTGTGCCCGGTCCATGGTCATAAGAGATGACAATATCACCATCTGCCAAAGCGAGAAAATAAGCAGAACGCCGTGCCATTTCTTTAATCCCATCACAGTCTTGATATTTCGGAGTAGTACCGCTATCATTAAGTCCAACAGCAGAACCATATCGGGATGCCTCACGGCTAGCATTGGTCACTGCAGCATAGATAAAAACCATGCGTCCAACTTCAAGTATTCCAACTAATAGAGCCATGAGAATCGGCAGGGCAATCGCAAATTCAACCATCGCCTGCGCGTGGTATCCTGAGAATTTATTTCGCTTGAGAAGTCTTTTCATAAACATGAAATTGTAAGTCCTAGAAACTCCATCGAAAAAGTGAAAGCAAAAACCGACCAAATTGCGGGCCGGTTTCGCTATCGCTCGCCAGTGACTACACCCACCCTGCGGGGGTTTTGCGACCAGTTTTCGTCACTGGGTCTCTGCATCCCAGAATTCATTTCTATTTGTGAGATTGATCTCGATGAGGCAATTACGCTTGCTTAATCAACAAAGGCAGGACGTAAGTAGGTAGGAAAAGTTACGCGCCGCCATATAAAACACAATATGACTAACCGCTACATATAACCAAAATCATTCGATAATGACAAAAAACACCAAATGTAGGCGTGGCGTGTGTAACCTTCTTGTTATGAAATAATTACGATGTAACTTTTCGTCCTTGAGATGGTCATGTAGCCAGTACTGGGGATGGTCCTCAGGCAAAGAAAATTTTTTGGTTGAAAGGAAGGTAATTATGTTATTTGCACCCAAAGAAAAAGGCCAGGGCCTTGTCGAGTATGCGATTATCCTCGCTCTGGTCGCCATCGTCGTGATTGCGGTCATGCGCTTGCTGGGACCCAAGATTGGCAACACCTTCAGCACCATCTCCAGCTCCCTGCCGTAATCTGCTTGTGTGAGCGAAAAGAGCCTTGTTTTATAACAAGGCTCTTTTTGTATCCATCGGCTGCCATACGAGCGGCCCGCTAAAGCTCCGATGTGACTAGGGCAACGCGGTCAGAACCCAACGGCCATCAGAATCCGCTTGAGCTAAAACCAACAACAAGCATGGCGAATTTGAATCTAGATTTAGCATTTCCTCAGAGCTTAACTGTCGGACAGAGTAAACCTTATAAACAAATCTGTCATTGTTGCTCATCACAAGTTCAATGGGATCGTTCGGATTGAGCGTTCGAATCACAGCCTCCAATTGGACACTCCACGGGATCGCAACCCAGCGACAAACCTCAGTTCCTTCCAGCCACTCGGGTCCGCGCGGATTCCATTCGCCATCCTTCAATGTGCCTTTACCAAGGTTGAAGTTTAATCCCCCGGGTAGGCTCATCGAGGTGGGATAGGGTAAATTCACAACTTCAGTGGGACGCGCAGGTTGATTCTGTCTATAAATATTGAACAAGACTACCGAAGCAAGCACTGCCATGATCAAACCCACAAAAGCAAAAGCGTAATTGATGTATCGACTGTAAGGCTTTAAGGCGTTTTCAATTGCCGCCAAACGCTCCTCTAGCGGATCCTGGGGGGTGGCTTGAACCTCCACAAAAACTTCCTCGCCGCCTTCCAACGCAACTGAACGGACCTCAGTAATATTTTCTTGCTCCTCACCTTCGCTACGTGGCTGAAAAGCCTGTTTTTTCAACTCTTCGATATCAATTTCTATTTCCGGCTCTATTGGTACTTCCACCGCGATAGCTGTCTGCGCGGCAGATTCGTCCGTCTCAGTTTCAAGCATATCTATAAGTTCATCAATTTCATCCAGATATTCTGCTGACTCTTTTTCTTCTTCCTGCTCTTGGGTCACGTCTTCCGGTATGCTCACGGTAGGCAAATTCATCTCTGTTGCAGTGGGCACTTCCGTCTCGACCTTTTTATCCTTTTGCAAGCCTTTAGCAACTCGACGCCACCATTTTTTCGACTTTTTTTCATCCTTGACAGTTTCATCCTCGATTAAAGACTGGCGAACATCATTCAGTAAATCATCGGCTGAAACCTCATCGTCAATGTTAGCCGGTTCATCTGAAACGGGCACGTCATTTAAAGGAGGAACGGATTCCTTATCGGCCGGCTGTCCATCGCTTTCGGGTATTTCCGCGGCTGCTTCTTGCGGACTCAAATCGGGAAGAGCCCCCTCAACCTTTTCTGATTCCTTTGATTCGGCATTCGCTTCAACCGATTCAATCTGTATACTTTCAAATATTTGCTTGTTTCGTTTTTTCTTTGGCATGGTCTATTCTCACTAAGGAAGAAGCGTAGGCAACGCAGGTTGCTCGAACACAAACGTTACAGATACTTCGCCCTGTTCTGGTAATACAAAACTCTCACTGCGATACAAACCTGGCAGGCTGACATTGATGCCAATACCAGGCGGAAATCCTGTCATATCAAAAATTGCGACGCCATTTTGTGTTCTTTGTGTGATCTGTTCATTCGTGGATGTCGTAAGGAGGACCGTCATCGCGTCAATCCACTCGCCATCTTCTGGGGAACCGTTATTGTTGCGATCCATGAATACCTCAACCCTGACCTGCGCGGTGGAAATGAAGACAGTAGGTGTTGGGATGGGAGTACGTGT
This sequence comes from Anaerolineae bacterium, assembly GCA_022616105.1. Classification (GTDB taxonomy): domain Bacteria; phylum Chloroflexota; class Anaerolineae; order Anaerolineales; family Villigracilaceae; genus Defluviilinea. The sequence goes on along the minus strand of JAKEFL010000313.1, from coordinate 13,785 downwards.
AGGAACAAACGTGGGCGCGGCAAGTGACACATCGGACTCACTAAATTGATAGAGATAAAGATCGAACGAAAACAGATTGTTCATGAATCCATCTGCATAATCTTCTGAGCCCTTACACTTAAATTCATTCGAAACGTTTTCCCATGTGACAGGCAAACTGGCTTTTTCGACAGCCTGCACCGCTGTCTGTACGCAACTAAGCCCGCTATGATATGCGACAAAGGTAAACCGCCAGAGGTCCTCATAAGTGGTTTTGGAAAGGCCGCCTCCAGCAGCCGTGGCAGTAGCAACCGCAGCGGTGGCAGTAGCGGCATCGGCATCTTCATCGGCATTTGCCCTGGCAGCGAGATCCAGAATGACATCCACTTGCTGGCAGTTTGCCTTGAGCAACATTGCGATGAGGGAAACACTTTCCTTTGCCTTATCCAAGTCTATTCCATACTCGCAAGTTGCACAACTGGCATCTGCCAGATTAACCAGCGCGCCTCGAATCAGCGCCTGTTGGGATGGCTCTAAACTCTGATAGGGCCTTAAGCAATCGGAAAGCACACCTGCACACACCCTCTGGTATACGGCAGGATCTTTGCGCAGTAGCACATCCACACCCAATTGATTGAGTTGCCCCAGGCCATATTCATCGAGATAAAAACGTGAATTTCCGGGCCAAAATTGCGATTCGATCTCAATGAGGGTCTTTAAGACTTTTGGCGGAATGCCATGATTTTTACTTGCCAGCCAAATGTATTCATCAAACTGGTTTTGCCATGCGATCATCGCGGTTGAGGAACGTTCCAATCCACAGGCAGTGGGCCACTTTAAACCCAGGCTTAAGCCACCGGCAGGACAATCTCTAGTATCAACGATCCCGTTCAGAATGAGTTGTGTGGCGAGCGTGTGTAGGGTTTTCTTCGTATTAAGCTGATAAGGAAACTGAACAAACGAATCCCAGGTGGCACTTGTTTCGTCCTGCACCCCCCAGGTGAGAGAGCAGGAATCGCCAAATGTGGTAAATTGGCTAACTGAATCAATCGTTACAATATATCCATCCTGGTTCTGGGTCACACGTACTGATGCAATCACTTCTTCACTGGTTGCCCCTGAGCCTGTATAAGCCCTGAACACAAATCTTGCATTGGATTGAAGGCTGATCACACAAGGAGATTCTGTACAAATGAATTCCTGCGAGTTGACAAACCCTCCAATCGTTACCGACTCAGTGCGCGGAAGGGAGGAAAATGCGGTCAGGATGACATAGGGTCTTGGGACGACTCCGTTTGGGGCTTGTATAAAGGCATGCAAACCGGGAGAGAATGCTCCTGAAGGCTGAAGATTACTGAGCGGCAAATCCGTTGGAGTCGAAGCAAGAAGCGTGGAAGTTGCTTGCAACATGGTAGGTGTAACTGTATCTGCAATTTGCAAAATCGAACTGATCATCTCAGGCTGGTTGGCAACTGCTTTAGCCTGGATTCCCAATATCCCAATAAAACCTGGCAACCCTATTCCAAGAATTAGAAGGATCAGGAAAGAGGAATGACGGTTTTTTTTCCGCATACCCCTACTTATTGGAAAGCTGACTGGTCACCCGTTTCCATGTTGGTGATGGGACAGCAGGTGGAATGGCTTTGTATACTTCGTCGCTTATCATGTACGCCATCCTTTCCAGTTTAAGGCAAATCTGTAGATCAGGGTTGCTCAAAATGAATGGTTGACCAAAGTTAAGCGCGCGGTTTACCTCACCAGCCTCAAATGGCAAAACAAAATCAACCGGACGCTTTAATACTTTTTCCAGTTGGGCCTGCTTGATAGCAGGGTTGGATGAATTGTTATTCAAAACAATCTTTACTTTTTCAAGAGAAATGCCCAGCCGATCATATATCTCTAATGCGCTCATTGAGGTGCGCAGCGAAGCCATTTCAGGTGCCATTACCAACAAGATTGTATTTGACACGCTCAACATTTGAATTGTCATATCTGAAAAATCATGGGATGTATCTACAACGATGAAATCGTTATGGTATTTTAGTCTGTCCATGAAAAGTTTCAGTGTCTCATTTGTAAATGTATCTGCCGCAATTGGGTACCTCGGAGATGCGATGTAACGGATCCCGCTCTTGTGTGAGCACATCATTTCGTTAATCACTACATCATCAAGATTCTCGTGATCCACACCTACAAGGTTTTCCCATGTCGCATTAGATCTTGCATCCAGCATGAGCGCCACTTGGCCAGCGGTTAAGATGCCGTCGATGAGAAGAGTCTGCTTTCCCCAGAGTTTGTGGAACGCCAACCCCAAATTGACAACAATGCTTGAACACCCCAGACCGCCGCGCAAGCTATGAACCGTTAAGACAGTTGCATTGCTCCTGCTTGTCGTTTTTTCCATCTGCCGGACAATTTGCATGGCTTTGCCGCGCCGGGCAAGGATGCCCATGCGAGCAACCAACTCTTCAGGCTGGAACGGCTTTACAATGTAATCATCTGCCCCCAGTTCAAACGCTCTCAGCTTCTCACTGAGTTCATCCTTCGATGTGATGACGATTACAGGAATGTGACTGAACTTCGGATCCCGACGCAAACGCTCAAGAATCTCAAATCCATCCATTTCTGGCAATTTGAGATCAATGATGAGCATTTCAGGTTCAAAAGACGAAACCTTCGCCAGCCCTTCGCCACCTGATTTTGCGTACTCAAGGTCGTATTCGGCCTCCTTGAGTGTCTTTCGTATCAGCTTAAAATAAAACTGTTCGTCGTCGATCAGTAAGACCCGCATATGTTTCTCCTGGCAAATATGAATTAATATAATTACTTTGCATGAAATTTTCTACCAGAAAGAAAAATTTGCGCTATCTCACTTAACCTGCCTCCAATTGCTTTAATTTCCTTAAGCGATTTCTCTATCAAATCAGTATATCCGGCACTACTTTGCTTATCAAGCCTGTCAGCATATTCAGATAATTGCAAGATTCCCAAATTGGCAGTTACACCTTTAAGGTTATGGGCCGCCCGGGAAAGCCCATCCAGGTCCCCCAGCGCAAAGTAGTGCTGCAAGGCCTCAGTCTTTTTGGGGAGTTCCTGAATGAACTCAGCAAACAACTCCCAGTAGGTGTCTATATCGCCGCCAACACGCTTTACCCCTTTCTGAAAATCAAGAACCTCACTAATAGAAATTTCCTCACTGTGCATCACTTCTGCATTTGCAGAGGAAGATAAGATAGCATCAGCCCGATACTTCAACATTCGCTGAATATGATCCAGCTCGAAGGGCTTGGAAAGATAATTATCAATACCAGCTTCAAACAATTCTTGTCCTTGCTCTGGAAGATAACTCGCAGTCAATGCTACAATGAATGTACGCACGCCTCCATTTTCCCACTCACGTATTTTCCGACTCGCCTCCACACCATCCATGACAGGCATCTGCAGGTCCATGAATACAATGTCGTATTTCTTGGACTTAATTGCCTCAAAGGCTTCCAAACCGTTGGAGGCCACCTCCACGTGATGACCTTCGCGCGTTAGTAAGAGTTTCATCATGCGCCGGCTCAATTCATCGTCGTCCACGACAAGGATTGCCAGATGAGGCAGCTCTGAACTGGCAACCTGTTCAACTTCACCAAGACTCATAATCCAACAAATCTCCTGTACACGACAGCAATTTCGCATGGGAATTCATAATGCCCAGCATAGGACGCTAGTCCAGCTCCCGCCAAGTGCATGACGTCAAAGACTAACGAAAGTTACCTGACCAGACAAGCATACAGGTGATGCAATGAAATCTTAATAAGCGAATTCGGACGAAACTTTTCCTCGATAGAAAAGCACCGACGTCTGCCGATGCCTTTCTGTAATTCACTCACTGAATGATTCGCGTTTCAGGAACACCAAATAGGCGTAACCTAATCCAAAAAGCACATAGAGCACCATCGCGAGCCATCCGTTCGCGCGAATCACAGCATTCGAAGCGAATGTTCCCATCGCGGTTACGATCAGTCCAGCAACAGCGCCAATGAGCAATGCGATCCCTATCCCTCTTTGCACGCTTTCATCGGTGATATCCTTTGCAAACCATAGAACCAAACCGAGCGCCAGCAATGCGGTTCCGAAGAACCGTGCTACCAGTTGCGTCGCGACAAACGCCTCAGTGCGAAACAGCCCAAGCACCCTCTCTGGGACGAGCAGGAATCCCAAGCCAAACAAAACGACAACCAGCGCGTTAATGAGAAACATCATACGGTAGTTCATTTCATTCTCCTTTTGGATTAAACAATACAGAAGCGATAAATAAATATACAACATCTTCAGGCAGATGGGAAGTGATATATTCCTGCATCGCCTCACAAAAATCGAACATTCATGACCAAACACTTCGTAATAAATTGAATCTGCCTATAAAAATAAGTCTGTGCTATAATGCCGTCACTATGCAATACAGATTTCGCTTCGCCAATAACAATAATAATGACAATGACGATCCCCGAATCGTTGGGCGAAGCTTTGCTGGTTAAAAAGTAAGTTCTGAAAAGAAACCAATCGCCCAACGTGGCGCCAAGGCGCCATGAAGGGCGATTTATTTTATCTGCACAACCCGTCATTGCGAGGGAGCGATAGCGACCGAAGCAATCCCCTTCACAAATTGGAGATTGCTTCGTCGGAAAAAGCACCCTCCTCGCAATGACGAGAATAATTACTGGAGGCGCGTTATGTACAAAACTCATACCTGTGGCGAACTGAGAGCTACCCACGCGGGCAAGCAAGTGACTCTTGCGGGCTGGGTGCATCGCCGCCGTGACCATGGCGGAGTCATCTTTCTCGATCTGCGTGATCGCTATGGCATTATTCAAGTAACAGTCAATCCTGATCTCTCGAAAGAAACCCTAGAACATGTTGCAAATGTCCGCATGGAATGGGTGTTGCAAGTCACAGGCACTGTCCACAAGCGGCCTGCTGGCATGGAAAACCCCAAAATGCAAACGGGTGAGGTTGAAATCATTGCCGAGTCAATTGATGTGTTGAACCCCGCAAAGACCCTGCCCTTTATGGTCAGTGGAGAGAACGACCTGCCAGATGAGAACACGCGCCTCAAGTATCGTTATCTTGATCTGCGCCGCGAACGCATGAGCCGCAACATGATCCTGCGTCATAAAGTCGTCAAGTTCATGCGCGATTTTCTCGATAAGCAAAACTTTATCGAAATCGAAACACCTATTCTGTTCAAAGCGACGCCTGAAGGCGCGCGCGACTACCTTGTCCCTTCGCGTATTTACCCCGGTCAGTTCTATGCCCTGCCGCAATCACCGCAACAGCTCAAGCAATTGTTGATGGTCGCAGGCATGGACCGTTACTTCCAGATCGCGCGTTGCTTCCGCGATGAAGACTCGCGAGGTGACCGTCAGCCTGAGTTCACACAACTGGACCTTGAAATGTCCTTCGTTCATCGGGACGACGTGCTGGCATTGGTTGAAGCGCTTTACACAGATATGATTCCCAGGGTCGCGCCACGTAAGAAGTTGCTTTCTTCGCCGTGGCCCAAGTTCTCTTACAAAGAAGTCGTTGAGAAATACGGAACGGATAAACCCGACCTGCGCTTTGGCATGGAATTAATTGACGTCAGTGATATTTTCACGAAGAGTGACTTCCGCGTCTTTCAGTCCGCGATTGAGTCTGGCGGCGTGATCAAGTGTATCGTTGCGCCTGGTTGCGCGGATTACTCACGCAAGGAAGTGGATGCGTTGACCGAGTCCGCGAAGGCGCTTGGGGCAAAGGGACTCGCCACTTTAGCGGTAACAGGCGAAGGCTTGAAAGGAACCGCCGCGAAGTTTGTCAAATCCGAAGAAGAGGAAGCGGTCAAATCCAAAGTCGGTGCGAAGGAAGGTGATCTCATCCTGTTCGCGGCAGATGAACGCGCGGTCGTCAATAAAGTGTTGGGAGGTCTGCGTGTGATCTTCCGCGACAAACTTGATTTGGCTGACCCGGATCTGATGGCGTTTGCGTGGATTGTGGACTTCCCGATGTTCGCGTGGAATGAAGAGGAAAAGAAATGGGACGCGGAACATCATCCGTTTACGATGCCTCAATTGGATGACCTGCCAAAGTTCGAGACCAATCCTGCAGAAATCCTTTCAGACGCGTACGACATGGTGTGCAATGGCTACGAGATGGCTTCGGGTTCGATCCGCATCCATCGCAGTGACATTCAACTGAAGGTATTTCAACTGCTGGGTTTGCGCGGTGATGAGATCGAACAAAAGTTTGGCCACATGCTGGAAGCGTTTGAATATGGCGCGCCGCCACATGGTGGTATGGCGCCCGGTGTTGACCGTTTGGTGATGTTGCTCGCGGACGAACCGAACATCCGTGAAGTGATCGCGTTTCCCAAGAATCAAACGGGACGCGATGTGATGGCTGACGCGCCGTCTGAAGTGGAACCGAAACAACTGAAAGAGTTGCATATTCAAATCAAAGAATAGCAATCATGGAAAGAACGCTGATCAGAGATGCAAAAGAAAAAATTGGAGAAGTCATTACCCTGAAGGGGTTTGTTCAAACTGTCAGAAACCAGAAAGCAGTTCAATTTATTATCCTACGTGATCATACAGGTCTCATTCAAATCGTTGCGGAACGTTCCGAAGCAAACAGCACAGTCAATGAATCGATTTCGCAGTTGACGCGCGAATCAGCAATCGAAGTAACAGGTATTGTGATAAGCAATCCAAAAGTGAAACTTGGTCAGTTGGAATTGCAGTTGAAGACTCTTTCTATTGTCTCAATGTCAGATGCAACTTTACCCGTTGATATTTTCGGCAAGACCGCGACCGATATTGATAAACGATCCGACTGGCGTTTTCTCGATTTGCGCCAGCCCGAAAATCAACTGATTTTCCGCGTCCAAACCACTGTTGAAATGGCGATGCGTGAATTTTGGATATCGAATGGATTTGTAGAGATTCACACGCCCAAAATAATGGGCAGTCCGAGCGAAGGAGGGGCTGAACTTTTCACGTTGGATTATTTTGGACAGACCGCATCGTTAGCACAATCTCCACAGTTTTATAAACAAATGGCGATGGCAGCAGGCATGGATCGTGTTTTTGAGATTGCTCCTGCCTTTCGTGCAGACCTATCCTTTACCCCCAGACATTCCACTGAATTCACGAGCGTGGACATGGAAATGGCGTGGATCGAATCTCATTATGACATCATGGAATTTGAAGAGGCTTGGCTTTGTCATGTGCTCAAAACGGTCATGCAAAGACATGGCAAGGAAATCGCGGAGACATTCGGCACTGAAGTTGTTATACCCAGCCAGCCTTTCCCGAAATTGACGATGGATGAGGCGCAAAAGATTCTCAAAGATAAAGGATATATTCCGCCTGTAGAAACCAAAAAGGGAGATATCGACCCACAGGGCGAACGGCTCTTATGTGAATATGCCAAAGAAGAATTTGGTCATGAGTTCATTTTTATTACAGACTATCCGATAGAAGTTCGTCCTTTTTATCATATGAGAAAGGAAAACGAGCCAAAGGAAACGAAAAGTTTCGACTTACTTTGGAAATGGATGGAAATCACAACAGGGGCACAACGCGAGCACCGTTATGACATTTTGACTCGGCAGGCAACTGAAAATGGAGTCAGTCTCGAATCGATTCAGTTCTATCTCGACTTCTTCAAATTCGGTTGCCCGCCACATGGCGGTTTCGGATTCGGTCTTGCAAGGTTGTTGGCTGCCTTGCTAAATCAAAAAAGCATACGCGATGTTGTTTTCCTTCATAGAGGACCAAATCGTTTGATACCATAAGGAAATTTGAATGAGTAAAAAAGATGAAGTCAAAGTTGATGAACAACTAGTCGAAGAAATTGCGTCTCTTGCACGTTTGGATCTAACAAAAGAAGAGAGGGAGATGTTTGTTTCACAGTTCAAGGATATTCTGGATTATGTCAGCATCTTGAATGAGGTGAATACAGAAGATGTCCCACCTGCATATTTATCATCTGCCAACAACAGCGCGATGCGAGAAGATGATATCGAAGAGTCTGTGCCGACAAAAGAATTTCTTGCCAACGCACCGCAGGCGAAGGATGATTACATTGTGATCCCGCGTGTTCATATCGAACAATAACCATGTCATTCTGAGCGGAGCGAAGAATCTCTATTTGAGGAGTAGAGACCCTTCGCTACCGCTCAGGGTGACAAATAACCAAAACGAACTTCATGGACCTACACGAGTTAAGCATACAGCAAGCGCACGAACTGCTTTCAAGCCGCAAGGTTTCTTCGGAAGAACTCACGCGCGCGTATTTAGAACGCATCCGGCGACTCGACCCTCAAATCAAATCCTATGTGACAGTCTCTGAAGAACTCGCATTGAAACAAGCAAAAGAAGCGGATCAGCGCATCAAGACAGGTGAAGGCTTGACTCCGCTTACAGGCATCCCCTACTCTGCAAAAGATTCCATTTCTACACGCGGCATCAACACAACCTGCTCATCCAAAATCCTTGAGAACTACAAACCGTTTTACGATGCTACCGCCATCAAGAAATTAAATTCATCGAACTCTGTTCTTCTCGGCAAGAACAACATGGACGAATTCGGAATGGGTTCGTCCACAGAGAACTCTGGCTTCTTCACCACGCGCAACCCATGGAACTTTGACTATGTCCCGGGAGGCTCCAGTGGAGGATCTGCAGCAGCTGTTGCAGCGGGTCTGACTCCATTTTCGCTCGGTGAAGACACAGGCGGATCGGTCCGCATGCCCGCCTCATTTTGCGGGGTTACAGGACTCAAAACCACGTATGGACGAGTCTCACGTTATGGCTTGATTCCTCTGGTTTCCTCATTTGACACAATCGGTCCGATGGCGAGAAGTGTATACGATGTCGCGTTGGTGCTTGAGACGATTGCGGGACATGATGCGAAAGATAGCACATCACGCCTGGAACCTGTTGAAAATTATTCTGAAATTTTGAAGACGACCGAGAACCTGCGCGGACTTCGCATCGGCATTCCAAAGGAATATTTTGTCGAAGGGCTGGACTCTGCAGTGGATTTTTCTGTGCGCGATGCAATCAAACACATTGAAAGTCTGGGTGCGGAAGTCATTGAAGTATCTTTGCCGCATACTCAATATGCAATTCCAGTCTATTACTTGATTTTGTTTGCCGAAGCCAGTTCCAACCTCGCGAAATATGATGGCATTCGTTTTGGGTTATCTGAACGAAGTGTTGAAAGCCTGATGGATGTCTATCTGAAGACGCGCGAAACAGGCTTTGGCGCAGAGACCAAGCGCCGCATCATGCTTGGGACGTTTGCTCTCTCAGCTGGATATTACGACGCCTATTATTTAAAAGCCCAAAAGGTTCGCACCTTAATTCGTCAGGATTTCCAAAAAGCATTTGAAACCTGCGACGCGCTCATTACACCCGTCGCGCCGGCAACAGCATTCCGAATCGGTGAAAAGATCACCAATCCGCTGGATATGTATTTATCGGATGTGTTTGTTGTCGCAGTCAATCTCGCGGGTATTCCAGCCCTATCCGTTCCGTGCGGCATTTCAAACGGATTGCCCATCGGAATGCAGATTATGGGTCCGCATTTATCGGAGGAGACTTTGCTTCGTATCGGTCACTTATATCAATCCCAAACCGATTGGCACACAAAACATCCGCCATTATAAAAAATCTCGAAGGGATGACATGATGTATAACCATGCTCCTGAAAATTATACTTGCCCATTCTGCCTTCTTATTGCAGGCGTGGAAACTAATCATGTTCAATCTGTTCAAAGTGACGTTGTTTATCACGATGACTCTGTCACCGCGTTCGTTGGCTCAGGACAATGGAAAAATAATCACGGAAATACAATCATCGTCCCAAATGAACATTTCGAAAACATTTACGATTTGCCATTAAGTTATGCTCAAGACATTCACAGAGTTGCAAAAATGTTGGCTTTGACAATGAAGGCGGTTTATGCCTGCGAAGGCGTCTCCACTCGCCAGCATAACGAACCCGCAGGCAGTCAGGATGTCTGGCATTACCATCTGCACGTCACTCCGCGTTACATCGATGATAATTATTACGCCACTCAAAGGGAACGCATGTCAATAAGCGAGCGAGCAAAGCACGCCGAAAAAATCAGAAAACATCTCGCAATTATCAGACTACAAGACTAACCGACTATGCAACTAAAATACGAACCCATCATCGGACTCGAAGTCCACGCCGAATTGCTCACCAAATCAAAGATGTTTTGTGGGTGTGAAGTGGTCGATTCGATTACTGCGAAGCCGAATCACTATATCTGCCCGGTTTGCACGGGTCAGCCTGGTGCACTGCCTGTGTTGAACAAAAAGGCAGTTGAACTCGCTGTTTGCGTTGGGCTGGCGCTCGATTGCAAAATCCACACCGAAAGTATTTTCGCGCGCAAGAATTATTTTTACCCCGACCTGCCGAAGGGATATCAAATCTCGCAATATGACCAGCCGCTTGCCATAGATGGGAAAATCCAAATCGAAACGGAAGCAGGTATAAAGGAAGTGCGGATCCGCCGCGTCCATTTGGAAGAGGACACAGGCAAGCTATCCCACGCGGACGGTCACTCGTTCATTGACTACAATCGAAGCGGAGTCCCGTTATTGGAAATTGTCACCGAGCCCGATCTTCGCTCGTCTGAAGAAGCAAAGGCATACGCCACAAAACTCCATGCCATTCTGCGTTATCTCGATGTGAATTCTGGCGACATGGAAAAAGGTGTGATCCGCTTTGAGGCGAATGTCTCTGTGCGTGAAGCGGGAAGTGAGGGACTCAACACTAGAACCGAAATTAAAAATCTCAACTCGTTTCGCGCGCTCGTGCAGGGAGCCGACTATGAGATCAAACGCCAAACGGAAATTTATTCGCGCGGCGGAATCATCGAACAGGAAACGTTGGGATTCAACGAAGCGACAGGCAAGACATATTCACAGCGCGGCAAGGAAAGCGCCCACGATTATCGTTACTTCCCCGAACCTGACCTGCCTCCGCTTGTGCTTGACTCTGATTGGATTGAATCGATTCGCGCGAGTTTGCCCGAGTTGCCTGAAGCAAAAACCAAACGCTTCATCGCGGACTTTGGGCTGACTCCGTCCGAAGCGCGTTTTCTTACAGCCGAACTTTCTCTTGCGGACTACTTCGAGCGCGTCCTCGCCAAATCAAAAAGCCCCGCCAAGACTGTCCATTCATGGATTGCAGGCGAATTCATGCGCTACGTGAATGATTCAGGTATTAGCATAGAAGACATAACTCTTTCCCCCGAATCTTTTGCGAAACTGATTGACATGACGGCAGACAAAGTCATCAGCGGCAACTCGGCAAAAGTCGTGTTCAACGAAATGGTCAAGAACGGCAGCAACCCCGAACAAATCGTCCAAGAAAAGGGACTTGCCCAAGTCTCAGACGAAAGTTTTATTCAAGATGCTGTAATGAAAGTGCTGAATGACAACCCCTCCGAGGTGGAAAAATATCTCGCTGGCAAGGACACCCTCCTCCAATGGTTCATGGGACGAGTCGCCCGCGCCACCAAAGGAAAGGCGGATCCGAATGTAGCGAAGGAATTGCTGGTCAAGGCGTTGGAAGAAAGAAGAAAGTAATCCGCTTTTGATGTAAAATCAAGGCAGAGGTGAACCATGACCTTACTTGAACAAATTCAAAAAGAACTTCTTCGTTTGCCACCAGAAAAACAGAGTGAAGCCCTGGATTTCATCCGATTCCTGCAAAAACGAAGCATTGCAAAGCCAAGAAAGAAAACTTCCATTCGCAATCACCCCGCATACGGCTCCTGGAGTGGGCGCAAAATCAACGCGCTTAAATATCAACATGATCTTCGCTCCGAATGGGACAGCCGTTCGTGATTGCTGTCTTTGATACAAATATCGTAATCGACGCGCTCAACGGCATTGCCAAAGCGGATAAGGAATACGCCCTCTATGAGCGCGTCATTATCAGCAGAATCACCTGGATGGAAATTTTGGTCGGTGAAAAAGGCGACAACAGACAACTGCGTGACTTTTTAGAGAATCAGTTTGAGATAGCAAATATTGATTTGAACATATCTGAAGTTGCCGTGCAATTGCGGCGTCAATATCGGATTCGCCTGCCTGATGCGATCATCTGGGCCACTGCCAAAGCGCACAATGCGGTTTTGGTGACACGCAACACAAAAGACTTTGATTCAAAGTGGGACGATATTCGTATACCTTACGAAATCTAGGAAATATCAGGGAAATCCCTCTCCTGCAATGGTTCATGGGGCAAGTCACCCGCGCCACAAAAGGGAAGGCTGACCCGGACGTGACGAAGGAGTTGTTGGTCAAAGCTTTAGATGAGAGGAGAAAGTAATCCGCTTTTGATGTAAAATCAAGACAGAGGTGAACCATGATAGACTCACATCTTTTCCAAGAGCTAAGTCAACTTGACCGCGCCGATAAACTGCGAATTATGCAATTCCTTGTCATTGAACTGGCAAAGGAAGAAGGTACACTACTAAAACCCAACGCTCAATATCCCATTTGGTCTCCCTATAACTCTTACGAAGCAGCTGGCTCATTGATGAAATTGCTGAATGACGATAAGCCAGAAAAGCCTTATGCCTGATAGACAGCGATTTCCCTACACAGTCAATGACAAGGATTGGGGAGAGGCAAGTCTCATGCGCTGGATGAATGTTCGCAAAAACTATCCGAATCAATGGCTTGTCATTGAAGCAGTCAAAGCACATAGCACCAAAACAAAACGCGTGCTGGATAAAATCGCGATCATAGAGTCCTGTCACGATGGCACAGCCGCCATGCAAAAATATCGTAAACTTCACAAACAATATCCCGAACGGGAGTTTTACTTCGTCCATACCAGCCGCAAACAATTGGACATTCAAGAGAGACAATGGCTTGGAATTCGGAGGGGACGCGCGGCTGCGGCTCAGGGATAATCTTCCTTTTATGAGATGACTGTCACCTTTATTAATGTTTAAGACTCAGTTCATAAAAGAAACTATTGGTCGACCATTAATCCAATCTATTCTTCCTAATCGAAAATTCAACTCCTTACTTTTACTTTCCAAATGCGGACGGTATGCTTCATGAAAATCAACACCTACAACAACCGCCTTTATAGCTTTTTCGATTGAAACCAACAATTTGGTATTTTGCCTGCCAACAACCAACCATCTAAACTCATGCTCAGGCTTCCACTCAGGCGACTTACGAAGAAAATTTATCTCGTAATGTTTCATTAGAGAATATACGTCGTCATTGTTTCCTTCGCTTGGCATAAATGATGCATCGTAATCGTACATTACGAAGCCACAGCGGATATCTTCTTGCAGGTTTCCTCCCATTTCTAAGATTTTATCGTGGATATTTTTATGAAGAGCCTCCCCATCAAATATGATGCATACTCCTTTGTATCTATTCGCGTAGTGCGCCCACATCAGTGAGCGACTTACACCATATTTGTAATCTTCTAAATCGTTTTTCCGATTCATTATCTCCCAAAAGGGATGATTATGACAACATGTGCAAAGTACTTTAATATTCTTTAGGTAATCGAGAGCATGAACATTCCCTGCAACATCGAATTTATCCCTTGGAACATTAATATATTGAAAAACTCGCGACTTAGTCTCCTTTGGATCATTCGTTTCATTTAGATTACCCAAAAGAATCTCTCTGTTATAAAGGATTTTCTCTATCGCCGTACTCGCGCGCGTGTAATGACAAACTTCTTTCGGCGGACTGAACTCATCTA